>JABXHG010000593.1 GCA_013393545.1 Alteromonadaceae bacterium | reverse complement strand
CCGGCTCTTCCGGCGCTTTTTCCGGTTCAGGCGCCGGTGCTTTTTCCGTCGGCTCTGGTGCTGCCGGCGCTTCGGCCGGTTTCGCTGCTTGCTCGGCAGCCACGTCCGGCGCTTTCTGTTCTTGCGCCTGCGCCCCCTGCTGGTGCTGCTTTCCAGTCAGGCGGCCGGCTACAAGGCTGACGACCACCTGAAACTGGCCGCCGTGATCGAATTCCTGCACACCGCCACACTCCTCCACGACGATGTGGTAGACACCTCGGACATGCGACGTGGCCGCAGCACCGCCAATGCCAAATGGGGCAACGCGCCCAGCGTGCTGGTAGGTGATTTCCTCTACGCCCGGGCGTTCGAGATGATGGTGGAACTGCAAAGCCTGCCGATCATGAACGTGCTGTCCCGCGCCACGGCGGTGATTGCCGAGGGCGACGTGATGCAGCTGATGAACGTGAAGAACCCGGATCTGACGGAAGAACAGTACATGGAGGTGATTCACAACAAAACCGCCATGCTGTTCGAAGCTGCTTCCCACACCGGCGCCCAGTTGGCCGGCGCCTCGGACGAACAGGAAACGGCCCTGAAGGACTACGGCAAGCACCTGGGCATGGCCTTCCAGCTGGTGGATGACGTACTGGATTACCAGGGCGATGCCGAAACCATGGGCAAGAATGTGGGCGATGATCTGGCCGAGGGTAAAACCACCCTGCCGCTGATTTACGCCATGGACAATGTGGATGAAGAAAGCCGCCTGCTGATTCGCCAGGCCATTCGCAAGGGCGGCCTGGATGATTTGCCCAAAGTGCTGGAAACCGTACGCCAGTCTGGCGCTATCGAATACACCATGGACAAGGCGAAGGAGCAGGCCCGGATCGCTCGGGAGCTGCTGACCTGCCTGCCGGAATCGGCTCACAAGGAAGCACTGGAGCTGCTTACCGAAGTGGCTGTTGCCCGCGTGAGTTAACTCCCTAAGATGACGCATGCGGTCGGGTAGGCTCTCCCAAAACCGTGCGGAGCCATGGATGGCGGAGCTCGAGCGGGACAGGGACGTCTTTACAGCGTGTTTTGGGAGAGCCTACCCGACCGCGTGCCTGCACCTCACCGATCTAACCCACACTATTCACGCCCATGCGGCGCACTGAAATCCAGCTCCGGCCCCACCGGCACAATCTGCGTCGGGTTAATGGTGCGCTGACTCAGATAATAATGGCGCTTGATCTGGCCAATATCCACCGTTTCCGCCACACCCGGCACCTGATACAACTCCCGCAAATAACCCGACAGGTTTGGATAATCGCGAATCTGCTGCCGGTTGCATTTGAAATGGCTGTAGTACACCGCATCAAAACGAATCAGGGTGGTGAACAACCGCCAATCCGCCTCCGTTAACTGACTCCCCGTTAAATAGCGCCGTTCAGACAGGATTTTCTCCAGCCAGTCCAGCGAATCAAACAGCTCCGTGTAAGCCTGCTCATACTTGTCCTGCGCGGTGGCAAAACCGGCCTTGTACACGCCGTTGTTGACCGTGTGGTAGACCCGCTCGTTGATCGCTTCAATTTCCGCCCTAAGCGCCTCCGGGTAGAGATCCAAATCCGCGTTCACGCCATCCAGCTCATTAAACGCCGAATTGAACATGCGAATGATATCGGCGGATTCATTGCTGACGATGGTTTCCTGTTGCTTGTCCCACAACACCGGCACCGTCACGCGGCCTGAGTAGTCTGGCGCAGCGCGGGTGTATACCTGGTGCATGAAATCCGAGTTGTAGAGATGATCACGGTGCTGGTCATCCTGCGGCCGAAATTCCCAGCCGTTTTCCACCATATCCGGGTGCACCACAGAAATACCGATGTGCGACTCCAGGCCTTTCAGTTTCCGGAAAATCAACGTTCGGTGCGCCCAGGGGCAGGCCATGGAAACATACAAGTGATAACGCCCGCTTTCGGCCTGAAAGTCACCCTCACCTTCCGGCCCAGCCGAGCCATCGGCCGTCACCCAATTACGAAACCGGGCCGCCTCCCGCTCGAACTTGCCGCCAGTCTTGTCCGTGTCGTACCACTGATCAACCCACTTGCCGTCTACTAGTAAACCCATGAAAGACTCCTTTTTGGCCACAGAACCCATATATGGGTTCCGTGGCAAATAAATGCTTTACCTTGGGGACAGGCTAACCCCTCCCCTGCTAGGCTGATAGCAAGCATTTCTGGCAAACACTTTCAGATTATTCGAACATGCATACAGCCATAACCATCGACGCACTCAAGGTGCTGGACGCCATCGACCGGAAAGGTAGCTTCGCCGGGGCGGCGGCGGAGTTGTTTCGGGTGCCGTCGGCCATCAGCTATACCGTTCAGAAGCTGGAGGAAGACCTGGACCTCCAGGTCTATGACCGCTCCGGTCACAAGGCGGCACTAACGCCTGCCGGGCGCTATTTGCTGAATGAAGGGCGCGCGCTGCTGGAGGCGGCGGAAAACCTCGCCCACACCACCCGGCAGGTCGCCCAGGGTTGGGAAACACGGTTGAGGATTGGCTTTAACTCGTTGATCCCCGCGCAATGCCTGTTTCCGGCTGTCGAAGATTTCTATCAACTTGGCGTGCCGGTGGATGTGCAAATTGTCGAAGAAGTGTTTGCCGGCGCCTGGGATGCCCTGCAAAGCCGGCGTGTGGATATGATTGTCGGAGCCGATCAGCTGAGTAAACCGGCAGGAGCCTTCACCACCAAACCGCTGGGCAGCATCCCATTTGTTTTTGTGGTGGCCGCCAATCATCCCCTTGCCGGCGCCTATGAACCACTCACCAATTCAGACATTGCCCGCTACCCGGCAGTTGTCGCAGCCGACACGTCCCGTTCGCTGCCGCCGGGGAACGCCGGTATTTTTCAGCGCCAACGCACGCTCACCGTCAGTAATATTGACCAAAAAATAGCGGCTCAGGAAGCTGGCCTCGGCGTTGGCTGGGTGCCCCTGCCCCGGGTTCGCAAACAGTTGGTTGAAGGCACGTTGGTGGCCAAAACCGTGGAAGAGGAACGCGCGCCCATTGGTTTACACCTCGCCCGCCACGCCGATGATCAGGGCAAGGCCATGATGTGGTTCTGGGAGCGCCTGAGTCAGGACGCAGAACTTAAGCGCTGGGCAGATGCCCCGACCGACACATAAACCTTATTCAGGACGGGTCATCAGGCACAAAAAAGCCGGACATTTTGCCCGGCTTTTGCTGGCAGGTTGGCTACTCCTGTTTACTCAAACGCCCAGCGCAGGAAAGCACGTTTCTCTTCCTCGGTCGCGCCAGCCCAGATCGTCTTCAGCTGCTCAAGGGTAGTACCGCTGGACTCACCCTCGGTGGTGCCCGCACCGGTAGTGGCCGGAACGGGAGTACGCGCCGGCGCAAAGGCGGACTGGCCGTCCCATTCACTGGACATGGCAACCGTTTCACCGCCAGCCGTCACAATCTCAGCGGAGAAATCTTCCATCAATGATTCGGCTTCACGGCGATTGGCCGGCTTTTCGTAAGAGAACTGGTAGTTTTCCCCGGCGATGGCGGAGAAACGGGCTACCTGTGGCTCGCTTTCAACGATATGCACCTTGGACTCGCCGTTATCGACTACACCAGCCTTTGCCCAGATGGTTTTGTAAGTGAATACGACTTCGTTATCACCCGGCAAAAGGCCGTAATCAAGCTTCAGATCATCAATCAGGTAGGTGGTCAAACTCTGGCCATTCACACTCAGCACCTGGATTTCGCCGGGCGCTGTCAGCACTGCCGGATTGGCCGCCGCCTGCGGACTGCCTTCCCAGGTATTGATGCGAGCGGCGGAAGAAGCGCAGCCCACCAACAATGCACTGGCCATCAGTGCTGCAAATTTGAACAATCTCGAAACCTGGCACATACTCAATATGCTCCTTTCCAATGAATAGAATTCTAATAATCGATCAGAACCGGCCCGGCTCTACGAAATTACCATGCTGCCCGAAGCGTATCTCAATTCGGGTAAGGGAGACACCATGGAGATGCAACAAAGAGCCGGCGAACAGGGATCGGTTCCTTTCCGAAGCAACCGTTTTTTCTGTGTGGGTAATAAATGGTACTTCACCACCCGCGAGGGTTTTGACAGCGGCCCGTTTGCTTCCAGGGAACGGGCCGAAGAGGGCCTACGCCGTTTTCTGCACGTGATTCGGATGCTACCTGAAGAACAGCGCCTACATTAGACGATGAATGGCATCAACCATGCATCGATCGCCCACAGGCACCCTAGCGCCATAAAACCAGCAATAATGTCGTCCACCATAATGCCGGTACCACCCGGCAGGTGTCTGTCCAGCCAGTTTATGGGCCAGGGTTTGACGATATCGAACAGGCGGAACAGCATGAACGCCATCAATACGCCGTAAATGTCGTCCGGTATCAGTGCCAGCGCAATCCACATGCCGGCGAATTCGTCCCAGACAATGCCTCCATGGTCATGCACTTTCAGGTCACGGGCGGTCTTGCCGCACAACCAGATGCCCACCAGGCAGGCCACGATTACCACCAGCCAATAAAGGGGCTGGGGCAACCAGGCAAACAGATACCATAGCGGTATAGCAGCCAGGCTACCCCAGGTACCGGGCGCCCGGGCGGCCGCCCCGCTGCCAAAGCCGAATGCCAGGAGGTGGACCGGATCACGCAGAAAGCCGGGAGGGAGAATGGACTCGGGAACATCCGGTTCGAGGGCCGGATCAATGCCCTCGTGGCTGGAGTGGCATTTAGAGGTATCTTTCGAGGGATTTTGGGATGAGTCCCTGGGGTCAATCACAGTTTGCTCCCGAAATGATCAAATCCTGTACTGGCAGGCAGCGCCGGCGCACCTTTTACTCGCAACCCCAGTTGCGCTTCGATGTGTCCGACCACAGTCAGCTCCTGCCGCACAGGGCCAGGCAATTGCTGCCACTGGTCCGGTGAAATAGTGATACACAGCTGGTAATCATCGCCGGCCGTCAGTGCCAGCTCGGTGGCCCGCTCTCCCCGCAACTGCCGAAGCGCTTCGCTGATCGGGATGTCGCCGGCATTCA
Source organism: Alteromonadaceae bacterium (assembly GCA_013393545.1). The sequence goes on along the minus strand of JABXHG010000593.1, from coordinate 7,429 downwards.
GGCAAGCGCCAACGCCGGAAGCCTGAAGGATATGCTGCAAATCTGCCAGCAGGCCGTCCGAAATATCGATGGCGGCCGTGGCACGGCCAACCAGTTCCGGGCCAAGCGCCAACCGGGGTTCGGGGAAATGGTATCGCTTCAACACCTGCCGCTGAATTGCAGACGGATCCGGACTCGCCAGAAAATCCAGCGCCGCGCCGGCATCTCCGAGCTGACCAGACACACACACCAGATCTCCGGGCCGCGCACCATGGCGGCACAAAGCCGCCCCCTGCTCTACAGTTCCATGCACCTGCAGCGTCAGTGTTAAAGGGCCTCGAGTGGTATCACCACCGGCCAGGGCAATGCCAAACGCCTTGCTGCCCCGTGCCAGACCTCTGGCAAAGCCAGCCAACCAGTTCTCATCTGCTTTTGGCAGGGTCAGCGCCAGAGTAAAGCAGACGGGGTTCGCACCCATGGCCGCCAGATCACTCGACGCGACGGCCAGAGCTCGCCAGCCCAGATATTCGGAATGATAATGCTCGGGGAAGTGAACACCCTCCACCAGGGTGTCGACAGAGAAGACCAGATCCCGGCCCGGGGGTACGCGCTGGATCGCGCAATCGTCACCCGGGCCCAGAATCAGCTGATCCGTACCGGCCGAATCGGCCAGCGGCTGGAAAAACTGCCGGATCAGCTCGAACTCACCCATCAAAAAACCACCCGATCAGCGCGGGCGGGTTTCCGCCATGCGCAGGCGGCGGCTGAGTTTATCCAGAATGCTGTTAACGAACTTGTGCCCTTCGGTACCACCAAAACGCTTGGCCATTTCGATGCCTTCGTTGATCACCACCTTGTACGGCACATCCACCCGGTGCTTCAGCTCGTAAGCGCCCAGCCGCACAATAGCCAGTTCGATCGGGTCCACTTCTTTCAACGGGCGGTCGAGGTACGGCTCCAGCAGCCGGTCCAGCTCGGCCTGTTCGCGGTGAACGCCGCGCAGCAGGTCCCGGAAATACATCTGGTCGACCTTGCTCATGTCGTTATCGACCATGAACTCCGCCTCGATGTCAGAGACGGCGGTCTTGCTGTAGTGTCGGTGATACAGCGCCTGCATCGCCAGGGCACGGGCACGGCGGCGGTCGCCGGCTTTCGGTTTGTTGCTCGCCGGTTGGGGAGTGTTTTCGCCTGCTTCGCTCATTACTCACCCAACTTCTTGAACAGACTGACCATTTCCAGCGCGGTAATAGCCGCTTCCGCGCCCTTGTTACCGGCCTTGGTGCCCGAGCGCTCAATGGCCTGTTCGATGGAATCCACCGTCAACACACCAAAGCTCACCGGTACGTCGGAATCCAGGCTCACCGCGCCCAAACCGCTGGACGCTTCTCCGGCCACATAGTCAAAGTGCGGTGTGCCGCCACGAATGACCGCACCCAGGGCAATCACGGCGTCATACTCAGTGGTCTCCGCCACGCGTTTAACCGCCAACGGCATTTCATAGGCACCAGGCACCCGCACAATGGTGATGTCATCTTTGGAGATGCCGTGGCGAAGTAGCGTGTCTACCGCGCCTTCCACCAGGCTTTCCACGACAAAGCCGTTAAAACGGCCAACCACCAGCGCGTAGCGACCGCTGCACTGGGTGAAATCACCTTCAATCACTCTAATATCGTTCATTACCATCACTCTTGCGAATAGGGTACGTATTCCACCACTTCCAGATCGAAGCCGGAAATGGCGGAGAATTTCACCGGCGGGCTCAACAGGCGCATTTTACCCACGCCAATGTCCCGCAAAATCTGTGAGCCGGTCCCCACGGTAAAGTAAACGCCGGAACCGCCCTTCGAGGAAGCGGCCTGGTCCCGGTCGAAAAACTCGTGAATCCGGTCTTCAAGGTTGTAGCTGTCCTCGGCGCTGTTCAGCAGCACCACAACGCCCTGCCCTTCTTCAGCCACTTTCTCCAGCGCATGGTGAAGCGGCCAGCTGCGGGAGTCCTTGCGACGCGCGCCCAACAGGTCCCGCAGGGTGTCAGTAATGTGCACGCGCACAAAGGTAGGCTGGTCCGGCTCGATATCACCCATCACCATGGCCAGGTGCGTGGCGCCCTGAATGTTGTCGCGGTAGGTGCGCAGGGTAAAGACGCCGTATTCGGTGTCCAGCTCGTTCTCTTCCACACACTCCACGGTTTTCTCGTTCAGTGTGCGGTAGTGAATCAGATCGGCAATGGTGCCGATTTTCAGGTCGTGCTCTTCGGCAAACCGTTCCAGATCTTCCCGGCGGGCCATGGAGCCGTCATCGTTCATGATTTCGCAGATCACGCCGGCCGGCTCGCAACCGGCCAGCGAGGCCAGATCACAGGATGCTTCGGTGTGGCCCGCGCGGCTCAGCACACCGCCGGGGTCGGCCATCAAAGGAAAGATGTGGCCTGGCTGCACCAGATCAGTAGCCTTGGCATTACGAGCCACAGCAGCCTGAACCGTGCGGGCACGGTCGGCGGCGGAAATACCGGTAGTCACGCCTTCGGCCGCTTCAATCGACAAGGTAAACTTGGTGCCGAAGCCGGAAGCGTTCTGCTGCACCATCAACGGCAGCTCGAGCTGCTCACAGCGCTCGCGGCTCATGGGCATGCAAATCAGACCCCGGCCGAAACGAGCCATGAAGTTGATGGCCTCGGCGCTGCAATGCTCGGCGGCCATCACCAAGTCGCCTTCGTTTTCACGATCTTCGTCGTCCATCAGGATGACCATCTTGCCCTGACGGATATCCTCGAGGATCTCTTCAATACTGTTCAGTGCCATAGGTTTATGCACCCTGCCTTTCCAGCGGCGGCAACGACCACCGGGAAAATGAATGGGACGGTTAGCGGCGGGCGAGAATCAGGCGCTGATCCTCACCTACCTGACGGCGATCCAGTACAGTCCACTGTATCTTGTCAGCCATGGTTTCGATGGGCAGATGCGCCGTGGGCCGCCCGGTGCTGCCCAGGAACACCGGTGCCTGATACAACCAGAGTTCATCCACCAGGTTCTGGCCGATAAAGGTGCCGGCCAGCGTTGGCCCGGCCTCCACCAGCACCTCGTTGATACCCAGCTCGCCGAGGGCATCCAACAATTCGGCCACATCCACGCCATTATCTTTCCAGGCAACACCGGTGAGGCTTACGCCCAGTGCTGCCAGATCCTGCGCAGGCCCGGTGGCCAGCGTGGAGCTGGCGCAGAATACCTGAACATTGCCGCCGCGCAGAATACGGGAAACTGACGGTGTACGGGCATCCCTGTCGGCAATTACCCGTAGCGGCTGCCGGGAGGGTTCGGTGGCATCGCCGATGTCACCCATTTCTTCCCGGCGCACATTCAGGGACGGGTCGTCGGCCAGCACGGTGCCTACACCGGTCAACACTGCGTCACTCAAGGCGCGCAGTCGTTGCACATCACGCCGTGCCTCGGGACCGGTAATCCACTGGCTCTCGCCGGAGGCCATGGCGGTGCGGCCATCAAGACTGGCAGCCATTTTCAGGCGCACCCAGGGGCGACCGGTGGTCATGCGCTTCATAAACCCCGGATTCAGGCGCGCCGCTTCCTGCTCCATCAAGCCTTCGTGTACCCGAATGCCGGCTTCCCGCAACATATCCAGCCCCCGGCCGGATACCGATGGGTTGGGGTCACGCACAGCCGCGAATACCTGAGACACCCCGGCATCAATCAGCGCCTTGGCGCATGGCGGCGTGCGGCCGTAGTGACTGCACGGCTCCAGAGTGATGTAGGCCCGGGCGCCCCGAGCCTGGTCACCGGCCTGGCTCAGCGCCCGCACTTCTGCATGGGCCTCACCGGCACGCTCGTGCCAACCTTCACCAACAATACGGTTGCCCCGGGCAATGACGCAGCCCACCCGCGGATTGGGATGGGTGGAATAACGCCCGCGCCAGGCCAGTTGAATGGCCCGGGCCATCATCGCCCGGTCACGATCCAGAATCATGACTTGCCTTTGTCCGCAGGCTGGTCTGCCAGCACCCGGGCCACGTCGGCGGCCACTTCACCATCACCCTGTGAAAGCCGCTCAATCTCTTCCTTGAACTCATTGATGTCCTGGAAGCTGCGGTAGACAGACGCAAAACGCACGTAGGCCACCTGATCAAGCTGACGCAGCTCGGTCATCACTTCTTCGCCCAAGCGCATGGACTTCACTTCCCGCTCGCCTGTGGCGCGCAGGCGATAACGAATACGATTCAGGGCGGCATCGATCTGCTCGATACTGACCGGCCGTTTTTCCAGGGCTTTCATCAGCCCCGCCCGCAGTTTTTCTTCATCAAACGGCTGGCGGGTGCCATCCTGCTTGACCACGCGCGGCATCACCAGTTCGGCGGTTTCGAAGGTGGTGAAGCGCTCGTGGCAGGTCAAACACTCCCTGCGGCGACGCACCTGGTCACCCTCGGCCACCAGGCGTGAATCGATCACCTTGGTTTCGGCTTCACCACAGAAAGGACAATGCATAACCTGAACTCCGGAAAGAATGCGCCCGGGGAGCGCTTACCGGCGGCCCCGGGCAAAAGCGTTCACCTGCCTCAGCCGTAAACCGGCAGGCGGCCGCAAACGGCTTCAACCTGCTCGCGTACGCGGGCGATAACGGTTTCGTCTTCAAGGTTGTCGAGAATGTCACACATCCAGCCCGCCAGATCACGGCACTCGGCTTCCTTGAAACCACGAGTGGTTACTGCCGGGGTACCGATACGCAGACCGGAAGTAACAAACGGTGAACGCGGGTCGTTCGGAACGGCGTTCTTGTTCACGGTGATATGAGCCTTGCCCAGAGCGGCGTCGGCATCTTTACCGGTGATGTCCTGCTTGATCAGGCTGACCAGGAACAGATGGTTTTTGGTGCCACCGGAAACCACGTCAAAGCCACGCTCAACAAACACTTCAGCCATGGCTGCGGCATTTTTCACAACCTGTGCCTGGTACGCCTTGAACTCATCGCTCATGGCCTCTTTGAAGCACACGGCCTTGGCCGCAATCACGTGCATCAGCGGGCCGCCCTGACCACCCGGGAATACGGCAGAGTTCAGCTTCTTCTGCAGATCGGCGTCGTCGCAGGCCAGAATCAGGCCACCGCGAGGGCCACGCAGAGTTTTGTGGGTAGTAGTGGCAATCACGTGGGCGTGAGGCACCGGGTCCGGGTACACACCGGCGGCAACCAGGCCAGCCACGTGCGCCATATCAACGAACAGGTACGCGCCCACCTTGTCGGCGATCTCGCGGAAGCGGGCAAAGGCCAGCTCCTGAGAATAAGCGGAGAAGCCAGCAATGATCATCTTCGGCTTGTGCTCAACCGCCAAAGCCTCGATTTCATCGTAATCCACCAGACCGGTGTCGGTGTTAATGCCGTACTGAACCGCGTTGTAGATCTTGCCGGAGAAGTTGACGCTGGCACCGTGAGTCAGGTGGCCACCGTGGGCAAGACTCATACCCAGCACGGTGTCGCCGGGCTTCAACAGGGCCATGAACACCGCCGAGTTGGCCTGGGAGCCGGAGTGCGGCTGTACGTTGGCGTAAGCGGCTCCGAACAGTTCCTTGGCGCGCTCGATCGCCAGCTCTTCGGCCTTGTCGACAAATTCGCAGCCACCGTAATAACGCTTGCCCGGGTAGCCTTCGGCGTATTTGTTGGTCAGCACGCTGCCCTGGGCTTCCATCACCCGCGGGCTGGTGTAGTTTTCGGACGCAATCAGCTCAATATGAACTTCCTGGCGGTTGCGCTCCGCTTCCATCGCGGTCCACAGTTCGTCGTCGTAACCGGCGATTTTCATATCACGATTAAACATGGGTGTGCTGCCTCTGTGTCATTGGCCGGCCCGGGCGGTGCAATCGCGCCCGGACTGTTGAAAATTTGGTGCGGCATTCTACCGCGAAAACGGGTTGAAAATCATCCTTTATTGCTATAGCTGGCCCGTTTCGCTACCTTACGTGGCTAATCCGCACATTGGTTTTCTTTACCTCCGACACATAGAGGACACAGCCGGTTATGGCCCAATACGTATACACGATGAACCGCGTGGGCAAGGTGGTTCCGCCCAAGCGCGAGATTCTTAAAGACATATCCCTGAGTTTTTTCCCGGGCGCCAAAATCGGCGTTTTGGGTCTGAACGGCGCCGGTAAATCCACCCTGCTGCGCATCATGGCCGGCGTCGATACCGATTACATCGGCGAAGCCCGCCCGCAGCCCGGCATCAACGTGGGCTACCTGCCCCAGGAACCGGAGCTGGATGAAGAAAAAACCGTCAAGGAAATTGTTGACGAGTCTGTCGAGCATGTTCACAACGCGCTGGCCGAGCTGGACCAGGTCTACGCCGCCTACGCCGAGCCGGACGCCGACTTCGACGCCCTGGCCCAGAAGCAGGGCGAGCTGGAAGCTATCATCCAGGCCACCGACGGCCACGACATCGAGCGCAAGATGGAAGTCGCGGCCGACGCCCTGCGCCTTCCACCCTGGGATCAAAAGGTAAAAGTCCTGTCCGGTGGTGAGCGCCGCCGGGTGGCCCTTTGCCGCCTGTTGCTGTCCGGTCCGGACATGCTGCTGCTGGACGAGCCCACCAACCACCTGGATGCCGAATCCGTGGCCTGGCTCGAGCGCTTCCTGCACGACTACGACGGTACCGTGGTAGCCATCACCCACGAACGCTGCTTCCTGGACGACGTCGCCGGCTGGCTTCTGGAACTGGATCGCGGCCAGGGCATTCCGTTCGAAGGCAACTACAGCCAGTGGCTGGAGAACAAGGAGAAGCGCCGGGAAATGGAGGCAAAGCAGGAAGCTTCCCACCAGACAGCCGTAACACAGGAGCTCGAGTGGGTGCGCTCCAACTCCAGGGGCCGCCAGTCCAAGAGCAAGGCCCGCCTGGCCCGCTTCGAGGAAATGAGCTCCCAGGAATTCCAGAAGCGTAACGAAACCAACGAACTGTACATCCCGCCCGGACCGCGCTTGGGCAACAAGGTGATCGAAGTCGAAGGCATCAGCAAGGCCTTTGAAGACCGCCTGTTGTACGAAGATGTGTCGTTCAGCGTGCCGCCGGGTGCGATCGTGGGCATCATCGGTGGTAATGGCGCCGGTAAATCCACTTTGTTCAAGATGATTGCCGGCTACGACAAGCCAAACTCCGGCGAGATCGTCGTGGGCGAAACTGTGGAGCTGGCCTACGTGGACCAGATGCGCGACCTGGACGGCGACAAGACCGTCTGGGAAGAGCTGTCCGACGGCAACGATATCATCAAGGTGGGCACCTCCGCGCCACCCTCCCGTCCCTATCTCGCCCGCTCCCACTTCAAGCGCACCCTCCACCAGCAGCCGGCCCCCGCCGTCTCCGTCGGTCACCGCCCTCGCCTGCTCCTCGCCCACCTTCTTCCTCCTGTCCTCCTCCCTCTTGTGTCGGCCGCACCACCCACCGATCCTCAAGCTGCCACCC
>JABXHG010000592.1 GCA_013393545.1 Alteromonadaceae bacterium | reverse complement strand
ATCACGGCCCCAGAAGAGCTCAAGCAGGATCTGCAGGAAGTGATGTCCAGCGCATTCTGACCGGACACCGCATGAATCAGGGCTCCGTGCCGGCTAAAGACAGCAGGCCTTGTACTTCTTGCCGCTGTGAACAATATCCACTTGCTGGCCGGCCAGGTAAATGAGGGCCCGGGCGCCTTCGGAGATGGCCTTTTGAGTCAGCAGCATGCGGCGCACGTCCGGATGCACGATGATCGGATCGGCAATGCCGTCCGGGTTCTTCGCGCCACTCAGAGAACGCATCGCCAGGCGTTCCCTGGCATAGGCCAGTGAGCCCTGAAAACCCAGCTCGGCGGCGCCCAAACCCTGAATGGCAGTGCCGATCCGGGCGGTATTCATGAAGGTGAACATGCAGTTCAGACCCTTGTTCTCCGGCCCGATCAGCCAGCCCTTGGCGCCGTCAAAGTTCATCACGCAGGTGGCGTTGCCATGGATACCCATCTTGTGTTCCAGCGAGCCACAGGAAAGACCGTTACGCTCGCCGGCGGAACCATCCTCGTTCGGCAGACACTTGGGCACGATGAACAAGGAAATACCCTTGGTGCCTTCCGGCGCGCCCGGCAGGCGGGCCAGCACGATGTGGACGATGTTCTCAGCCATGTCGTGTTCACCAGCGGAAATGAAGATCTTGGTGCCGGTAATGCGGTAACTGCCGTCTTCATTCGGTTCAGCCTTGGTGCGCAGAGTGCCCAGATCCGAGCCGCAGTGAGGCTCAGTCAGGCACATGGTGCCTGTCCACTCGCCGCTGGTGAGTTTGGTCAGGTAGGTCTGCTTCTGCTCCTCGGTGCCGTGGGCCTCGATGGTGTTGATGGCACCGTGGCTCAGGCCCGGGTACATGCCCCAGGACCAGTTGGAGGTGCCCACCATTTCACTGATCACCAGGCCAATGGAGTGCGGCAGGCCCTGACCGCCGTAATTCGGATCGGCGGTGATGGACGGCCAACCGCCTTCTACGTACTGCTGGTAAGCTTCCTTGAAACCAGTGGGCGTTTTCACGCCGTCGTCAGTCAGCTGGCAGCCTTCTTCGTCGCCCACTCGGTTAAGCGGAGACAGTACCTGCTCACAGAACTTGGCCCCTTCCTGGACAATGGCATCAACCATATCCGGCGTTGCATCTTCGGCCCCTTCCAGGCTGGCGTAATGCTGCTCGGCACTGAGCAACTCGTTCATGACAAACTGGATATCACGCAGGGGAGCTTTGTATTCAGGCATCGTTTCCACCTCGGTTGACGGCCCGGCGCCCTGTTTGGAGGCTGCTCGGGGTTTGCTCGGATACGGTGATGTTTCGACATCACGGCTTGTTGTTAAACGCTTGTTTGAAACATACGTTTTGGTGAGCAGAGGTGTCAATAGGCTGGTGTGAAATTTCTGTTCAAAAGAATAATCCTGAAGCCCGGGTGCAAGCGGGGTAGGTCTTTCCAAAAAGCGCTCCTTCGGCACATCCATGTGGCGCTTATGCTCCGCCATCCATGGCTCCGCAAATTTTTGGAAAGACCTACCCCGCTTACCGGATACGCAGGCAATCAAAAGAGAAATAATCAGGAAAGAAAATCAGGCAAATACCGACAAGGCGCCTTCCCGCTCGTCTTCGCCCGCAGCCATTTCGGCCTGAGCCTGCAGCATGGTCTGCATGGCCTGAGCGGCTACGGCGCGGTCCTGGCCGGAGGGTTGGGCGGGCGCCATGGCGGCGGCGCGCACCACGCGCATTTTTTCGATGGTGGCTTGCGGGTCCCCCTGAACGGGCGACACATCGATGGAGACTTCACCGCCGACCGCATATTGGGCGCCGTCCGGACCCCGTTCGTAACTGAAGGACATGGAGCCGGCGTACTGGCCGCCGACAGACTGGTGGGCCTGTTCGTGGGCACGGACTTCGCGGTCACGGGCTTTGAGTTCGGTTAGCTCTTTTAGCTGGTCCGGGGTAAGGTTCTGGCCGTTATTCTTCTGGCCACTAGCCTGTTGACCAGAAGATTCACCCTGGCGGCTTTCATCCCTCTGGCGCTGGGAGGCTTGCTCGGTGCCACGATTGGCGTCGTTGTTTCCCGCACTTTGTCCGACCGCCGGCGCTGAACGAGTTTTGGCTTCGGTTGCGGTTTCGCCGGCCGCGCTGGTTCGGGTGGCCGTGGACGCCTGGCCAGGCGGTACGGCACCAGCCGGTGGCATGGCGCCACCGGTGGAAGGATAGATAGGAGGAATCGAAGAAAGAACGTTCACGGCAGAACCCTTTCCAGATGTGGATCAGGCTCGCAGATCCAGCAGCGTTCCGAGGGTTTCGTCAGCGGTTTTCACCACCTGCGCAGACGCCTCAACGCTACGTTCATAAAGGTTGAGTTGAATCATCGGCTCGGCCAGGTTACCGGCCCCTTCGGCACTGCCCTGCGGGCCATCGGCGCCGCCTCTGGCGATTTTCCGGGCAGCGTTTTCCATGCCAACCATGCCATCCTGGATACCCTGTATGCCGATTCCCAGTGTGTTGTTGATCATGGTCGCGCTCCTTTAACTGTCTTGTCTGTTATTAACGCACAACCTTGTTTAATTTTCAATCAACGGTTCGATATTCACATATTTTTTCAGGATGCGCGGCAGGCTTTTGTCCGGTTTACCTTCGATCCAGGGCAGCACACCGAGGCAGGGCGTTTTCAGGTGCAGGCTGAGGTAGTTCAGTGTTTCCTGCTCGCATTCCATCGGCTGCGGGTCAATCCGGTTGCCGATCCAGCCGGCCACTCTCAGGCCGTCGGCCTGGATGGCTTCGACGGTGAGCATAGCGTGGTTGATGCAACCCAACTGCAGGGGAATAACCACAATAACGCCCAGGCCCATTTCCCGGGGCACGGCGGCGAAGGTTTCCCGGTCGTTCAGCGGCACCCGCCAGCCGCCAGCGCCTTCTATCAGCATCAGATCCGAGGGCCGCAGCTGGGCGCCCCGGCAAAAGCCGACAATTCGCTGCGCGGAGATGGTTTGGCCGGCCTGGTGTGCTGCCACATGGGGGGCGATGGCCGGCTCCAGGGCAACGGGGTTGATGGCGTCGTAGGTGATGTCTTCGGTGATGGCGGTCTGGAGTATCAGGGCGTCGTCGTTGCGCAGTCCATTGGCGGTTTGCTCGCAGCCTGAGGCAACGGGTTTCATGGCGATGGTTTTCAGGCCCTGGTCTTTGGCGGCTTCCAGCAGGGTGGCAGTCGCGATGGTTTTGCCAACACCGGTGTTGGTGCCGGTTACGAAGTAGGTTTTCTTGGCCACTTTTTGTCCTTGTCTGGTCGTGCCTGCAGTGTCCGGGGGCGTGGCGAGGACGTGGTACTCCTTCCCGGGACACGCTTGAAACATCCATGTGCGCTTAGGTCGGGCCATCCATGGCCCTCTATAGTCCCGGGAAGGAGTACCACGTCCTCACCGGCAATCTTCAATGCAAACCGCAGGAGTTTTATGCGTCTACGTTTTAGCTTTCAGGCTTTTGCCAATACAGCCAGCCGGCCCGGTAGCTGGCGCTAACTTGCCCAAATTCGTCTTTTGGATAAGCCTGGCACATAGCTTTAAACCGGCCCGGGGCGGTGACGGTGCGCCGGCGTTGCTCGCCCTTGTAGCCCGCTCCCAGGTGTTTCAGTTCCCGGTTGAGGGCCAGGGGGGAATTGTAAGGCAAAATTATCGTCTCTGCCTGATGTTGCATGCCAGGTAAAACGCCACTCACCAACTGCTGCCAATCGGCCTCCCGGGCGAAGCGGTTAACATGGGGCTGGCCGGGGTCAGCCTGGGCCCAGGCTGCTTCGAGTTCGGCAAGCGTGCCGTCGAGTAGAGTGGAAACGGCAAGGATACCACCAGATTTCAGCAGTCGGCGGCATTCGGCGAGGATTACTTCGGGCCGGTTGCTCCATTGGATCATCAGGTTGCTGAATATGAGGTCCACGCTTTGGTCGGGCAAGGGCAGCTGTTCGGCATCAGCGTTGAGCCAGTTGGTATGGCCCGGGGCGCTGGCTTTAGCCTGAGTGAGCATGCCGGGGGACAGGTCGGCGCCGGTCAGCGTTGCTTGCGGGAATCGTTCTGCCAGTTTTCGCGTAAACCAGCCCGTGCCGCAGCCCAGGTCGAGTACATTATCGGGCTGGAAGCCTTCGGGTAACCAGGCCAGCATGGTATCACCCATGCGTTTTTGCAGGCGCGCAGCCGTGTCGTATGTTCGGCTGGCACCGCCAAAGCAGCGGGCGATGGATTCCTTGCTGCCGGTGCTTGCCATCGGCGGCGTGGAGGCCGACGTCTGCACAATTTTCTCAGCAGCATTCATTGGGACGCCTCCTCCGGAATGTTTCCAACGAGATCATGGGCTTTGGCGAGCGCCGCCAACAGTTGGTCCAACTGCTCGGTGGTATGCGCGGCGCTCAGGGTCACCCGCAGGCGCGCCTGCCCCAACGGCACCGTGGGCGGACGGATAGCGGTTACCAGAATGCCCTGTTCTTCCAGCGCCTGGCTGAGAGCCAGTGCTGCGTAATTGTCTCCAATCATAATTGGCTGAATAGGTGTCTTTGAGGGCATCAGCTCATACCCCAACTGCCCTGCTCCAAGGCGAAAATCGGCAATCAGCCTATTGAGGTGCTGCCGGCGTGCGTCATCAGATTCGATCCGGTCCAGGCTGGCGCAGGTGGCCACGGCCAACGCTGGCGGCATGGCGGTGGTGTAGATGTAGGTGCGGGCCTTCTGCACCAGGTATTCAACCAACCACTCGGGCCCGGCGACGAACGCACCGCTGGTACCGACCGCCTTGCCCAGGGTGCCGATCAATACCGGCACGTCGGCTTCCGACAACCCGGCCTCCAGCACACTGCCCCGCCCTTGTGGGCCAAGCACACCAAGCCCGTGAGCATCGTCCACCACCAACAAGGCATCCTGCTCCCGGCACACCCGGGCCAGCTCCCGTAACGGTGCGATATCGCCGTCCATGCTGAAAACGCCGTCGGTCACCACGACTTTATGGCCATCGGTGTTGGCCAACATGGTTTCCAGTGCGGCCACGTCGCCATGGGCGTACCGGCGCATTCGTGCGCGGCTGAGAATGCAGCCGTCGACAATCGACGCGTGATTCAGTTTGTCCGAAAACACCGTATCGCCCCGCCCCACCAGCGCCGAGATCACGCCCATGTTGGCCATGTAGCCAGTGGAGAAGAACAGCGCGGAACTGCGCTGGGTGAATGCTGCCAGTCGCTCCTCCAACTGGTGGTGCGCTTCGTGGTGCCCACATACCAAGTGCGAGGCCGCGCCGCCTAGCCCGGTTTCCGGCAAGGCCTGCTTAAGTGCCTCGATGTTCCCGGCGTCGTTGGCGAGGCCCAGGTAATCGTTGCTGCAGAACGACAACAAGGGCTTGCCATCGGCCGTCAGGGCCGGTTGCTGGGGGCCAGACATCAGCCTGCGGTGGCGGTATAGGCCGTCCCGTTTTCTTTGTTCTATTTCTGCTGCAAAGTCGCGCATGTATTAACCATCGACTGTGAAAAGCCCGCCTAAGGCCTTATTCCATGCCGAACGCGGTGAACCGGGTAGGCCTTCCCGGGACACGCTCGAGACATCCCTGTTCGCTTAGCTTTCGCCATCCATGGCGAAAGATAGTCCCGGGAAGGCCTACCCGATTCGCCGCTTACTTCGGCGCATGACCTAAAGCAAGGAGCCGCCTCAAACACCCCAAAACACGTAGGTAACTCGTGGCCAGATTGGCTGAAGGCCGGGGGTACGCTTTCCGGGACTATAGAGCGCCATGGATGGCGCGACCTAAGCGCACACGGATGTCTTGAGCGTGTCCCGGAAAGCGTACCCCGGCCTTCAAAGCCACAGCACCCAAGTCAAAATCAGGCAGTCTCCCGAGTAGCGTCATAAAACAAATGCCGCGTCGCTTCATACTCCACAGCCTCGGCCAGCGCCTCTTCCTCCTGCTCCTCGCTGGCACACTGCTCCCGCTGCTCTGGCCGGATACCCAGCTTGCGGAAAAGCTGCATGTCCGCATCCGCCTCCGGGTTAGAAGTGGTCAGCAGCTTCTCGCCGTAGAAAATGGAATTGGCACCGGCCATGAAACACAGCGCCTGCATCTGCTCGTTCATTTGCTCACGACCAGCGGATAGGCGAACGTGGGAAGCCGGCATCATGATCCGCGCCACCGCAATCAGGCGCACGAAATCAAACGGCTCCAGATCTTCGACGTCTTCCAGCGGCGTGCCCTTCACCTTCACCAGCATGTTCACCGGCCCACTTTCCGGATGCTGTGGCAGGTTCGCCAGCTCCACCAGCAGGCCGACACGATCGTCTTCTTCCTCGCCCATGCCCATGATGCCGCCGCAGCAGACTTTCATGCCCGCCTTGCGCACGTTATCCAGGGTATCGAGCCGGTCCTGATAAGTACGGGTGGTGATGATGTGGCTGTAGTACTTCTCGGAGGTGTCGAGGTTGTGGTTGTAGTAATCCAGGCCTGCCTCGGCCAGTTCCTCGGCCTGTTCTTCTTTTAGCATACCCAGGGTCATACCGGTTTCCAGGCCAAGGGACTTCACCTGCCGGATCATGTCCAGCACGTACGGCATGTCCTTTTTCGAAGGACTGCGCCAGGCGGCACCCATGCAGAAGCGGGACGCGCCTTTTTGTCGCGCGGCGCGAGCTTCGCCCACAACTTTTTCGATCTCCAGCAGCTTTTCTTTCTCCAGATCGGTGTTGTAGTGACCGCTCTGGGGGCAATACTTGCAGTCTTCCGGGCAGGCGCCGGTTTTGATCGACAGCAGCGTGCTGACCTGCACCTCGTTCGGGTCGAAATGCTCCCGGTGTACGGTCTGGGCGCGGAACAACAGATCGTTGAAGGGCAGGCTGAAGAGTTCCCGGGCTTCCTTGAGCGTCCAGTCGTGACGCAGTGCGGTGGCGGTCATGGCAAAGTCCTGTTAACCTTTCTTGGTTATTTGGTTTACGGATAAACCGCGATGATAAAGGGACTGCACTCGCTGTCAACCTTCATAAACCTAAAGGTTAACAGCGAAAACCACGGCCGTTGCGTAGCCTGCCTGCGCGAAGATGCCCTGCACGGGCTTTGCCCGGATTGCCGGGCCGACTTACCGGTTAACCGCTGGCATTGCCATGCCTGTGCGTTACCACTGCCGTTCGCACTACCCGGCACCCTGTGCGGCGAATGTCAGGCCAGCCCGCCGCCGTTCTCCCGCTCTATCATTCCCTGGCGTTACCAGTTCCCCGTCGATGGCATGATCGGCCGGTACAAGTACCACGGCCAGCGCCAGTATGTTCGCCCTTTGCTGGCAGAGTTTGCCGACGTCATCCGGCAACAGGTGCCCCCTGACCAGTGGCCGGATGTATTGATTCCCGCGCCCATGCACTGGACACGTCGCTGGCACAGGGGCTTCAACCAGGCGGCGGAGATCAGCGAGGCAATCGCCAGCCCGCTCGGCATTCCGGTGGCCAGGGGGGTGGTGTACAGGCGAAGGCGGGTGCGGGCGCAGCGAGGCCTCGGCCGGGGCGCCCGGCTGGCCAATCTGCGAGGAGTGTTTGAGGTTCGCGGTCCAGTCCCGGCACGGGTGGCGTTGGTGGATGACGTGGTCACCACCGGTGCCACGGCCAGGGTGCTGGCGCAAACTCTGCGGAACGCCGGGGCCAGGGACATCCAGCTTTGGGCTCTGGCGCGAACGCCGGGATAAGCACCCCGACCATTCACAGACATGACCTGAAACGGCGACAACCGGTATACTTGGCCCACATTAAGCAAGCCGTGGGTTTTATGTCCGAGCAATCACCAAACCTGACCACCTCCAGCCATCCCTACGATGCGCTGACTCCCGACCTGATTCTGGACGCACTGGAAGACGCCGGTTTTACCATCAACGGCCGCCTTTTCGCGCTTAACAGCTATGAAAACCGGGTCTACCAGGTGGGTGTGGACGATCAGCCACCGGTGATCGCCAAGTTCTATCGACCCGGCCGATGGACAGAAGCCGCTATCCGGGAGGAGCACGAATTCACCCTGGCACTGAAGGAAGCCAGCATTCCGGTGGTCGCCCCCCTGATGCTGGCTAATGGCTCGACCCTGGGCGAGCACGGCGGTTTCCGTTTTGCCGTCTTTCCGCAGCGGGGCGGCCAGGCGCCGGATACCAGCGTAACCGACACCCTGTATCGGCTTGGCCAGTGGCTGGGGCAGATGCACAACATTGGAGAGTTGAAAGAGTTCAGGCACCGCCCGGCGTTTGATCTGCTAGAGGGCATTGAACGACACAATGAATTTCTGGTCAGTGAAGGCTGGGTGCCGGATGACCTGCGCCCCGCCTGGGACAGCCTGATTCCGGATCTGTTGGCAGCCAGCCGAGCCCGGGTGGCGGATGCCGGGTCGGTCAGCACGTTGCGCATTCACGGCGACTGCCATGCCGGCAACATTCTGTGCCGGGACGAGCAGATGCTGTTCGTGGATCTGGACGACTGCCGTACCGGCCCCGCCATCCAGGATATGTGGCTGCTGTTGAATGGCGAGGCCAGTGAACGCGGCGCCCAGCTCGGCGAACTGCTGGAAGGTTATGAAATGTTCCGCGAATTCAATCGCCGGGAGCGGCACCTGATCGAACCCTTGCGCTGTTACCGGCAGTTATCCCATTGCGCCTGGCTGGCCCGGCGCTGGGACGACCCGGCTTTCCCGC
This sequence comes from Alteromonadaceae bacterium, assembly GCA_013393545.1. Next base: position 4,963 of record JABXHG010000592.1, on the reverse strand, counting down.
GCTTTTTCCCCTGGTTTGCCCAGCCCCGGTTCTGGTCAGACCAGGTGCTGTCGTTACGGGAACAGCTGGCCGCCCTGCAAGAGCCGGCTATCAGCCTTCCGGGCCAATTCTGATTATTGCAAAGAGGTATCCATGAGCGAACAAGAGAAAGGCTATTCGGTGCGCACATTGCTGGTCACCGCCGCTGCCTGCATCATCGGCACGGTGTTGGTACTGGAGGCCACCGGCCGCATCGAGCATTCCGACAACAAGGATCACGTACCGGTGGGTGAGTTCCAGGCTATCCACCTGAAGCCCGGTGAAGAGTTCCGCATGTCGCGCAAATCCTCGGAATTGCACGCAGCCTGCGTGGATGGCTATCTCGCCATTGCCGCCGACGTGGATCCCTCTTTCCGGGGCATTCTGGTTGACTACAAGAACCGGGGCGTTCGCTGTGTACGGCCTTCGCCCACCGACCGGGATCTGGTGACACCGACACCGGGAGCGACCGAGGTACCCGATGAACAGCAATAAGCCGGCCGCACCGGAGCAGATGACGGATCGGCTGTTTGCCACCGAACGCAATCCGGAAGATTTTCGGTTCGACGCCTCGGTGGCCCGGGTGTTTCCGGACATGATCCGCCGGTCGGTACCCGGCTACACCACCATCATCCCGATGATCGAAGTCATCACCGAGCAATATGTGCAGCCGGGGTCCCACTGTTACGATCTTGGCTGCTCCCTTGGGGCCTCCACCCTGGCCATGCGCCATGGCATTGCCCACACCGACTGCACGCTGGTGGGGGTGGATAACTCCAGCGCCATGATTGAGCGTTGTGAGCATTACGTGGCGCTAGATGATCACGATCTGCCGGTGGAACTGCGCTGTGAGGATATCCTCACCACCGAACTCAGCAAGGCTTCGGTCACCACACTGAACTACACCCTGCAGTTCGTGCCACCTGAGCAGCGCCTGCCCCTGCTCCGCCGGATTGCCGACGCCACCCTGCCCGGCGGCGTGCTGGTTGTCTCCGAGAAAATCCGCTTCGAATCCGAGGTGGAGCAGGAAACCCAGACCCGGCTGCACCACGAATTCAAACGCGCCAATGGCTATTCCGATCTGGAAATCAGCCAAAAACGCGCCGCCATTGAAAAAGTGCTGGTCCCGGAAACCCTGGCCACTCACAAGGCCCGCCTGCAAGAGGCCGGCTTTGACCAGGTGCTGGTGTGGTATCAGTGCTTCAATTTTGTTTCCATGCTCGCCGTTAAAAACCCTTGATTGCAGGATTTCGTATTTTCCATGGCATTGTTTGACTGGCAGACACACTTCAACCCGGTTCTGGATTACCTGACACAGGCCGACCGCGAGCAATGGGCCGGGCAGCTGAGACAACAGTTGATCCATAAATTCGAGGAGCGCCCCCACGGCGATCTGCCCCGGTGGCTCGAAGCACTGAACACCCTGCCTCAGATACCCGGTGCCGAGGCTGACCTGAACACCAGCGCGGTAACCCTCACTCCACCCGAGGCTCTGACAACCAATACTCAACTGGCAGTTGAACAGGGCCTGCGAGGACTCATGCCATGGCGCAAGGGGCCGTTTGATTTCTTTGACACCTATATCGATACCGAATGGCGTTCAGACTGGAAATGGGAGCGGGTGGCCCCGCACCTGGCCGACCTCAAGGGCCGCACCATTCTGGATGTTGGCTGCGGCTCGGGTTACCACTGCTGGCGCATGTTTGGGGCCGGCGCCGCCCGCGTGATCGGCATCGATCCCGGCCTGCTGTTCCTGTTTCAGTTCCTGGCGGTGAAGGGTTATCTTGGTAATGTGCCGGTGGATCTGCTGCCGGTGCGGATGGAAGACCTGCCAGACAAGCTGGAGCTGTTCGACACTACCTTTTCCATGGGCGTGCTCTACCACCGCCGCTCGCCACTCGACCATTTGCTGGAGCTGAAAGGCACCCTGCGCCGGGGTGGTGAGCTGGTACTGGAAACCCGGGTGGTGGACGGCCCGGAAGGGTACAGCCTGATGCCGGAAGACCGTTACGGGCAGATGCGAAATGTCTGGTTCCTGCCCAGCTGCCCTACTCTGCTACGCTGGCTGGACCGAACCGGTTTCCGCAACGCCCGGGTGGTGGATGTCAGCGATACCAGCACCGATGAACAACGCAGCACTGACTGGATGCGCTTCAATTCCCTGAAAGACTTCCTGGACCCGGACGATCCCGCCAAAACCATCGAAGGCTACCCGGGCCCCAAACGCGCCACGATCATTGCCGAAAAGCCCTGATTTTACCCCGCCGCCTCAGGCATAAAAAAACCGCCCGGAGCCTTTGCTGCGGGCGGTTATTTTTGTTCTGGAGAGGGTGCGACCTTATTCTCCGAACGGATGGCGCAGTGTCACCGTTTCCACCCGGTCCGGGCCGGTGGAAATGATGTCGATCGGCGCTTCAATCTTCTCTTCCAGGAAACGGATATACGCCTTGGCGTTTTCCGGCAACTGGTCCACGCTGGTCAGGCCCACGGTGCTCTCACTCCAGCCCGGCAGCTCTTCGTAGATCGGCTCGATGTCCTTGTAACTATCGCAGCCGATGGGCGGACGGAAGATCTCGCCATTGGGGGTCTTGTAGCCCACGCACACCTTCACGGTCTCCAGGCCATCCAGCACGTCCAATTTCGTCAGACAGATGCCGGATACGCTGTTGATCTGAATGGCGTGGCGCAGAGCCACCGCATCGAACCAGCCGCAACGACGAGAGCGACCGGTGGTGGTACCCACCTCGTTGCCTTTGACAGCCAGATGCTCACCCATGTCGTCGAACAGTTCAGTCGGGAACGGGCCGGAACCCACGCGGGTGGTGTAGGCCTTGGTAATACCCAGCACATAGTCCAGGAACAGCGGCCCGAAACCGGAACCGGTAGCGGTACCGCCGGCGGTGGTGTTGGAAGACGTGACGTACGGGTAGGTACCCAGGTCAATGTCCAACAGCGAACCCTGAGCACCCTCGAACAGAATGTTCTCGCCGCGCTTGCGGTAGTCGTGCAGGATATCGGTCACATCCGCCGCCATGGGCAGGATTTCATCGCCCATTTCCTTCAGTTCCGCCAGCGCCGCTTCGATATCCTCGGCTTCTTCCTTGAAATATTCAGTCAGAATGAAGTTGTGATAGGTCATGATTTCTCGCAGGCGGTTTTCGAAATCACCCGGGTTGCACAAATCACCCAAACGCAGACCACGGCGGGAAACCTTGTCTTCGTAGGCCGGCCCAATGCCGCGACCGGTAGTGCCTATCTTGTCGTTACCACGTGCACGCTCACGGGCCTGGTCAATACGCACATGGGTACGCAAGATAATCGGGCAGGCCAGGCTAATTTTCAGGCGGTCACGAACTGCCACGCCATTGGCTTCCAGCTCGCGTACTTCCTTGAGCAGCGCCTCGGGGGACAGCACCACACCGTTTCCGATCAGGCACAGCACGTGCTCCCGCAGGATGCCGGACGGAATCAGGTGCAACGCGGTTTTCTTGCCTTCGATAACCAGTGTGTGACCTGCGTTATGGCCACCCTGGAAGCGGGCCACCGCCGCTACCTTGTCGGTCAGAAGGTCAACAATTTTACCCTTGCCTTCGTCACCCCATTGAGTGCCCAGCACAACAACGTTTTTACCCATGATTCTCTCTCGTATCCGGCGGCCCCGCTGGAGCGCCTTGGAAATTTAGCCAGTAAATGAAAATTCTGAGAGCCGGGCCTAGTCGCCCAGCGCTTCAACCACCCATTTGCCGTCGCGTTTGACCAGTTGCCGGTCACAACCGCGGGCCGCCGGGTCGGCGTTGGTATCTTCGGGCAGTGCCCGCACAACCGTTTCGGTCATGCGCAGGCCAGAAATGACGCCATCCAGGGCGGCATCTTCGTCCGCCGGTGCCCAGATTGCCCCTGCCCGGTTATAGGCGCGCTGCCCCAGTGCCACCAGGGCGCGAATGTCCAGGCTGAAGCCGGTTGCCGGCCGGGCACGGCCGAAATCACTGCCAATGGCATCGTACCGGCCGCCCTTGGCCACGGAATCACCGTGCCCTGGCACATAGGCGGCAAACACCAGGCCGGTATGGTAGTTGTAGCCACGCAGCTCACAGAAATCGAAGCCAAGACTGACCTCCGGATAGGCCCGCTGCAGCGTATCGACCACACGGCTCAATTGTTCGAGTGCGGCATCCAAAGCCGGCGACGCGCCACCAAGAATCGAGCGCGCAGCTTCCAGCGCATCCACGCCGCCGTTCACCCGTGCCAATTCGCGTAAGCGGGCGCCGGCACTGCCCGGGGCACAGTCACCCAGTAGCTGGTCCAGCTCTGGTACGGATTTGCGGGCCATGGCATCAAACACCGCGGCCTCTGTGTCGCGATCAAACCCGGCTTCAGTTACCAGGCTCTCGTAGATAGAGACGTGCGCCAGGTCCAGATGCACCCGGGGCAAACCGGCCACCCGCAGGGTTTCCAGCATCAGACTGATCACTTCCATATCAGCGGATTCAGACGCACTGCCAAACAACTCGCAACCGGCCTGGATTGGCGTACGCCCGGTCAGCATGTGCTGTGGGCGGGTGTGCAACACGTGGCCGGCGTAACACAGGCGAGTAATACCGTCTTCGCCCAGGGTGTGGGCGTCAATCCGGGCCGCTTGCGGGGTCATGTCGGCGCGCACACCCATCATCCGGCCAGTCAGCTGGTCGGTGAGTTTGAAGGTTTGCAGCTCCAGATCGTGACCGGTACCGGTAAACAGCGATTCCAGATATTCGATCAGCGGCGGAATTACCAGCTGGTAACACCAGCGCTGGCAGGGGTTCATTACATCCCCGCGCAGGGATTCCACCTGCCCGGCCCGGGGCGGCAGAACGTCCTCCACCCCCGCCGGCCGTAACCAGCGGTCCGATACAGTCCTGAGATTCGGTTGGCCGCTGTTCCCTGCCCGGCACCGAGCGCGGGGAAG
>JABXHG010000591.1 GCA_013393545.1 Alteromonadaceae bacterium | reverse complement strand
GTGGGGCCGCAGTAGTCGATAAAGATCTTCTCACCCGCCCGATGGACCTGGCGCATGCTGCGTCGCTGCCGGCCGCGCCAGAGCCGGTAATGGTGGCAGAACTGGCTGTACCGGCGAGCCTTGTCGCCGTGGCGCTCCACGTATTCGGCCCACAGCAGTTGCAGGGTGACGCCCTTGGTCTTCAGCTCCTGATGGACCTGGAAGTAGTCGGGCTCGGCAAAGCGTGAAGGCGGCGTTTTGGCCGGGAACAGCTGGGCTTCCAGCCGTGCCTCGTCCGTGCCTTCCGGCAACGGCCAGGTGATACCCTGAGCGGTGGCCAGGCTGACGTATTTACCGACTACACCCTTGGAGAGGCCGCAGGCGCGGGCAATGCGCTCATGGCTCAGGCCCGCTTCGTACTTGAGGCGCAAAACCTCGATGATCTGTCGCATGGAAATCCTCGCTGCCGGCATCCGCCCTTCCTCGTGATGAAAAAGAAAGGGGTATGCCGGATAAAGTGTAAGAATTCCAGCGTGTTGGTAGTGATTCCGGAGGAACGTGACCGGCGATTCCGGAAAAACGTCCAAAATCGGTCACGATAGAACGGAATGAGCGGTCACGATCACCCGGAACAGGCGGTCACGTTCAAACGGAATGGGTGGTCACGATGGGCCGGAATATGCACAATTCACTTCTCTCATCATCCGACAATTCACGGACATGCTCAGCAAGGATATCCGCCAGGCGAATTTGATCGAGCTTGTCTTCCGCAAGGTCAACATACAGATCAACCTGTTCACGCTGGCACATTTCCAGCTGATATCCGTTGATTATCAAGAAAACATGCGTGCAGATGGCGGCAGTGCGCTTGTTAGCGTTAGCAAATGCGTGGTTTTTCGTCAGACCAAAAGCTAGCGACGCAGCCAGATCACAAATATCACTGTATGGCTCGTAGTGGTGGGTAAGGCAGGGGCGTTTACAGGCAGAATCAAGCCCACCCCAGTCAGCAACATGCTTTTGCTCGGCTGGGGTGTATCGCTCTATCTGTTCATCGTGAAGTGCTATTACTTCCTTTACCGTGAGGTAACGAACTTCCAATGTTGCCTCCGGCAAGGCTTAGCGAGTGGCGAGTTCCTTGTAAGCCTCAGCGTATTGCTCGTGAGACTTAGCGGACGCCGCTTTAATGAGAGCCAGGTGATCACCTGAAAGCGGCTTTGAATTCTTAAACGGGCGCCGCTTCCTGGCGTCCATTGCCTGGCAGTCGATTTGCTTAGCTACTGTCATGACTGCTCCTCCATTCGATTGTGCCGGAATTAGCACAATGCGTAACCGGGTTAGGGAGTCTGAAGGCTTGGGGCTCAAAAAACAACCACCATTTACCCCAACAACACACAACTTACCCCATAAAACCACATAGTCACACTTCAGAAAATAGCCTTACCTGGCTGGAAACACAATACGTAGTTGGTAGCTCTTGGTGTCAACAAAGTGTCGACACCTCTGCGAATTTCTGTGGTTATCTGTGGAACTTGCCAGATAAAATCCGGCGTAAGCGACTGTTTTGCCGTGATATGTGGTTCTGTGTGGCGCTAGTATATACTACCGCAAGGCTCTCATAATCCTTTGGTCGCTGGTTCGAGTCCAGCTGGGCCCACCACCAGGATTCCCATACAACAAAGCCCGCTTTCGCGGGCTTTGTTGTTTCTGCTCACTCCCTAATACATCTCAGGCTCCTCTTAGCCAGCGCACACCAGCAAACACCGCCACAACCGCCATACTCAGGCTCAAGGCCACCAACCAATCACCACCCAGCAAAAAGCCAGCGCTGTATGGCAACACCGTCAGCAGCAATGCGCCCAGGAACAACGGCTTGCGCTTACCCAACAGCAGGTACAGCGGGAACACCAGGCCGTAGAACAACAAGAAGCCTTTATACAAGACTTCCGTCAGGGGCAGTTCCAGCCAGGGCAACTGCAGGCCAACGCCTGCGACCATGATCAATACGAGCACCGCAAGGTAGGCCAACCAGAGCCATTGGCGGGACAATGCGGGTGAAACCTGTTGGCGTTGAACTTCTTTCAAGTGCACCGCCACGGTAAACGCGGTTTGCAATACGATGAACGCTACCACCGGCCAGAGCAGGGATAGATCCAGTGCGGTGCTGCCGGCCGCAATATCCTGCAAGCCACCGGCGTACACGAAGACGAACACCAGCAACGCCAGGAAGAACACACCAAAACCAAGGGTGAAAGTAAGCCTGGGGTTAGGGCTTTGCCGGAAGGCACGGTGAAAAGTCAGGTCCAGGTAAGGCGATAACAGAAAGCCGAGCACCAGTGGCAGCAGGGTGTGCCCCCAGCCCGACTGCAGTGTTACCGAGGCCAGCGGCGGGTCATTCAACAGATAACCGCCAAACAGCGCCAGAGAGATCAGGAACAGGCCAGCGGAGACCAGACCAATTAACCTGTCGGCCCGGTAAAACAGCACCACAAACATCAGCATGACCGCCAGCAACCACCAGCCAATCAAAGCGCTCAGCCAGGCCACAAAAAACAGCTGGAAAGCCACGGTGATATAAGAGAAGAACTTCAGAAAAGCCGTGTGCTCAGCCAGGAAGGCTGGCTGGCGCTGGCGGCTCATCACCCAACCGAAGGCAGCCGCGCCGATCACATTCGCCAGGGTAAAGCCAGTCAGCGTTATCCAGCCGTAATCCCGCAGCAACAGCACCGGCAGAAAGGCCCCGATGCACCACAACCAGGAACATGCCAGATAAAACGCCTGCTGAACTGACGCCGGCATGCTAGCCACCCACCGGCCAGACTTTGAAGCTGATTTTCCCTGAGCCGATGCGTTTGCCAACCGTGGTTTTCGATTTGGCACGGAACAGCTTGATGGTCAGGTCCATCATGAACTTGCCACCAGCGGCGATTTTCTCTTCCAGCTCGGCATGATCCAGATCGATCTTGTAAATGACGGGGTCGGTGCTTGGCAGCAAAAACCGGTAGTCCAGGCGCGTGCACACCATGCGATATTCGCCCTGAGTCAGCAGGAAAAGATAGCAACCCGCTGCCAGTTCACTGTTCCCCAGAATGGCCGCGCCGGCCTGAGTGCCGTACCAGTTGGAGTTGAACCGTTTTTTTGGCAAGTAAGCGTAAAAGTTGTCAGGGTCGTAGTTTACCTTCAGGCCGCTACGGGCAATGAAAGGCATGAAGATCACAGCAAGCAAGCGATTGATAAAAGGCTTCTTGATGCTCAGCTTGTTGAGCTTGATTTCCAGCTCGGGCGGTAAGGCCACAGCCATGGATGCATCCTGTAACTGATAAAAATGAAAATTTCTGTGCGCGGCAGCACCCCTGTGTTCAAAGCCGCACTCCAGGCTGCAGCCCCGGCAAGTTACCGGCCAACGTGCCCGCTATATTAGGGGGCTGCCTTTCCCTGTCAAGGTTACGCCCTGCCAACCAGTCCAGGCTGTCGGAGAATTTTACACCACCGGCAACCATGCCGAGAAAAAGTAACGCAATTTCAACAACGTAAGAGATGGCAAAGTTTATGCTTCACATACTCCAGACACTGCTGCATACGGACCACCCGGTACCCCCGCTGACAGTGGATCCGGTTTACCGGAAAGGACATTCTGGAGGAATCCATCATGAAAACACTTATTCCCGCCATCAGTACTGTCGCCGTTGGCCTGTTCGCTTTGCCAGCCTCGGCAGGGCTGATTTACTACGAGTTCGAGGGCAACGACTGCTCCGGCTATTTTGGCAAGGGCGAAGCCTGCCAGATCTTTATTGATCAGGAAGACGAACGTATCGAAATCTCGCCACTGATTGCCAAATACGAACCCAATGGTACCGTCGATGAGAAGAACAGCGATTATGGCACCTTTGACGGTGAAGAAATCTCGTTCTCCGGCGACGCCACCGGTAGCTGGACCTACACACCCGACCCGGATGACCCGGGCATCCGTTACTGGTCGGTAAAAGCCGGCAACGGCTTCAACCTGTTCTGGTATGTGGACGATGCCAACGATAATACCTGCAGTGGTAACACTTATACCCTGGCCTGCCTGGAGCTGGCAGAGGTAGTTACCGAAGGCACCTGGTTCACACCAGGAGAGAAAGGACTGTCACACATCGCCTTTTACAACAGTGAGCCGCCTACCTATGTACCAGAGCCCGGCTCCATCGCTTTGTTGGGATTAGGCCTGCTCGGCCTCGGGCTGACCCGCCGCCGCGCGGGCAAGGCCTGATCCACCTGCGGCCCCGCTCTCTCCCGGGGTCGCAGTTTTTTCTATACCCTCCATGGTTAACTCTTATTGCAAGGCCACTGCGCAGCTGCCAAAGTTATAACTTCCGCGCTGACCGGACCAGATTTGTCAGTATTTTTTACACCCTCTTTCTCACCCAACGGCAAGGAGTCCAGGCATGCCCCGAGGCCTTCAGCTCGTGTTTATTGCCATCGCACTCGTGGTTATCGGCGTGCTGCTGTTTTACATCTGGCGCCAGTCCCGCGTGCTTGCAGAGCATCGCCTGCGCCAGAAAAAAACCGAGGAATTCCAGGCCCGTCGCCGCCAGGAAATGGTGGAAAGTATCCGGGTGGTGGCGATGGCCGTGGAGGCCAAGCAAGTGGAGTATTCCGAAGCCTGCCTGCGCCTGAAAGGCTTACTGGAGCATGTGGCGCCAGAGCTACTGGAAGACCCTAAATATCGGGTATTTCAGACAGTGCACGACAAGATCAGCCACATGCCGACCCATCGGGCTCGCAAAAATACTGACCCGGACACCTTACGGGAACTGGACCGGGAGCGTTTCGCCGTGGAAGAGGAGCATGCCGATGCCATCCGGGAAGCCGCGTCGCTGATTCGCCATCACGCGTTTGACTGACCACGCCGCATTCTTTTTTTACTTCGCCTTTATTTTTTGTGAAAGTTGACTATATTTCAATCAGAGGTTGATTAATGCATCGGATTAGCCTCTGACATTGTTTGCAACTGACGTGTTTACAGTTGACCTGTTTTCTCCTGATAAGTTTGGACGACACTGCAAACCACGGGTGACACTGGCCGGCCTCTGAGCCGGCCTTTTTCTTGTTAACCCTGGCTCATCATGCCGGCAATGGCCATCACACTGTCCTTGTTGCCGACCATCTCATCAAAGCGCTCTTCCACTTTTTCCCGGTTCAGGCCCAGCTCCTCGAAGACAGCATCAGGCACCGGTTCACCTGCCCCCAGCGCTATGCCTCTGGCCGTCAGCAGCTGCCGGCCGAGCCAGAGCACCCGCGCATAAACTGCATGCTCGCCCTGATACTCCGGGTTTTTCTGGTAACGAATGGCCACGCCCACTTCTTCCGGCATGCCCCAGTTATCCATCAGGCGGGCTGCAATCTGCTCGCGGGTCACGCCCAACAGCTGGTGTTCAATCACACTCGAATCGATATGGGGGTTTACTTCCAGCGAGCGACACACCAGCCGAAAGTGCGGAGGAAACACCTGCGCCAGCACCAGGTGGCCGAAGTTATGGAGCAGGCCGCTCAGATAGGCCAGCCCGAAAACCGGCCGGCGCGGGCCTCGCATCATGCCGGCCAGAATACCCGCCGCCTGGGCCTGCCAGATGGCCTGCTGCCAGTAATCCACGTAGCCGTCCGGGTGGTCCGAGGGTTGGCGCAGCGCCCGGCCCAGAGCCAGGCCCATGGCCAGGTTCATCACCAGATCAAAGCCCAGCACCCGAGACACAGCATCATAGACCGAGCGCACCTGGCCGGCAGCGGCGTAGAATGAGGACGACGCCCAGCTCACCACTTGCGCCGCCAGGCTGGGGTCGCTTTCCACCACATCCACCAGGTCCCCCATCACCGCGTTCGGGTTGACCCTCAGGTGAATGATTCGTTGCGCGGTTTCCGGCAAGGGCGGCAGCTCCAGCGTGTCTTCCAGGCGCTGCTGTATACGCAGGCCGGTAAAGCGATTAATGGCCGAATGCAGTTGGTCGCGATCCGCTGACGGGTTATTGAGGTTGACCGCAACCGAGGCGGTATCCAATGCAAATCCCTGGCGTCGGCCGCTGGCGGTCAATTGCTGGAATTCTTCAGCCGGCAGCACCATGGCCTGAGCCCGGTCAGCCAACGGCAACGCTACGTAATCCAGCTCATTCACACGGGTGTCGACCACCAGCGGCCAGCCGGTCAATCCCGGCAGCGCCGGTAATTCCGGCAGCCCCACCCGCTGGCGCACGCGCACCTGCTCACCTATCGGCATCATGCGAAAATCCCGGCCAAGCCCCTTGTTCAGGGAAGCCAGATCCAGCAGGTCGTCATTCCGGCAGATGGCCTGCAGCTTGCCCTCGGCATCAGACAACAGCACCATGCGCAGCAAGTGGTCGGGATCGACCTGATCAATACTTCGAAGCGACACCGCCGAGGCCTGTTCGGCCAGTGCCTGTTTTATCATCACGGGCAATTGCATGGTTGCGGTTACCTCGAAAACGGTTGTGTTGCCGCGGTTTATACGTCGCCGTAGCGGATTTTTTCACCCAGCCAGCGGCGAATCAGTGCTTTTACAGCGGCGGGCTGGCTCATCACTTCCGGCGCCATCTCGCGCACGGGTTCAATCCAGCCCTTGTCTCTTTCAAAGTCTGCCAGCCGGAACTGCATCATGCCAGTCTGACGGGTACCCAATACCTCTCCCGGCCCCCGGATTTCCAGATCTTTTTCGGCAATGAAGAAACCATCCTGGCTGTCGCGCAGCGCCTGCAAGCGGGCCTTGCCGTTATTGGAGAGCGGCGGGTGATATAACAGAACACAGAAACTCGCCTGCTCCCCCCGACCCACGCGGCCACGAAGCTGGTGTAACTGAGCCAGCCCCAGGCGCTCGGGGTTTTCAATAATAATCAACGACGCATTAGGTACGTCGACCCCCACCTCGATCACCGTGGTGGCCACCAACAAATCCAGCTCGCCGTTTTTGAAAGCGTCCATCAACTCCGCTTTCTCGGCCGCTTTCAGGCGCCCGTGCACCAGGCCGGTTTTCAGCTCCGGCAAACGTTCGGCCAGCTCCCGGGCGGTCACTTCCGCCGCCTGGCATTGCAGCGCCTCGGATTCCTCAATCAGGGTACAAACCCAGTAGGCCTGGCGGCCCTCGCGGCATGCATTTCGAACCCGGTCAATAACGTCGTCACGCCGGGTATCCGGCAGTGCAATGGTTTCAATGGGCTTGCGGCCCGGCGGCAGCTCGTCAATGACCGAGGTATCCAGATCAGCATAGGCACTCATGGCCAGGGTTCGGGGAATGGGCGTGGCGGTCATGATCAACTGATGGGGTGCCAGTGTACCGCCCACGCCTTTCTCGCGCAGGGCAAGGCGCTGGTGCACGCCGAAGCGGTGCTGCTCGTCAACGATCACCAGAGCCAGGCGGTGGAACGCCACCTCGTCCTGAAACAGGGCATGGGTACCGATCACCACCTGTGCCCGCCCTTCGGCCACCGCTTCAAGCGCTGCCTGGCGAGCTTTGCCCTTCACCTTGCCGGATATCCAGGCCAGCTCGATTCCCAGAGGCTCCAGCCAGTTACGAAAATTCTGGAAATGCTGCTCGGCCAATATTTCCGTGGGTGCCATCAAGGCCACCTGAGCACCAGCCCCCAGGGCTTGCAGCGCCGCCAATGCCGCCACCACAGTTTTCCCGGAGCCCACATCGCCCTGTACCAGCCTCAGCATCGGCAGGGGTTGGCTCAGATCCTGGCGAATATCGGCCAGGACATGGCGCTGAGCACCCGTCAGCTTGAAAGGCAGCTGCTCGAGAAAACGCTCGGCCAGGTTGCCGGTGGGTAGCAGCGGCAAGGCTTCCCGGGCCTGGATCTGCTCGCGTACCTGCAAGAGGCTGAGCTGGTGGGCCAACAATTCTTCCATCACCAGGCGCTGCTGGGCCGGGTGCCGGCCCTCCACCAGCAAATGCACCGGGGCGCCGGCGGGCGGCGAATGCACCATCCGTACCGCCTCGTTAATACCAGGCAGCTGGTAATCCGCCAGCAACTCCGGCGTCAGCCAGTCCTTGATCGGGAAACGGGCAAGAAAGCCTAGCGCCTGTTTGCACAGGCTTCGTACTCGGGGTTGCTGGATGCCTTCGGTAAGCGGATAAACCGGTGTCAGCGTGGCCTGATCGGCCGGCGGCATGGGGGGCGGATTCAACTGGTATTCGGGGTGGTAAAACTCAAATCCGGCGCGGCCGGGGCGCACTTCACCAAAGCAACGTACCCGCGCGCCCTCCGCCAGCTGGTTTTTCTGGCTGGCGTTAAAATGGAAAAACCGCAGCGCGAGGAAGCCGCTGTCGTCTTTCAGGGTAACCTGCAGGCTGCGCCGTCGTCCCATCACCAGATCGGCTTTCATCACCTCGCCTTCCACCACGGCCACGTCGCCCACCCGCAGATTGCCAATGGGCACAATGCGGGTGCGGTCTTCGTACCGGTACGGCAGGTGGAACAACAGGTCCTGCACCGAGCGGATGCCCAGTTTGGCGAGCTTGTCGGCAAGCGCCTGGCCCACGCCCTTGAGCTCGGTGACGCAGATATCTTCCAGCGACGCCATCAAAGATCAGGCGCTCTTGGCGGCCGTCGTCGGCGTGGCGTCTTTGGCCTTCTCGATCACCCGGCACTGGCTGGCCGCCAGTGACAGCACATCAATGGCCTTGGGCCGCGGGAAGGTGACGCGCCAGGCCAGTGCCACTGTGCGAAACGGCACCGGAGCGGTAAACGGCCTGACCGCCAGGATATCTTCCTGGTATTTAATGGCCGTAGCGGCCGAAAGCGGCAACACGGTAATACCGAGGCCAGATGCCACCATATGGCGGATGGTCTCCAAAGAGCTGCCTTCGGTGACCAGCTCCGGCTGGCCGCCGTCGGCCCGCTGGGTAATGGCATCCACCAGCGGCGGGCAGCTTTCCAGTACCTGATCCCGGAAACAGTGGCCCGGGCCCAGCAGCAACAGCTGCTCTTTGGACATTTCCTCGGCGGTGATTTCGTCTTTTTTGGTCAGAGGGTGGTCGGCCGGCAGCAACACCACGAAGGGCTCGTCGTACAACGGTAGGGTCACCACTTCCGGTTCGTCGAAAGGCAAGGCCACGATAATGGCGTCCAGATCGGAATGCCGGAGCTTCTGGCGCAGGTTGGCGGTATAGTTTTCCTCGATATACAGCGGCATTTCCGGCGCTGCCCGGCGCAGCTCCGGCAGCAGATGCGGGAACAGGTAGGGACCGATGGTGTAAATCGCGCCTACTTTTAATGGCGAGTTGAGCTGGTTTTTACCGTCCTGGGCCATGTCGCGGATGACACCAACCTGGTCAAGCACCCGTTGCGCCTGTTCGATAATGCGCTGGCCGGTTTCGGTCACGCGAATGCTGCTTTTACTGCGCTCGAACAGGGGTATGCCCAGTTCGTCTTCCAGTTTTTTCACCGCCACACTGAGGGTGGGCTGACTGACATGACAGCGCTCTGCGGCGCGACCAAAATGCCTTTCCCGGGCGAGAGTAACAACGTATCGTAACTCGGTAAGAGTCATGGTGAGCTCCGGCAACTGAAACAAATTAGAGTTTCACATACTTTATCAGTCAAAGCATAAGGATTGAAATTGTCTATGACAAGGACATACCCAACCCCCTCCGCAAAAATACTGGTAGCCGGTTGCGGCAAACTGGGCGGCGCTATCGCCACCGAGCTGAGCAAGACTGCCACGGTGTATGGCCTTCGCCGGAACCCGGATCAGGTGCCCGAGGAGGTGAAAGGCATTGGCGCTGACCTGAGCCAGCCAGACACCCTCACCGGCCAACTGCCTGACAACCTGGACGTGGTGATCTATTGCCTGACCCCATCGGAATACTCCGAGCAGGGTTATCACCAGGCTTATGTCACCGGGTTGCAGAACCTGCTGACAGCGCTCGGTGAGCACCCCCTCACCCGCCTGTTCTTTATAAGTAGCACCAGCGTGTACGCCCAGGACGATGACAGCTGGGTGGATGAAGCCAGCCCCGCCGAACCGGATCGCTTCAGCGGCCAGCAGATACGCCAGGGCGAGCAGACGGCACTCGAAAGCATTCACCCGGCGACCGTGGTGCGCTTCAGCGGCATTTACGGCCCAACCCGCCAGCGTTTCCTTGAAGAAGTCCTGGAGGGACGCATGAACCCTCAGTCACCGGCGCCTTACAGCAATCGCATACATGAGGTCGATGCCGCCAATGCCATCGCCTGGCTGGCACAACAGGCCCTTGCCGGCAAAGCCATTGAGGATCTGTATATCGCCAGTGATTGCCAGCCGGTGCGGCTGGATGAGGTAGTTGCCTGGGTTCAGGAGCAGGTGCCGTGCAAGGAACCTGTGGAGGGAGCGAGAAAAGGCGGGCGGGCCGGCAGCAAGCGCTGCAACAACCAGCGCCTGCGCGACAGCGGTTTTCAGTTCCGGTACCCGGACTACCAGGCCGGATACCGGGAGATGATCAGCAACCTCAGCTGAGCACCATCACCGCTTCCATCTCCACCGGCACGCCTTTGGGCAGCGCTGCCACGCCAACGGCGGCGCGCGCCGGGTACGGCTCCTGGAAGTAGGTGGCCATGATTTCATTGACCGTGCCAAAATTGGCCAGATCGGTCATGTAGATATTCAGTTTGACGATGTCCTTGAGCTCGCCACCGGCGGCCTCGCACACGGCTTTCAGGTTTTCAAACACCTGCCGGGTCTTGGCGGCGAAGTCTCCGGCCACCACCTCCATGGTTTCCGGGTCCAGCGGAATCTGGCCAGACAGATACACGGTATCTCCGGCTTTCACCGCCTGGGAGTAGGTACCAATCGCCTGCGGGGCGTTTTCAGTCTGGATAACAGATTTGTTGGTCATGACCTTCAGTTTCCTCTTTGCCAAAACGCCAATCGTCGCCCTTTGTTGGCGCGACTGTCAACTGCCGCCGGTTAGTGGCGTACCCGGTTGATCTGGGTCACCGCCCGAATGTTGCGCACCCGGCGCATCACCCGCGCCAGGTGACGGCGGCCATGTACGTGCACCACCAGGCTGACCACACCGAATTTGGCGTTCTGCTCCTCCACGCCGATGCGTTCGATGTTGCCATCGGCCATGGCCACGGCATTGGCCACCTCGGCAATCACCCCGCGCTGGCGTTCAAGTTCCACGCGCAGCTCCACAGAGAATTCGTCGGTGATGTCCTTGGCCCACTTCAGGTGGGTCAGGCGCGCGCGCCCTTCGTCATCGTCCGGCAGCTTTTCACAGGTGTCGGAGTGGATCACCATGCCACTGCCGGAATCCATTACACCCACCACTGGGTCGCCCGGAATCGGCTTGCAGCAGGAGGCAAACTTCAGCAACAGGCCCTCAGTGCCGCGAATGGTGACCGGGCCGGCCTTGCCAGCGCCGGCATTCTCCAGGTTGGCCGGTCCCTGCTCCATGGTCTCGCCACCCGACACCAGCTGGCGAGCGACCAGATACGCCATCCGGTTACCCAGGCCAATATCACTGACCAGATCATCAAAGCTGTTAACCTGGTTGTGGTTAACCACGAGTTGAATCTGCGCCTCGCTGATATCGCTGAGTTTGGCACCAAAGCCTTTCAGCGAGCGTTTCAGCAACGTCCGGCCAAGCTCCAGTGACTCGGCCCGCTCGCGGATTTTCAGAGCATGGCGAATGCTGCTGCGGGCCTTGCCAGTCACCACGAAGCTCAGCCAGGCCGGATTCGGGCGGGCACCGGGAGCGGTAATGATTTCCACGGTCTGGCCACTTTGCAGCGGCTGACTCAGGGAGGCCAGATTACGGTTGATGCGACAGGCCACCGCCGCGTTACCGATATCGGTATGAATCGCGTAGGCGAAATCCACCGGGGTGGCGCCGCCGGGCAATTCCATGATCCGGCCTTTCGGTGTGAACACGTAAACCTCATCCGGGAACAGATCGACCTTCACATGCTCGATGAATTCCATGGAGTCGTCCGCCCGCTCCTGGATTTCCATCAGGCCCTTGACCCACTTATCGACCCGCGCCTGATTGATGGTGGTCACACCGGATTCTTCGTTCTTGTACATCCAGTGGGCGGCAATGCCGTTATTGGCAATGTGTTCCATTTCCTCGGTACGGATCTGGATTTCGATGTTCACATGCATGCCGAACAGGGTGGTGTGCAACGACTGATAGCCGTTGGCCTTGGGCATGGCGATGTAATCCTTGAACCGCCCCGGCAGTGGTTTGTACAGGCTGTGCACCGCGCCAAGGATGCGATAACAGTCGTCCTCGGTTTCGGTAATGATGCGGAAGGCGTACACGTCCATGATTTCATGGAAGGATTTATGCTTGAACTTCATCTTGTTGTAGATAGAGTTCAGGTGTTTTTCTCGGCCCATGATTTTGCCGGGCAGCCCACGCTCCTTCAGTTTTTCTTCCAGTTTGCCGCGAATGTCTTCAATGATCTCCCGGTGGCTACCCCGCAGCTTGTCCACCGCCTTGGCGATGTATTTCGAACGCATGGGGTACAGAGAGGAAAAACCCAGGTCTTCCAGTTCGGTGCAAATGGAATGCATGCCCAGCCGGTGGGCAATGGGCGCGTAGATATCCAGGGTTTCGGTGGCAATGCGCAGGCGCTTCTCGTACGGCATGGGGCCGAGGGTGCGCATATTGTGCAAGCGGTCGGCCAGTTTCACCAGAATGACCCGGATGTCCCGGGCCATGGCCAGGGTCATTTTCTGGAAGTTTTCAGCCTGGGCTTCGGCGCGGGTGCGAAATTCAATCTGGGTGAGCTTGGAGACGCCATCCACCAGTTCGGCCACATCGTCGCCGAACTGTTCCGACAGGGCATCCTTGGGAATACCGGTGTCTTCGATAACATCGTGAAGCATGGCCGCCATCAGGCTTTGGTGGTCAAGCTTCAGGTTGGCAAGTATGCCGGCCACGGCCAGCGGGTGGGTAATGTAGCGGTCGCCGCTTGTGCGTCTCTGGCCCTCATGGGCCTGTTCGGCGTAATAGTACGCCCTTCGCACCTGATTGATGCGATTGTTATCCAGATAAGCACCCAACACTGGGGTCAGGTCTTCTACCGTTGCCTCTGCCGACACCGCGCCTCCGTCAATCTCTGAATGCCGGAACGAAAAAAGCCCGAATGCGTGCATCCGGGCTTTCCGTGTCCTTCCGGCAGGTTGCTATAGAATACACTATAAACTGCGGAGGGATATTTCAATGCTTTTCCCGAGCCTTGGCATCATGCCAGGGCTCGGGCGCACTGTTTTAATCTTCTTCCTGCTCGGTCAGCAGATCACGGGTGACCTTGCCTTCGGCAATTTCCCGCAACGCGATAACGGTTGGCTTATCGTTTTCTTCCGGCACCATCGGCTCGGCACCTTTGGTGGAAATCTGGCGGGCGCGCTTGGTGGCCAGCATAACCAGCTGGAAGCGGTTATCGACGTTTTCCAGACAATCTTCAACGGTAACTCGTGCCATTATGTTCCCCGAAACTCAAAACACTGATGAAAGACCGCGTAGTGTAATACCCACGGCTCACTTTGTATACAGAAACCGGGTAGACAGGCCGCCGGTTCTGCCCTGACTGTAAATCACAACCCGCCGGCCAGGCCCGCCAGCAATTGCGCATGGCGCTGTTTCTGAACATCCATTCTCAAACGCTGGCTGCGCACAATGCTGAGCAACTCGGCCAACGCCTGGTCGAAGTTGTCGTTCACCACCAGGTAATCAAATTCCACCGCGTGCCGGCATTCCTCGGCGGCTTCGGTCAGGCGGCGCTCAATCACCTCCGGCGCATCGGTGCCACGGCCCACCAGCCGTTCACGCAAGACAGCGGCAGACGGCGGCACAATGAAGATGCCCACGCATTCGGGAATCAGCCGACGCACCTGCTCGGCGCCCTGCCAGTCGATCTCCAGAATCACATCCTGGCCCGTGGCCAGTGTTTCTCGCACCCACACCTGGGAGGTACCGTAATAGTTGCCGAAAACATCCGCATGCTCGAGGAAATCGCCCCGGGCAATCATCGCCTCGAACTCATCCCGACTGACAAAATGGTAGTTCACACCATCCTGCTCGCCTTCGCGCATGGGGCGAGTGGTGTGGGAAATGGACACGCCCAGCCCGGCGTCCTTGCGCAACATTTCACCCACCAGGCTGGTTTTACCCGCCCCGGAGGGTGCGGAAATCACGTACAAGGTACCCTGTTCGCCGGCCTGCTTCATGATGTGCTCTCTTCCCGTTCAGAAAACGCGCGATTATACGGGCTTTGCACCCGGTTCGCATCCCGGCCTGGGTGCTGCTAACCCGGGCGCCGCTGAAAGCGTCACTCCAGATTCTGGACCTGTTCGCGCATCTGCTCGATCAACACCTTCAAATCGACCGCTGCGCGGGTGACACCCGCATTGATGCTCTTGCTGCTGAGGGTGTTCGCTTCCCGGTTCAGCTCCTGCATCAGAAAATCCAGCCGGCGGCCAATGGCCTGGTCGCTTTTGAGGGTGTCGGCCACCTCACCGATGTGCGCCTCCAACCGGTCGAGCTCTTCAGCCACATCGCTTTTCTGGGCGAGCATGACCATTTCCTGAGACAGCCGGTCTTCGTCCAGCTCCACTTTGGCTTTCTCGAAACGCTCGCGCAGGGTGTTTTCCTGGGCGGCCAGCAGTGCCGGAAGCTTCTCACGAACTTCCCCCACCAGTCGGGTCATGTCGGCCAGCCGGTCATCAAACAACGGCCGCAAGCGCTCGCCTTCGCGTTCCCGCACACTCACCAGCTCCGCCACGGTATCGGCAAACAAACCGGCAGCGGCTTCCTTCGCGGCGCTGTAATCCTTCTCCGGCACCGACATCACGCCCGGCCAGCGCAGGATATCCAGAGCACTGATATGGGCGGGGTTATCCAGAATTCGGTTCACGTGGTTGGCGGCGTCGTTGATGGCTCCCACCATCTCATCGCTCACCTCAAAACTCTGGAACTCACTGTCGGAGGATTGCAGGCGCATGGACACATCCACCTTGCCCCGTTTCAGGCCCGAGCGCAGCCGCTCCCGAAAGTCGTTTTCCAGCTCACGGAACGCCTCCGGCAGCCGGAACGAGGGCTCCAGGTAGCGGTGGTTCACGGTACGGATTTCACACGTCAGCGTGCCCCAGTCACCACGGGCATCCTTACGGGCAAAAGCGGTCATACTGCGGATCATATCGGCTCCAGTCATCGGCAAAAGAGTTTTGATTCTAGCAGGGCTAGTGCGCGTGCGGCGAACCGCGCCAAAGAAGAAACCGGCGCCGCGTGTTACACTCCTGCTCCTTCACATAACTCGACCGGCGACCCCGCCGGACATCCATTTTCAGGAACAGGACACATTATGCGACCCAGTGGCAGAACACCGGAACAACCCAGAGACGTTCGCATCACCCGCAATTTCACCCGCCACGCTGAAGGTTCGGTACTGGTGGAGTTTGGCGACACCAAGGTCATCTGCACCGCCTCCGTGGAAAACAAGGTACCACCGTTCCTGCGCGGCGAAGGCCAGGGCTGGATCACCGCCGAATACGCCACGCTGCCCCGCTCCACCGGCTGCCGCACGGACCGCGAAGCCGCCCGTGGCAAGCACCGTGGCCTTACTGTAGAAAGCCAGCGCCTGACCGGCCGCACCTTCCGAGCGGCGTGCGCCATGACACCACTCGACAAGCACACCACCACCC
>JABXHG010000590.1 GCA_013393545.1 Alteromonadaceae bacterium | reverse complement strand
TGAGCGGCTGGAACTGCAGATCGGCGATGATCACCTGGCTGCCGGTTTCCCGGCAGGTATCGATCAGCTTGTCCAGGGCCGACAGCCCGCCGGCATCCAGCACCGTGACGCCATCCATGTACAGGATGGCGTCACGGTGCAGGGATTGAGTAACCACTCCAGTGGCACCGCGCGGTTGGCTTCCCCTCACTAACCAGAGTGCTACTACATGCGTTTGCCCGCGATTACTGCCACTATCCTTGTTATCTCGTCCTTGTTCGCCCAGGTCCAGGCCAGCGAAGAACTTAACATTTATACCCACCCGTCATTTGCTGCGGAATGGGGGCCTGGTCCGGCCGTTAAAGAAGCGTTTGAGCAACAGTGCGATTGCACGCTCAACTTCACCGTACTGGAAAGCGGCGGCGACATTCTGCAGCGCCTCCGGTTGGAAGGCACCTCCACCAACGCCGATCTGGTGCTCGGGCTTGATACCGGCACCATGGACATGGCGCGCCAGACCGGCCTGCTGGCACCCCACGACCTGACCCTGGAGCAACTTGCCCTGCCGATTGACTGGCAGGACAACATCTTCGTGCCCTATGACTGGGGCTATTTCGCTTTCGTGTACGACACGCAACAGCTCCCCAACCCGCCCGAAAGCCTGGAAGCACTCATCAATGCCCCAGACGATCTGAAAATCATCATTCAGGATCCCCGAACCAGCACGCCGGGGCTTGGGCTGTTGCTCTGGATGCATGCGGTCTACGGCGAAGAAGCCGGCGCTAAATGGCAGCAATTGAGCGACAAGATTCTCACCACCACCCAAAGCTGGAGTGACGGCTACTTCTCGCTGTTCATGAACGGCGAGGCGCCGATGATTCTCTCTTACAGCACCTCGCCCGCCTACCACATGGCGATTGATGAAACCGACCGCTACCAGGCAGCCCGTTTCGACGAAGGCCATTATCTCCAGGTAGAAGTGGCGGCACTGGTAAAAAGCTCAGACAACCAAGCGCTGGCCCGGGAATTTTTGGATTTCATGCACACCCCGGCCTTCCAGCGCCACATTCCACTGAAAAACGTGATGTACCCGGCCATTGATCTGGGCGACGAACTGCCAGATGTCTTCAACCGCCTGATTGAGCCGGAACACACGTTCTACCTTGATCCGACGGTGGTCGCCGAACGGCGCCGGTCGCTGGTCAACGAGTGGCTGAATGCACTCACCCGGTAATTTGCAACCCTATAGGGCACCGCTAAGCCACCCACGCTGGCAGCTCTGGCCCGGACTTCTGGCGGCAATCGCTTTGTTGGGCCTGGTAATTCTGGGGCTCGGCAGTCTGCTTTCAGCCGCCGGTGAGCTGGACCCGGCATCGGTCTTCGGCAGTCGCTATTTGCGCGGTGTGATCACTTTCACCGTCTGGCAGGCTTTCATCTCCGTATTGATTAGCCTGGCACTGGCGCTGCCGGTTGCCCGGGCACTGGCCCGCCATCGCCACTTTCCCGGCCGGCCACTACTGCTCCGATTGATGGAGCTGAGCCTCGTGTTGCCCACCATTGTTGCGGTGTCCGGCATTATCGCGATTTATGGCCGCCAGGGCTGGTTAACCGGTGCTGTTGAGCAGGTGGCGCCCGGCCTTGCCTGGAATATTTACGGGCTGAACGGCATTGTTTTGGCCCACGTGTTTTTCAATGCTCCGCTGGCCGGCCGTATTTTCCTTCAGGCTCTGGAAAACCTGCCAGAACCGCGCCTGCGCATGGCCTCACAGCTGGGGCTGAGTGGCTGGTGGTTATGGCGTGCGGTGGAATGGCCGGCACTGAAACCGGTATTGCCGGGCCTGGCGGCACTGATATTCACGCTGTGCTTCACCAGTTTTGCCATCATCATGACACTGGGTGGCGGCCCGTCTTCCACCACGCTGGAAGTTGCCATCTATCAGGCGCTACGGTTTGAGTTCGATTTTGCCCAGGCGGCATTGCTGGCCATGATTCAGCTGGTGATTTGCGGTGGCCTGTGGTTCGGCGTATTTCGTGCCCGGGTCGACAGCGCCCTCCTGCCCCATCGCCATTTCGCCTTTTCCGTGCCGCTGAAAGTAAGGCCGGGCGCACCATTGGCCCATGCTCTACTGCTTGTCGCCTTTACCCTGTTCTTGCTGGCACCACTGACCGCTATTTTGCTGCGCGGCCTGCCGGCCCTGTTGCCGCCAGATGGTGTGCCAGCGCTTTATCAACAACTGTTGCCCGCCACCGGCCGCAGCCTGTTGATCGCCCTGCCCGCTGGTATCGGCTCCGTGCTGCTGGCGCTGTTCACGCTGGCGGCCAGCCGGCAAGCCAATGGCCCGGTGGCCCGAACGCTGCCATCGATGACGGGCTACCTGCCCTTGATTGTTCCGCCCCTGGTGCTGGGCACGGGCCTGTTTATCCTGCTGCGCCCCAGCCTTGGTAATAGCGCCCAGGGCTGGGTGCTGGTGTCGCTGATCAACAGTTTGATGGCCGTGCCCTTCGTGTTGCAGGTACTGCGGGGTCCGCTGAACAGCCTGGACAACAGTACCCGACAACAGGCTGATCAGCTGGGTATTCTGGGCTGGTATCGATGGCGCTGGTTGTACTGGCCATTATTGCGACGGCCATTGGCGCTGGCGCTGGCTTACGGCGTGGCCCTGTCGCTGGGTGATTTCGGCGTTATCGCACTGTTTGGCAGCCCCGGTGAGCCCACATTGCCCATGCTTCTGTACCAGCAACTGGGCAGTTATCGTGTAGCAGATGCCGCCGGTACCGGCCTGTGGTTACTGCTGCTCCTGCTGGCGATTTTCACGACGCTGACACGGGTAGCCCGACCGGTAAGGCGGCGCCACAGCCACACTCTCATTACCAGGGCAGAACCCTACCATGCTTGAAGTTCGTGAATTGCATTTCCGGTATTCACGGCAAACACCGGCCTGGAATTTCAACCTGTCGGTGGCGCCGGGGGAATGTCTGGCCATAAAAGGTGCCAGTGGTTCCGGAAAATCCACGTTGCTGGCATTGATTGCCGGCTTTTTACAGCCACAACAGGGCGACATTCTTTGGCGCGAACGCCCAATTCAGGGGCAGAAGCCCTGGCAAAGACCCGTCACCAGTCTGTTCCAGGAACACAACCTGTTCGAGCATCTGGACGTACTGACCAATATCGGCCTCGGCCTGCATCCGGGTTTGAAACTGACCGCCCAGCAAACCGTAACTATTGAACAGGCACTGGTACGAACGGGTCTGGGCGGCTTTGAACGACGATTGCCCGGCGAGTTGTCCGGCGGCCAACGCCAGCGGGTGGCCCTGATACGGGCGATTCTTCGCCGACAACCGTTATTACTGCTGGATGAGCCGATGACCGGGCTGGATCCCGACACCAGAGCCGAACTGCACCGCATGCTGGAGGAAGAAAAACAGCAAGGCGTGGCCATGCTGCTGGTCAGTCACGATCCGGAAGACCACAAGGCACTGGCGGACCGCGATTGGAATCTTTAAGCTGAGCGGGTGCTTATGACTGACCCTCAACAAGGATTCGTGAAACCCTGTGAGCAAATCTTCCGGCACCGAAACCGCCCGCACGAGCGCGCCCCCCGGCTCTATCGAGGCCCATGACGGTACTTTACAGGTTCGGGGCGACTGGACATTGGCCCACTACGCAAACCTGAAACGACAGGCCGACCTGGTCGGGCCGGCAGATGCGGCACGGGTCGAATTCACCGCCATGGGGAGCCTGGACACCGCTGGCGCGTCTGTGCTGGTAGAACTGCTGGGGGCCAACGCGCTACTGGAAGTCCTTGACCACAGCTCCCTCCCGGATGCCCGGAAAGCACTTCTAAAGACCGTTGCCGGCTCCATGGCCGAAGCAAGCGCACCCGCACCGGCCGGGAATCCGGTGATTCTGTTTTTAGCCAATGTCGGCCGGCAAGTGGCCGTTATTGCCCGGGAACACCTGTTACTGGCCGGCTTCATGGGCCAGACCCTGGCCACGCTGACATCTCTGCTGCCCCGCCCACAGCGTTGGCGCATCACTGCCTTTGTCGCAGCCGTGCACGATACCGGTCTCAATGCCCTGCCCATTGTCGCCCTGCTGACGTTCCTGGTTGGCGCCGTGGTGGCGTTTCTGGGCGCCACGGTGCTGCAAGACTTTGGCGCCACCATTTACACGGTCAACCTGGTGGCGTTCTCATTCCTGAGGGAATTCGGGGTACTGCTGGCCGCGATTCTACTGGCCGGGCGCACCGCCAGCGCTTTTACCGCCCAGATCGGCGCGATGAAAGTCAACGAAGAACTGGACGCCATTCGCACCCTAGGGCTGAGCCCCATTGAATTGCTGGTCATACCCAGGGTGCTGGCCATGATGGTTAGCCTGCCCATCCTGACTTTCGTTGGCATGATGTCTGGCATGTTTGGAGGCGCGCTGGTCTCTACCCTGGCATTGGACATTCCGTTCACCCAATTCATCGCCATCCTCCAGCGGGATATTGCGCTTCAACACTTTCTGGTGGGCATCGGCAAGGCGCCGGTGTTTGCCTTCCTGATTGCCGTTATTGGCTGCCTGGAGGGTTTCAAAGTAGCCGGTAGCGCCCAGTCGGTTGGGCAGCACACCACTTCAAGCGTGGTGCAATCGATTTTCATGGTGATCCTGCTGGATGCTATAGCCGCGCTGTTCTTCATGGAAATGGGGTGGTAACCATGGTTTCATCACACTCGCAAAAAACGCGTGAGGCCATCATTCAGGTACGAGGGCTGGAAAACCGCTTTGGCGATGTCCAGGTACACCATAACCTGGATCTGGACTTGTACCGGGGTGAAATCCTCGGCGTTGTTGGCGGCTCCGGTACCGGCAAGTCGGTACTGCTCAGAAGTATCGTTGGCCTGAATCGCCCAAGCCATGGCACCATCAATGTATTCGGCGAATTACTGAACCGGCTGACAGACCATGAACGCTCGCACATCGAACAGCGCTTTGGCGTGCTGTTCCAGGGTGGCGCACTGTTCACCTCGCTGAATCTGGCACAGAATATCGCGCTGCCGTTGATTGAGCACGCCGGCCTTGGCCGGGCTGATGCCGAAGAGCTGGCCTGCATGAAGCTGGCGTTGACCGGCCTGCCGGCTGAAGCTGCCAATAAATATCCGTCGCAACTGTCCGGCGGCATGGTGAAACGGGCCGCTCTGGCGCGGGCTCTCGCCCTGGACCCGGAAATCCTGTTCCTGGACGAGCCCACCGCCGGCCTGGACCCGATTGGCGCCGCCGCCTTTGACCAGTTAATCGTTACCCTTAAAAACGCCCTGGGGCTGACCGTATTCCTGGTCACTCATGATCTGGACACCCTTTACGCCGCCTGTGACCGGGTCGCGGTATTATCCCGCAAGCGGGTACTGGTGGCGGATACCATCGACAAGGTGGCCGACACCGATGACAGCTGGATACAGGACTATTTTCACGGCCCCCGTGGCCGGGCCGCACAGCAGGCTCGCCTGCAAACGCACAAGGAGCCCCGTTAATGGAACCGAAAGCGCACCACATCGTGATCGGCTTTTTTACCCTGACGGCGGTCGTGGCTGCCCTGCTGTTTGCGCTGTGGCTGGGTAAATCGTCAACCGACACCGAATGGGCCTGGTACCGGATTGGCTTTGACCACCCCGTTGGGGGGCTGGCCGAAGGCAACCCTGTGCTTTACAGCGGCATCAACATTGGCACTGTGGAAGAACTAACACTGGCCCCGGAAAACCCTGCCCACGTTCGGGTACTGGTGCGGGTGGATAAAAGCATTCCCATTCGGCAGAACACCCGGGCTGGCCTGGTGATGGCCAATATTACCGGCAGCATGAGTGTCCAGTTTACCGGCGGCTCCCCAGACAGCCCGGCGCTCGAGGGCCGGCGCGACAACCCTCCGCTGATTCAGGCCCAGCCGTCCACCCTCAGCAACCTGCTGTCCAATAGTGAAACGCTACTGACCAAGGCCGATCAACTGCTGGGTAACGCCAATGAGCTGTTATCCGAAGACAATCTGCGGAACATTGCGGCGATCCTGGACAACACCCGCCAGGCCAGCCGCTCGCTGGTGGAAAGCAAAGACCAGCTGACGGCAGTGCTCGATCAATTCAATGCCGCTGGCGCAAGAACCGAGGCGGCTGCCGACAGGGTCTCAGGCACCGCCGACCACGCCCGTGAGGTTCTTACCAAACTGGAACCGGTGATTGCCGGCCTGAACCAATCGGTCGAAAGCCTTCAGCCCACGCTCGAGCGCATTGATCGGCTGACCGCCGACAACGAGGGAGCGCTGGATGCGGGCTTGCAGGGCGTGGGCGAACTTGGGCCTTCGCTGCGTGAGCTGAGAATCACCCTGCGCAATCTCAATTCATTCACCCGCCGGCTGGAGCAGGACACCGTTGGCACCCTGCTGGGTGACGACACCATGAAGGAGTTCCGGGAATGATGCGTCTTTATAAGCCAATGGTTGCTCTCTGTGCGGCCGCCACCCTCTCCGCCTGCAGCGTGCTACCTGAATCCCAGCCGCCGCGCATTGTCGGGCTGGAAAATGGGCATGAGGATAGAAGCTTTAAGCAAAGCCGCCCGGTGTCCCTGCGGGTAGACACACCAGTTGCTTCCGCCCCGTTTGACAGCAATCTGGTGCTGGTTCAGCCGGAGTCCTGGGAGTATCAGGCCTTGCCCGATGTTCGTTGGCGGGACAGCATGCCGGCCGTGATTCGGGACCGGCTGATCAGGGCATTACGTGCGAGCAACGGGTTCAAACGGATTGTGGCGGCCAACAGCGCAGCCAATGCTGAATTCAGCCTGCTTTCGGAACTGACGGCCTTTCACGCCAGTACCGGTTCGGGTGAGACCACCGTCACTCTGGCCATGCACTTTGAATTGATGGAAAACCGGACCCGCCAGACACGGTGCACCCATGAGGAAACTTTGGAGATTCACGCTGACAATACCCGGCTGCCAAGCCTGATGGCCGCCTTTAGCAAAGGCAGTCACCAGCTGTCGGAAAGCACGGTCAGTTGGGCCCACGACTGCCTGGCTGGCACCGTGAAGGTAAAATAGTTTACGCGGTGTCCTGGTCCTTGCCGGGGAACAGGTCGCCCCAGGCCGCCCGCAGATACAGAAACATCGACCAGAGCGTGAGTGCGGCGGCAACATAGAGCAGCGCCAGTGCCACATAAGCCAGAGTTTCGCCCGGCGGAAACGCCAGAAGCCCGACAATCGCGGCAATCTGCGCGGTGGTCTTGATCTTGCCGATCCAGGACACGGCCACGCTGGCGCGGCTGCCGATCTCCGCCATCCATTCCCGCAGAGCGGAAATCACGATTTCCCGCCCGATAATCACCGTCGCCGGAATGGTCAGCAACAGCGCGGCGTGTTCTTCGATCAGCACCGCCAGGGCAACCGCCACCATCAGCTTATCCGCCACCGGGTCGAGGAAGGCGCCAAACGGGGTACTCTGGTTGAGTTTGCGGGCCAGGTAGCCATCGAGCCAGTCGGTGATGCCAGCCAGGGCAAAAATCACCGCGCTGGCCATGTAACTCCATTGCGCCGGCAGGTAGTAAATCACCACGAACACCGGAATCATCACAATGCGGGACAGGGTCAAAATATTGGGCAGGTTCATGGCGTTCCTATTGCTGCAAATAAGGCTGCGAGTCAGTCGTTGTGCAACGCGGCGTATATGGTTTCGGCCAGGGCCTTGCTGATGCCCTGCACCTTGGTCATTTCCTCGACACTGGCTTTGCGTATGCCCTGAATACCGCCGAAATAGCGTATCAGTTCCCGCCGCCGTTTGGGACCAACACCTTCAATGCCCTCCAGAGTGGATTGCCGGCGCTTTTTATCACGCCGCGCCCGGTGGCCGGTAATGGCAAAGCGGTGAGACTCGTCCCGAATGTGCTGGATCAGGTGCAAAGCGGGCGAATCCGCCGGCACCCGGAACACGTTATCGGTCATGGCATCAATCAGTTGCTCCATGCCGGCCCGGCGGGTGACACCTTTGGCCACGCCAATCAGCGGGATATCGGAAATCCCCAGCTCGTCAAACACTTCCCTGGCAATGTTCAGCTGGCCCTTGCCGCCATCGATAAACACCAGGTCAGGTCGTTTGCCCTCACCATTCACCATTCGCCGGTACCGACGAGTCAATACCTGGCGCATGGCGGCATAATCATCGCCCGCTTTTACGCCTTCAATATTGTAAAGCCGGTAATCGCTTTTCAGCGGCCCATTTTCGTCGAAAACCACACAGGATGCGACCGTGTTTTCACCCTGGCTGTGGCTGATATCGAAACATTCCATGCGCTGTGGCGTTTCCGCCAGATCCAGCAGATCCCGCAGGGCCAGCAGCCGGCGGTAAACCGTTTCCTTGCTGGCCAGATGAGTCAGAAGCGTTTGCCGAGCATTGGTCATGGCCAGCTCCAGCCAGCGTCGGCGTTCGCCGCGCACGTTGCCACGCACCCGCGTTTCACGGCCAGCGGCTTCTGACAGCGCCTGGCTGAGGAGTTCCTGCTCATCCACCTTCACCGGCACCAGAATATCGCGCGGAATCTCACGCCGGGCGCTGCCACCGAAATAATACTGCCCCAGAAACGCCGCCAACAGCTCGCCCTCGGACTGCTCCAGGGAAAATTTCGGGAAGTAATCCTTGGTGCCCAGCACGCGGCCACCCCGCACGATAATCACAACGATGCAGACGATACCGGCGTCCTGGGCGATGGCCACTACATCGGCATCGCCGCCCTCGCCTTCCACCGATTGCTGTTCCTGCACATGGCGCAAATGGCTAATCTGGTCGCGATAGGCGGCGGCCTTCTCGAACTCCAGGTTTTTTGAGGCGGATTCCATGGCATTCATCAGATCGTGGATGATCGCCGGGTTCTTGCCTTCCAGAAACATGGTGGCGTGGCGAATGTCCTGCTGGTATTCCTCGGGCGAAATGAAACCCACGCACGGTGCGGTGCACCGGTTAATCTGGTACTGCAGACAGGGCCGCGTTCGGTTTCTGAAATAGCTTTCACTACAGGACCTTATGCGGAAAACCTTTTGTAGAATATTAAGGCTTTCCTTGACTGCTCCGGAGCTTGGAAATGGCCCGAACCAGGTGCCGCCGCCTTTTTTCGTGCGCCCACGGCGGAACGTCAGGGACGGATAATCGTCATGAGAAGACAGATAGATGTAAGGGTAGGATTTATCGTCCCGCAGCAGAATGTTGTAGGGCGGGCGCAGGGATTTGATCAGGTTCTGTTCCAGCAGCAACGCTTCGGTCTCGCTGCCGGTGATGGTGACCTCGATCGAGGCGATTTTGGCCACCAGCGCTTCGGTTTTTGGCGCCAATCCGCTTTTGCGGAAATAACTGCTGACCCGTTTTTTCAGGTTGCGCGCTTTGCCCACGTACAGCACGCTGCCGCCAGTGTCGTACATGCGATAGACACCGGGGCGCTCGGTCAGCTGTTTCAGGAAGTTTTTGCTGTCGAATTCCGCGACAGCCTGTTCACCGGGGGAATCAGGTCTGGTCGGCATCCAGCAACCCGAGTCTTACTGCCATCAGTGCCAGCTCCACATCGCTGGAAATTTCCAGCTTCTCAAAAATACGGTAACGATACGTGTTGACGGTTTTTGGGCTCAGGCAGAGCTTATCAGAGATGTCCTGAACTTTCTGGCAATCCACCACCATCATGGCAATCTGCATTTCCCGCTCGGACAGGCGTTCAAAACGCGACAGCTCCCCGCCTTCGTCCGGCTCGCCGGCAATCTGTTTGAGCGCCATCTTCTGGGCAATTTCCGGGCTGATATAACGCTGGCCGGAATGGGCCTTGCGGATGGCCCGCACAACCTCGTCCATGGCAGCACCCTTGGTGATGTATCCCTGTGCGCCACTTTGCATGACCCGGGCCGGGTAGGGATCGTCGGCAAAGGCGGTAACGGCAACCACGCGGATGGAATCGTCATGGCGAACAATGCGACGCGTGGCTTCCAGACCGCCAATACCGGGCATGCGGATGTCCATCAGTACGATGTCCGGGTGGGTCTTGCGAACGAATTCCACCGCCTCTTCACCGGATGCCACCTGGCCGATCACCTCGATGTCGGGATCATCCACCAACATCCGGGTGATACCGGCCCGCACCAGCTCGTGATCATCAACAACCAATACCCTGATCAACCTTCACCTCACGGCAACGAATAACAATAGAACTAAAGTATCTTTTAGCAGGCTTTCGGGCCAGGCCGATACTATACGTTTGGCGGGTTGCCCAGACTGGCGGTGTTTTCGATCGGGTCAAACCAAACCACCAGATCGCCCTTTTCCAGCGCCGCCAATACACGCTCGCGCTCGGCCATGGGGCTCTCTGTGTCGTTCAGTCCGTGGTAGCGGGTGCAGTATTCCTCCGCCAGCCCTTCGAGTATGTCCGCCGACAGCAAATCGGTTTCAACCACAAACTTCTCTTCGCGGGGATCGCCTTCCGGCGTGATTTCAGTTTCGCTGGACATGGCACCTCCTTACATTGGGGCGCCATCTTACGGCTTTACGGCTCTGATCAGAAGGCCCGTTTTCCGCTACTCAAGCATTCCGGGTGCGGAACGCTGCGCTCAGGTCGCGCATGGACACAGATTCCCGGCGCAGAGCATCGCTCACCAGACGGGTTCCGTGCACGTTTTCGGTCAACACTTCGGCACTGTCCGCCAGAGCGCTGGCCCGCCGCCCTACCCGGCCAATTTCATCCCTTTGCAGGGTCACCGATTCCCGAATATTGTCACTCTGGTGTTCAAGCTCGTCGAATTGTCCGTTGAGTTGCTCCAGATGGGCTTTCAGGGTCAGCAGGTTGTTGCGGTTTTGCTCGCCGGCCTCGCTCATCTCGTTCAACAGGCGGTCAACATCGTCCACCCCGCCAACCAGATCCTGAACCCACTGGCGGATATTGCGGGTGGATTCAGCGGTTCGCCGTGACAGCGTGCGTACTTCATCGGCCACCACGGCAAAGCCCCGGCCATGCTCGCCGGCACGGGCGGCTTCAATGGCCGCGTTCAGTGCCAACAGGTTGGTTTGCTCGGCAATGTCGGCAATCACCCCGATAACCTGTTCAATGTTGCCGGTGGATTCGTTCAGCGCATGAATGGATGAGGACACCCGGCCAATCACATCCAGCGTGTGGTTTGCGCCCTCCTCGCTTTGCTGCAGGCCTTCGCGCACTTCGCTGTTGGCCGCGACTGCCTGGCTGACGGTGGAAGCCGATTGTTCGGTGGCCTGCTCGATGTGCGACGCCTGTTCAGAGATTGCGTCCATCGAGGTGGTCACATCATTGATTTGCCGGCGAGTTGCTTCAGACGCTTTCTGCAGGGCCTCCGCGCCCTCATCCAGACGGCTGGAGCGTTCATCCAGCGAGGCGGCGGAGCCGCGGATATCGCCGATGAATCCCTCAAAGCGCTGAACCAGCTTTGCCAACGCGCTGGCCACGCCGGCCACTTCATCCCGACCGCTCAATCGGGGCGTCAGGGTCAGATCCGATTGTTGCTCCATGGCGGTCAGTTCTCGCTCCATGCTCTGCAGCCGGACAATCACCGAACGACGCATCCACAGGGTCATCAGGATCACCACAACGAGAAACACGGCGGAACCCGTCAACAGGAACAGTTGCTGATCGTCCAGAAAAGCGAGTAGATCATCCGCGCCGCCCGAAACATCGTCACGACTGGTCTGCTGTCGTGCGCTGATAGCCGCCAACATCGGCTCCAGAGCGGGAAACAGCTGGAAATCCACCACCTGGCCCACCCGGTAATAACTCTTCTCGTCAATGCCTTTGGCCATGTCGGCCATTAGCTCATTCACCCGACCAAAAGTTTCACTGTTTTCCTCAGCCCAGGCGCGCAAACTCGGGGTGTCCTTAACCGCTTGCCAGTGGGTTGCCAATGAGGTTTCCAACTGCTCGAATTCGGTGTTGATTTCACCCCACAACAGCAGTTGTGCCTTGATCTTGAAAGCCAGATCCTGCAGCCGTCGGTGGTCCTGTTCCAGATCCACCAGCATCCACGATTCCTGCAAGTTGTCGCGGATCAAATCATCGGCAGTGTTTTCCGCTTTCAGAATGATGACCCAGGCAGTAACCGCCAGGCCAATGACCGCCGCCAGGGAGAGGAAAGCAAAGAACAGAATTCGGGCACGCACCGTGGCCAGCATAAATACTCCGGTTAAACCTCGTTTGCGTGGAGGGTAGGCCGGTTCTATGACACTTTTATGTACGGGCTTTCAGACTGGTAACGACGGCACTTCAAATACCGGACGGTTTCCCCTATGATCGACCGTTTTTGCCAACGTTTGTAAGCTAATGAACCAGACTGCCTTCAAGTTAACCCTGCCCATTCTGTTCGGCTATTTGCCGCTCGGCACCGCCTTTGGCGTGCTGTTCGCTACTCAGCTCGATTATGCCTGGTGGATTGCGCCGCTGATGGGCGTGGTAATCTACGCTGGCGCCGGCCAGATTCTGGCCGTCAGCCTGCTGGCCGCCAATGCGGGGCTGGTGGAAGTGGCCGTTGCCATGTTTGTGCTCAATGCCCGGCACCTGTTCTATGGGCTGTCGTTGCTGGGCCAATTCCGGGGCGCGGGCTGGCGCAAGGCCTACCTGATTTTCGGGCTCACCGATGAAACCTATTCACTGCTGACCAGCCGCCCCAGATCCAATGATAAAGCCGGTGAACAGCAACTGGATTTTCGCATCACCGCACTCAACCAGCTTTATTGGGTGATCGGTTGTGCGCTGGGCGGCCTACTCGGCGAAATGGTGGCGTTCAACAGCACCGGAATCGAATTCGCTCTGGTGGCGTTGTTCATCGTTCTGACCATTGAGCAATTCAAGGCGCTGGGCGACGCCTTTCCCATCTGGAGCGGCGCGCTGGCGGCTGGCCTGGCCATGTTATTTGTGCCGCCAACTCACCAGCTGATTGCCGGCATTGCTATTGTGACCATGGTCCTGCTGCTGCATTATCGCCACCATCGCGCCCGGCTTACCGGCGCAGAGGCCTGTCATGACTGATGCAACCTATATTGCCGCATTCATTGCGGTGACCGCTGCCGCGACCTTCGCAACCCGTGTGGTACCTTTTGTTTTCTTTCACCGCCATACTGACCACCCACTGGTCAAACACCTTGGGCGCTTTCTGCCCGCTGCCGTCATGGCGCTGCTGGCCACGGTGTTTCTGCAGCGCTCGGCCAGCTGGCAGGCCTCTCTGCCCGGAGTTGATGCCCTGCTGGCCGGCACACTGGTGCTATTGATTCATCTATGGCGCCGCAATGCCCTGTTGTCGATTGCAGCTGGTACCCTTACTTACATGGCCATGCAGCAAAGCGGCTGGCTGTAAAGTGGCATGCGGTCACACAGTCACACAGTTTTACATTAGGAAGCTTGATTAATTGACGGTAATCAAGAGAGTATCTGCAAAAACAAGCAAGCTACAAAAAGACCCAAGCGCCAGGAGGCGCGAAACCTGAGAGAGGAACTGACCGTGAGAAAATTATCGATCACGTTGGCAGCGATGGGATTGGCGGCCCACGCGGGCATGGCTCTGGCAGCCCCCGAAGGCGATCCAGAGAAAGGCAAGCAGGCAGCCGCCATGTGCACGGCTTGCCACCAGGCGGATGGCTCCGGCAAACATGTCGAGGGCGGCGAATCCTGGCCAAGACTGGCCGGTATGAACGCAGCTTACATTGCCAAGCAACTTCACGATTTCAAAAACGGTGATCGGCAAAACGCCTCCATGATGCCCTTCGCCAATATGTTGAATGACCAGCAAATCGCCGACGTAGCGGCGTATTACGCCCAAATGGAGCCAACGCCTGGTCAGGGTGGCGAGAACGCCTCCGAAGCCGTACTCAAGCGTGGCGAGCAGATTGCCGAGCGGGGCGACTGGTCCGAATACGTGGTTTCCTGCAAAAGCTGCCATGGCCCGGGTAGCCGTGGTGCCGGCGAGACCTTCCCGGGCATTGCCGGCCAGCACGCCGGGTATATCAAGACCCAGATCAAGAGCTGGCAGGACGGCACCCGCTCAAACGATCCGCAAAACCTGATGGGCGCCGTGGCAAAACGCATGAGCGACGAGGACATTCACGCCGTGGCCGTATGGCTGGCCAATCAAAGCCCCGTGGCAGAATAAAGGGAGTTCCAGGACATGATTCGCAAACTGATTTACACCGCTTTGTCAGGAACCGTGTTGTTCTCGGCCACCGCCGCCGCCAACAGCTACAAAACCGACGCAGAGATTCAGCAGTACATCGACACACTGACGGAAATGGGCTTCCCGGCGCCGAAAGAAGACCAGCTGGTTCACATTCCGCCCACCATGGCGGATCTGGAAGAAGCCGACATTCATCCGAAGCTGAAAGAAACCATTCGCCGGGGCTATGACCTGTTCACCGACACCCAGCAGCTGCGCGGCGAAAATGTGTTCAACAACATGAACTGCTCCAGCTGCCACCTGGGCGAAGGCCGCATGCCGTTTAGCGCACCTATCTGGCCGGCCGCCGTGACCTTGCCCAATTACCGGGGCAAGAACGGCCACGTAAACAGCCTGGAAGAGCGCATTGCCGGTTGCTTCGCCTACTCCATGAACGGCACACCGCCGGAGTATGGCAGCGACGACATGCTGGCTCTGGCGGCCTACCATCAATGGCTGGCCAGCGGCGTGGAAATGTACCCGAAACAGGACATTTATGGCCGTGGCTTCCCCGCACCCGAACGCCCGGAAGAACTGAGCTACGCCAACGGTGAAAAGCTGTATCAGCAGGAATGCGCCGTATGTCACGCCGACGACGGCTCTGGCCTGCGGGTGGATGGTGAAACCGTGTACCCGGCGTTGTGGGGTGATATGTCCAATAACTGGGGTGCCGGCATGGTGCGCATTTTCACCGCCGCCGGCTTTATCAAAAACAACATGCCCCTGGGCCAGCCCAACTCCCTGTCGGACCAGGAAGCCTGGGACATTGCCTACTACATGGACAACCAGGAGCGGCCGCAAGACCCACGGTACACCGGCGATGTGAAAGAGACTGCTGAAAAGTTCAACAACTTCCACCAGCACTCCATGTATGGCAAGGAAAGCGCCGATGACGGCGAAGTGCTGGCTGATCACGAGAACACCGGTGAAAAGCCATTCCTGAAACCGTTTAACGTTGGTGTTCCAAGAAACTTTGAAGCCAACGAAGAATAAGCGTTTCGGGTTATAATACCGTGCAAAGGCCTCCCTTCCCGGAGGCCTTTTTCGTGGTATTGCAGAAATCGTGACCGACAACAAACAGGTGATCATGAGCATGAAACGCAACCATCTGCTGGTCAGCGGTAAGGTTCAGGGCGTGTCTTACCGTGCCTATACCGAACAAAAAGCCCGGGCTCTCGGCCTTACGGGAATTGTCCGAAACCTGGCTGACGGTCGGGTTGAAATCATTGCCGAAGGCGACGACGCCGGGCTTCAGTCGCTGGAGGAGTGGGCCTGGGATGGCTCACCACTGGCCGAGGTAAGCGGCGTTGAGGCTGAACAGCAGTCGGCCACCGGCGAATTCGACGACTTCAGGACGGTCTCTTGAGCGCCCTGCTCGACACTTTCCTGCGGACACTGGAAACCACTTTGCCGGTGTTCGTGATGGTTTTCCTGGGCATCGGCCTGCGCCGGGTGGGCTGGATTGATCAAGCCTTTATCAGCACCGCTTCCGCGCTGGTATTCAAGGCCACACTGCCAACATTGGTGTTTCTCAGCATTATCCGTGCAGACCTGGACGCCACCTTTAACCCGGCATTACTGGGCTTTTACCTGGCGGCGACCCTGGTCAGCTTCGGGCTGGTGTGGGTCTGGTCGACCCGCCGGATAACCCGGGAAGACCGGGGCGTGTATGTGCAGGGCGCCTTTCGTGGCAACTGCGGCATTGTCGGCCTGGCGCTGGCCGCCAACCTGTATGGCGACTACGGGCTTTCTGCCGGTGGCCTGCTGCTGGGCCTGGTGATTGTGGTTTACAACACCCTTTCGGTGGTAGTGTTGCTGGCCTACCACCCGGAAAAGTCCATGAATTTTGCATCCACGGCTCGAGATATCGCCCGCAACCCCCTGATTCTAGCCGTTATTGTCGCCCTGCCGGTGGCTGCTTCCGGCCTGACACTACCCGGCTGGGTAATGACCAGTGGCGATTACTTCGCCTCCCTCACCCTGCCACTGGCTCTACTGTGTATCGGCGCCACCATTTCCCTGAAAAGCCTGCGCAGCGACAGCGGCCCGGCCCTGGGCTCATCGCTCTGGAAAATGGTGCTGTTACCGGTTGGCTGCACGTTCGCTGCCTGGCTGGCCGGCTTTGAGGGGCGGGAACTCGGGTTGATGTTTCTGTTCTTCGCCAGCCCGACGGCGGCGGCGAGTTTTGTCATGGTCAAGGCACTGGGTGGCAATGACAAACTGGCAGCCAATATTATCGCCCTGACCACCTTGCTGGCCAGCGTGACAGTCACGGTGGGGGTGTTTTTGTTGCAGTCTGCCGGGCTGGCCTGAGGGGCCGCCCGGGACTGCGTTATCAAGCTCTGATCAAGGCAATCAGAACTTCAGACGGCTACCTACCATGGCAACGTTTACATCGTCATAGTCACCCTGATCGGCATCGAGAGCGAAGTTGTTGAAGGCGGCGTAGACGTCCAGGCGCTTGACGGGCTGGTAGACGTAGGCGGCGCCGTAGATTTCCACGTCTGAGCCGGCGGCGGTATACACGTTCGTGCCCTGATCATCCTTGAGTATTGGGTTGAAGTCCTGACCCTGTGCGCGATGTACGGTGAAAGAGTGTTTACCGGTTTTGTAGCCCAGCTTTACCATATTGAATGAGGTTTCTTCCCTCCCGTTATCAAAATCCCGATAGGTGTAAAGCCCTGTCGCGTTAAAGCCACTGTCGTGCAACCAGGAGACAGAACCACCCACAGTGTCTCGGGCAACAGCGCCGCCACTTTCATTGTATTGGGCCGCATAGCCTACGGCTGCCGAGATACGGCCTAGCCCGTCAATGGCTCCATCATAGCGAACAGCCAATTCAGAGGTGTCAGCATTGCCACCACCCTGCTCTTTGTAACCATGACTGACAGCCACTTTTAACGGTCCGAAGTTTGGTGAATCATACCGGATTCGATCGTAACGGCCTTCAAAATCCTGACTTCGAACAGAGCTGATTACTTTTGCCTCGCCGTCTCCATTCTTTTCAACAAAAGGCAACGCACCACCAACCAGTGCCAAATCCGGGAACGAAGCCACTTTGGTTCCTGACAGATCCATTTCAGTCGCACCATCACCTGCGCCAGAACCCTGACCAGCGGAAATCATGCCGTAACGGCCTTTGGCAAACAGATTAATGTGGCGCTTCTCCCAATCGCCATCCACGCTACGATCTTCTGGCGTGACTGCGTGAGATGAGTTGTGCTGATACTCAAACTCCACATGCGCACCGACCGTCATGCCCAAATCTTCCAGATCCGTGGTAATCCGGGTGCCCACACGGCTGGAGGCGTACTTGTTATCAACAATGTACTGCTCGGAACCGTTGCCCGTATCACCGTGCATGATCGCCATGTTGATGTGGCCATAGGCGTCTACGTTTACTTCTGACAAATCCACCTTCTGCGCCATCGCAGTGGAGGTCATCAGGCTGCCAAGGGCAACAGACAGGGCTAACTGGTGCTTTTTCATAAAACTTCTCCGTTCATGGAATAAAAACGATTCCTTACACATGGTTCATAACCTAAGTTAGAGGCTAACACCAAAACATTCTTGACCAGTATCAGTTTTCCAGCCAGATCAGCAGGCTGGTACGTGGAACTACTGCGCAAGTTTTCGTGGGGCCGGCCGTTAATGTGATATAACGCACACCAAATCAATTACAACAACGTTTTGACGAAAAGGTATTTCCTATGCTTTTCCAGAACATAAAGGTACGGGTGAAGCTCGGCCTTCTTGTCGTCCTCACTGCTTTGATGCTCGTGGCGATATCAGCGACAGCCCTGCTCGATATGCGCCATTCGCTGCAAGTTGAGAGAACATCGCAACTCGATGCTCTGCTCGATACCTCCATCCAGCTGCTGGAAACACTGCAAACCGATGTAGAGAATGGCGAAATCAGCAGCAGCGAGGCCCGCACCGAAGCCCGCCGGCTGCTCGAGAACATGACCTACGGCAACGACGACTATTACTTCGCCTTGAATGAGCGTGCAGTGATGACCGTTCACGGCGGTGATAGCCAGCAAGTGGGCCGGGACCTGAGCAATTTCCAGACCCAGGACGGTCGCCCGTTGTTCCGGAACATGGTCGATCTGCTGGATAACAACCAGGCCCGGGAAGAATTCAGTTATCTCTGGCCCAAAGCGGGCAGCAGCAAACCCCAACCCAAGCTCACCGTGGTCAGAACCTTTGAGCCCTGGGGCTGGGTAGTCGGCACCGGTGTGTATATGGACGACCTGAATGCCGCCTTCATGAGCGACGTTATCCGTATTGGCATCGCCACAGTCGTGGCGCTGGTGATTCTGATCGCCTTCTCGCTGTTGATTGGCCGCAGCATCACTTCACCGCTGGATATCGTAACCCGGGTGATGACCACATCCTCCTTCCTCCATTTGAAACTTCGCACCCATCTGCACCGCAATGATTAGCTTGTCCACTTCGTCCACCGCATTCATGAAACTCTTCTATTCTTCCACTACCTCCTTCCACCGCTTTCCTCTTCTTCCACTCACTTTTCTGC
>JABXHG010000589.1 GCA_013393545.1 Alteromonadaceae bacterium | reverse complement strand
CCGACCTCGTCCGTTTCACGGCGTCAACAGGGGTTCGAACCCCCTAGGGGACGCCAATTTTCAAATGCCAGGCAGTAACGAACTGTTCGCTACTGCCCTTCACGTCAGATGGACTTTGACGCCCTTCCAGAACTTATTTACCCGCGTTGTCGTGCTTGTGGTCCTTCTGGTCCTTCATAACGAAGATGCCCACACCCACGAAAAATCCCAGCATTAGTACAACGGTTCCAATTCCCGCGATCACAACAGCATCCATATACATAACGTATTCTCCTGCTTGTTCAATGTTCGATTGCC
Source organism: Alteromonadaceae bacterium (assembly GCA_013393545.1). The sequence continues at coordinate 21,481 of JABXHG010000589.1, read as the reverse complement.
CTCAGGTTACGCCCGCGTAATTCTGGCGGTATTGACCTACATCAAGCCCAATTCACCCTTGCAATAATTGTGGTTATCACCGGTTTCTTGTCCTTCCTTTCCCGCACACCACGCATTTATCGGCAACTGCTGCTATAGTTCATTCCATCAAACGCTCGTTTATCGTTTCTGCACTCCAGAGGGATCATGGCAGAGCTCCCAAAGACCCTGACGCGCCTTCGCACAACCTCTCCTCTCTCCTTCCGACTGCTGGCATGGATCCTGCTGTTTAGCTCGGCTTTTACCCTGCTCGCATCCGGAGTGCAGATCTATTTCGATTACCGCAACGACCTTCAGACAATCCGTGAACGGCTGGAACGAATAGAGTCTGGCTCCTCGTCCAGTCTGGCCCGAAGCCTTTGGGCGCTGGACGAACAGTCCATTCAGACACAATTGGAGGGCATTCTCGGTCTGCCGGACATTGATCACCTGCGCCTACGCATAGAGCCCGATTCCGAGCTGGTGATGGGCACGCTGCCGCCTGCCGACGATACCCTGACACACAGTTTTCGGCTGACCCATGCCGGCGAAGATACCGTTGATTTGGGAGAACTGACTATTACTGCCAGTGTTGATCGCCTGTATTCGGATTTACGCCGGCGAGTAGGCATGATCGTCGCCACACAGTTCTTGACGGTCTTTATTGTCGCTATTCTGAGCCTGTGGATTTTCAGGTATCTGGTCACCCGGCACCTTACCGCCATGGCGGACTATGCGCGGGATTTATCCCTTCACAACCTGTCCCGCCCCCTGGTTCTGGACCGCCCCGATACACCGGGTAACCGATATGACGAACTTGGGCTGGTTACCGATGCCATCAATGAAATGCGTGAACGACTCACCGACGACATCGAGCGGCAAAAACGTGATGCGGCGGATATCCTGAAATTCTCCAAGGCCATCGAGCAAAGCCCGTCCTCGGTACTGATTTGCAACAAAAACTGGCAAATCGAATATGCCAACCGTAAATTCAGCCAGTTGTCGGGTCACAAGGTAGAGACAATTGTGGGTCAGCCCCCTTCCTCGGTGATTGACCAGGACATGCCAGCACAGCATATACGCCAGTTCTGGCAGGGGATAAAACTGCAAGTACAGCGGGTCGGCGTCTGGCAAGGAGAAATCAATAGCGTCCGCCGCAATGGAGAGCGCTACTGGGAGCAGCTGGTGATCACCACAATAAAGGATGCCGATGACGAAATTAACGGCTACCTGATTGTTGGCGAAGATATCAGTATCCGCAAACGCTATGAACAGCAACTGTTGCGTCAGGCGAACTACGACGTACTGACCGGTCTGCCAAACCGTATGTTAGCCATGGACCGGCTGAAGCTCGCCCTTGCCCAGGCAAAGCGGGATAAAAGCGAAGTGGGCGTTATGTTTCTGGATCTGGACAACTTCAAACAGATCAACGACACGCTCGGGCATGACGCCGGTGACACACTGCTGATTGAAGCCTCGAGAAGGGTGTCCAGCTGCCTGCGTGGTGCCAGTACGGTAGCCCGACTGGGGGGAGATGAGTTTCTGGTGATTTTGCCCGGATTGTCAGACCCTGACGCGCCCTGCCAGGTGGCGGAGCGCATCCTCGAGATGTTTGCCAACCCTTACCGGTTGGCAGAACGAGAAGTGCCCGTTACCACCAGCATCGGCATTGCCACCTTCCCTACCGATGCGGACGAGGTCGGCGCCCTGCTGCGGCACGCGGATACCGCCATGTACAAGGCCAAACACAATGGCAAAAGCGCCTATGCCCGCTATACGGCGGACATGGGCTAACACTCAGCGTTTGATGCTTTTCTGACGGGTTTTCTTGATCTGGCGGCCCTTTTTCAGGTCCTTGTCGTTCTTGACCTTCTGCCTTGGGGTACGACGGTCGACCTTGCCCGCGTAGGGGTTGTCGCTGGAGCGGAACTCAAAACGGATCGGCGAACCGACCACTTTCAGAACCTTGCGGAAGGTGTTTTCCAGATAACGCTTGTAGGCACCTGGCAACGAATCCACCTGGTTTCCGTGCACCACGATCACCGGTGGATTGGAGCCACCCTGGTGAGCGTAACGCAACTTGATTCGACGGCCGTGCACCATAGGCGGCTGGTGTTGGGCAACTGCGTCCTGCAGCAGAGCTGTCAGGCGATTGGTCGGCCACTTGGCCATGGCAGAGTCGTAACACGCATGCACCGACTCATACATGGTACCAACTCCGGTACCGTGCAGTGCCGAGATGTAGTACTTGTCGGCATAATCGAGGAAATCGAGGCGCCGGGCCACCTGCTCTTTGACCCGGGCGCGGTCGTCGGGATCCATTCCATCCCACTTGTTGACGGCAATGACCAGTGACCGGCCCGCGTCCAGAACAAAACCAATGAGGTGGAGATCCTGATCCACCAGCCCCTGGCGCGCGTCGATCACCAGAATCACCACGTGGGCGTCATCAATGGCCTGCAGGGTCTTGATGATGGAAAACTTTTCAACGGCCTCGTTGACGTTTTTCCGGCGGCGCACGCCGGCGGTGTCAATCAGCGTGTATTGCTCACCGTGCCGCTCGTAAGGAATATAGACACTGTCCCGGGTGGTACCCGGCATATCGTAGACCACCACCCGGTCTTCGCCAAGCATGCGGTTGACCAGGGTCGACTTGCCCACGTTCGGGCGACCGACAACACCAATCCGAATGCCGGGGTAGCGGTCTGCACGATCTTCTTCATCCGGATTTTCCGGCTCAGGTAACAACTCATCCAACATTGAGCGGATACCGCGGTTATGAGCTGCGGCAATCAGAAAGTTCGATTCAAAACCCAGACTATAGAAGTCCGCAGCGGCCACATCCGGGTCCTGGCCATCGGTCTTGTTAACCACCAGGTGCGCCTTTTTACCGGAGCGCCGCAGGTGATCTGCGATCATTTCGTCGCCGGCGGTCAGGCCGGCCCGACCATCCACCAGAAACAGAACAATATCCGCCTCTTCAATGGCTTGCAGGGACTGACGGGCCATTTCCGCATCCAGCCCGGCTTCATCGCCGCTCAGACCACCGGTGTCGATGACGATGAATTTCTGGCCTTCGTTGTAGCCTTCGCCGTATTTGCGGTCCCGGGTCAGGCCGGGAAAATCAGCCACCAGGGCATCCCGGGAGCGGGTCATCTGGTTAAACAGCGTGGATTTACCCACGTTGGGACGCCCGACAAGGGCAATCACTGGTGTCATAATCGTCAGTCGTCCTGTTGCAAACGGTATGTTGCCAGCCGTCCGCCGTTGCTATAAACAAGAATATCGCCATTACGCAGTACCTGTACCGGTACCCGCAGGCCATCACTGTCCACTTTTTCCTGGCCCACCAGCGCGCCATCCTGCTGGGACAAAACGTGCAGATAACCTTCGAAATCACCCACCACGACATAATCGCCCGATACCGCCGGACGGGTCAGCTGACGCCAGGACAGATTGTCCTGCACCCAGAGTTCGCGGCGATCATTGCCACGCAGGGCCACCACATCGCCATTGGCACTCGAGAGGTAAATGGCCCCGCCACCAATGGCTGGGCCGTTATAGCTCGATGCCGGTCGGCTCCAGATTTCCTGGCCGTTGCGTAAATCCAGCAGGGCCAGTTTGCCCTGGTAGCCCACCACCATGATCGCGGATTCGAGAACCAATGGCTGACCACCTATATCCACCAGGCGCTCCAGCTCAGTCCGGCCTTGTGGCTGGCCCACCTGGTACTGCCAGATCGGCTGGCCGGAGTCGGTGGACAACGCCATGATCCGACCGTTGGAGAAAGACGCAATCACGATATCACCGCCAACCAATGGCGCGGCCGAGGTTCTCATGGTCAGAACCGGCACTTGCGCCTCGTACTGCCAGAGCATCTCACCATCGGCGGCATTAAAGGCCAGCAGCCGGCCATCAATGGTCTGCACCGCCACAAGAGAGCTATTTGACTGAGGCGAGGCAATGGCTTCGGTCGGCAGCGATACTCGCCAGTTTTCACCGGAACCGTCGTTAGCCAGAGCCAACAGTTCTGCGTCACGGGTCACCACGTAAAGTTGCCGAGCATCCGCGCCTGGGCCGGCGAAAATGCGCTCATCCAGCACGGTTTCCCAACGGGTTTCGCCGCTTTCGGGGTTCACCGATTTGATCTCGCCGTCGGCGGAGGCCGCATAGATCACGTTGCCGTCATACAGCGGAGACAGGTGCAGAAATTCACCGTCGTGACCGTCCCCCACGGAGGTTTGCCACACTCTGTCGAGTTCCACGCTTTCCTCGATATTCGGCACCGGATCAGGCTGCTCGATAATCTCATTGGAGCTGCAGCCGGCCAACGCCAGAACCATCCCGGACATCAGGGAGGCCGTGGCCAACCGCCGGATTGCCGGAATCGGCATCATGCATCACCTCCGACACCAAGGTCGGACAGTTTCAGCTCCAGAAGGCTGTTGCTCTGGCTGCCCTGTTCACGGGCATCCAGATAGGCCTGGCGAGCCGCGTCGCGATCGCCCATGGCCAACTGGATATCGCCCCGCAATTCCGAAAAAATCGGTCCGAAGGCATCGGAGCGGCCTGCGCTATCGACGGTTGCCAGCGCGGCCTGGTGATCTCCGGCAGCCAGTTGGGCGCGGGCAAGGCGATTGCGGATAACGTTGGTCAGCGCGGGGTAATCGGCGGCTTTATCCAATGCCCATTCCAGGGACTGAACCGCTGCCTGCGGCTCTTCCCCGGCCATCATTTGCTGCCGGGCCAGCACCAGGTTGCCGTAGATGGCGTAGGCGCTGTCGCTGTACTCATTGCGCAGGGTTTCGGCCACGAACGCGACGGTTTCACGATCATCGCCGGCAGAGGCGGCGTTGAGCAAATTGGCAAATTCATTCGCCGCTTCGGCTCTTTGCTGCGCCTGGTGATTTTGCCAGGCCTGCCAGCCAAACACGATGGCCAAAGCCGCACCGATGCCAATCAACAGCGAACTGCCATTTTTCTTCCACCAGTCCTTGATCGCCTGGACTTGTTCTTCTTCGGTGCGCAACTCAGCCATGAACACTCCTGTCAGTTTTTGTACGGTATCGCTTATGCAAAGTCTGTCTCACCGGCGGGAAGTCAGACCAGTTTGGCCAGTTCCGCCGCCAGCTCGGCCTGGGCCACTTCCCGCTGCGGCTCGTCATCCCGCAGGGGCTTGAGCCCGGCCGTTTTGTTCTGAAGTTCGTTTTCACCGATGATCACCGCATAACGAGCACCGCTACGGTCGGCCTTTTTCATCTGGCTCTTGAAACTACCGCCGCCACAATGGCTCACCACCACTGCAGAGGGCAAGGCATTACGCAGGCTTTCCGCCAATGCCAGAGCCGGAGCTACCGCGTCCTCACCCATGGCGGTAACGTACACATCGGCCTGGTCATTAACGTATTCGGGTACCAACTCCAGAGTTTCGAGCAGCAAAATCAGACGCTCAATACCCATGGCGAAACCCACTGCATCGGTCGGTTTGCCACCCAGCTGTTGCACCAGGCCATCATAACGGCCGCCGGCACAGATGGTACCCTGGGCACCCAGACTGTCGGTGATCCACTCAAAAACGGTTTTGCCGTAATAATCGAGGCCCCGCACCAGCGCCGGGTTGACGGTATAAGCCACACCGGCCGCATCCAGCAACGCTTTCAGACGTGAGAAGTGGTGACGGGATTCGTCGTCCAGATAATCATCCAGCACCGGTGCGTCCACCAGGATTTCCCTCGTGGCGGGATCCTTGCTGTCCAGAATCCGCAGCGGGTTGGTTTCCAGCCGGCGCTGGCTATCAGCATCCAGGCGCTCTTTGTACTGCTGCAGATACGCCACCAGAGCCTCGCGATAAACCTTGCGGGATTCACTGGTACCAATCGAGTTGATTTCAAGCCGGGCGTGACCGGTCAGGCCCAGTTCGGCCCAGAGGCGGGCAGTCAGGATCAACAGCTCGGCGTCGATGTCCGGGCCGGCCATGCCAAAGCATTCCACACCAATCTGGTGGAACTGCCGGTAACGGCCTTTTTGTGGACGCTCGTGGCGGAACATGGGCCCGGTGTACCAGAGCCGACGTGTCTGGTTGAACAGCAAACCGTGCTCTTCGGCTGCACGCACACAACCTGCAGTCCCTTCCGGGCGCAGGGTCAGGCTGTCGCCGTTGCGATCTTCAAACGTGTACATCTCCTTTTCGACAATGTCGGTGACTTCGCCGATGGAGCGTTTGAACAGTTCTGTCTGCTCGACAATCGGCATCCGGATTTCCTGGTAGCCGTATTGTCCCAAAACCTTTCTTACGGTTGATTCCACATACTGCCAGACCGGCGTCTGGTCCGGGAGAATATCGTTCATCCCCCGGATTGCCTTGATTTTAGCCAAGTTAAAACCCTGATTGATTCGTGAATAGTCGTGTTCGGAATTGGTCAGTCAGCGGAGCGCGCAATCACGGAGTCGTCCTGTTCCTTGCGCTTGGCCACCTGTTCGCGGATCAACCGCTCCAGATCATCGGTGAGCGTGGCGTTATCCAGCTTCTGGTTGGGTTTGCCATCCAGATACAGCAGGTTCTTCGGACTGCCACCGGTCAGCCCCAGATCCGCCACTTTTGCCTCACCCGGGCCATTAACAATACAGCCGATGATCGCCACATCCATGGAGGTGTTAACGTCTTCCAGGCGCTCCTCAAGATCATTCATGGTCTGGATGACGTCGAAGTTCTGCCGGGAACAACTGGGGCAGGCGATAAAATTGATGCCCCGACTACGCAGCCTCAGGCTCTTGAGGATATCGAAGCCCACCTTGATCTCCTGCACCGGATCTGCCGCCAGGGACACCCGGATGGTGTCTCCGATGCCGTCCATTAACAGCATTCCCAGACCCACGGAGGATTTGACCGTTCCCGAGCGGAAACCGCCGGCTTCGGTGATACCGAGGTGCAACGGCTGTTCAATCTGTGAGGCTATCTGACGATACGCGTCCACGGTCATGAACACATCAGACGCCTTCAGGCTCACCTTGAAGTCCGGGAACTGGTGGCGATCGAGGATATCAATGTGACGCATGGCGGATTCCACCAGCGCCTCCGCCGTCGGTTCGCCATACTTGCGTTGCAGGCTTTTCTCCAGCGAGCCGGCGTTCACACCGATGCGAATCGGGATACCCCGATCCCGGGCAGCGCTGATTACGGCGCTGACCCGATCATCCCGGCCAATGTTGCCTGGATTGATGCGCAAACAATCGACTCCGAGTTCCGCGACCCTTAAAGCGATCTTGTAATCGAAATGAATATCGGCGACCAGTGGCAGATTCACCTGTTGGCGGATCTTGCCAAAGGCTTCCGCAGCCTCCATGGATGGCACCGACACCCGGACAATATCCGCGCCCGCTTCCTGAATCGCACGAATCTGGCCGACCGTGGCCTCTACATCGCAGGTATTGGTGTTGGTCATACTCTGGACGGCAATAGGCGCATCGCCGCCAACCGGCACATCGCCCACCATGATGCGGCGGGACTCACGTCTTTTGATCGGGGATTCGTGTTTCATGGACTACAACCAACCATCTGTTCTGGCATTCTGGATTACGGCTCCAGGGTAAACTGAGCCCTGTTGTTTACGGTGCGAATGTTGTCCAAATCGACCGCTTCACCTCTGAAACGGATGGATTCGACCGCCGTCATGGCGCCGACGATAACATTCAGCGGGGCTGTGCCGTCCAGGCGCAACTCGTCACCCTCGCGCTGCAAGGTACTGGCCAACTGATTACCCTGGGCATCGCTTATCTGAACCCAGCAGTCGCCATTGAAGGTCATAACCAACTCTGCGCTCTCCGGGACGGCCTCCGTTTCTGTCTCTGTCGCCGTCTCGGCGACCTGTTCGCCTGACACCGGGTCGGCGGCGGCCTTTTCCGCTTCGGCTACCTCAGCGGAATTATTATCACCGACCAGCTCAGGCGACGCGGGCACCTCCTCGTCATTTGCACCCTCCGGCTCCACTTCCAAATTCACGGCGGGGTCTTCCGGCGCGACAGGCGTGGCTTGCGGTTCACCGGCGCCCACCGCTTCCATGGGCTCGGGAGAGTTCAAGGGAGCCCCATCAGCCCCTTCCAGCGCTTCCCCATCGGCATCCGTCTGGATTGCGGGGTCTGGTGATGTTGTTTCTTCGGTGGTGGTGCCCTGAAGACCGAACGGCAGCACATTCTGCCCATCGGATAGATACGACGATATGCCAACAGCCAACGCGACCAGTGCCACCATTGCCATGACTGTTTTTGCCACCCGGCGTTTGCGGCGTTTGCGACGCTCGATATCCACCAGTGGGTCGGCTTCCTGCTGACGCTCCCTTTCTTTTCGACGGGGTTCCAGCTCGATATCCAGATCACGAATAATCGCGTCGCCATTCAATCCGACCTGTTTGGCGTAAGCACGCACATACCCTTTCAGGAACAGCTCGGTGTCGATTTTACTGTAATCGCCTTTTTCGATGGCCTCTATGATCGACACACGCAAATGCTGCTGATCGGCTATCGCGGACATATCCAGTCCGAGTGCTTCCCTTGCCCGACGAAGTTGATGACCGACGGGTTGTGCTGTTGGCTTTGGCCGCTCCTCACCGCTCATTGGCAATCAGAACCTTGTATTGTTGATATTCGACAGATTCGGGGAATTCGTTTCGCAGCATCAGGGCCATGCTGGCTTCCTGATCCTGATCGCCAAAATGGCGCGCAATTTTGATACCCGTCAGCAGACTTTCGGGTGAATGCCGGTGCCGGGTGCTGCCACCAATAACCCGTTGCAACCGGCTGTAATAACGGGAGGCGGCGGAGTAGTCTTCCAGATCAACCAGTACCCGGGACAGCGCCAGCAAGGAACGTGGTTCACCGCGGGTCAGCTCCACCGAACGACGAAAAGCCGCCTCGGCGGCTTCCAGATTGTCCAGGCGTTCTTCGGTCATGCCGAGGTTAAAGAACACACTGCCACGATCTTCATATTTCGTGTCGCGCGAGGCCACACTGAACTGGTTCCGGGCTTCTTCAAACCGGCGCTGGGAGTAGAGAAACGCTCCATAATAGGTCCGGCCCCTGGTGTATCCACTGTCGTGGGAAAGTGCCTGACGAAAACTTTTCTCCGCCAGTTCCGTTTCACCATCGGAACTGTATACGAGCCCCTGAGCGGCCAGTGCCGGCGCGTAATCGCTGTCAATTTCCAATGCCCGATTCAGGTGATGCTCTGCCCGGTTCAGGTTGCCCTGACCAATGTAAGCCGTGGCCAGCTTAACGTAATTCTCCAGCGCCTTGTCACGGTCCGCCTCACGGGTGAACCGGCTATCGGTGGTGGTCACACATCCGGACACCACCAGTGCCAGCGCAACGCCAATTAAACCGAGCAATCTCATGGAACGATCCTTTGCCATTAATAACACCTTGTCCAGAATAGCACCGGATTGCGCCTACGGAGCCACCTGCTGCACTGAAATATAACGCTGGCTGCGGCGGGTGCGGTCTTCCACACGCCCGACCAGCTGACCGCACGCGGCATCAATGTCGTCGCCACGGGTGGTGCGGATGGTGGTCACGTAGCCTGCCTCGTTCATTACCTTCTGGAAGCGACGGGTGGCGTTCATGCTTGGCCTGCGAAAGTCACTTTCCGGAAACGGGTTGAACGGAATCAGGTTGATCTTGCAAGGCAAATCCCGCAACAGCACCGCCAGTTCACGGGCATGCTCGGGCTGGTCGTTGACACCTTCAATCACGGTGTATTCGATGGTTGCCTTGCGCTTGTCCGGAAGCCGGGACATGTACCGTTTGGTGGCTGCCAGCAACTCGGCAATCGGATACTTTTTATTCAGCGGCACCAATTGGTTACGCAACACGGCGTAGGGTGTGGGCAGCGGAATGGGCAGTCAAAAATCGGTAACGCCGCTCAGGCGATCCAACGCCGGAACCAACCACGAGGAGCTCACAGTGACCCGCCGCTTGGAAATACCATACGCCAGATCTTCCCTCAGCAGGTTCATGGCATCGACCACGTTTTCGAAGTTCATCAGCGGATCGCCCATGCCCATCATCACCACGTTGGTGATCGGGCGATCCGGGCCGGGCTCGAACGGCATAAATGCCTTGCGGGCCACCCAAACCTGACCAATAATTTCAGCTGCCGTAAGGTTGCGGTTAAAGCCCCGCTTACCAGTGGAGCAGAAGGTACAATCGAGAGTACAACCAATCTGGGACGACACGCACAGCGTGCCCCGCTCGCCATCAGGAATCAGCACGGTTTCAACGCTGTTGCCGTTGTCCATGCGCATCACCCATTTGCGGGTACCGTCTTTTGAGGTTTCGTCGTAGATCACCTCTGGCCCACGGATTTCCGCTACCTGCTTGAGCTTCTCCCGAAGGGCCTTGCTCATATTGGTCATTTGATCGAAGTCATCCACGCCCCGCTGATGGATCCACTGCAGGATCTGTTGGGCACGGAAACGTTTTTCCCCAATTTCCTCGAAGAACGCTTCCAGCTTGGCTTTCGGCATTCCAAGAAAGTTGGTTTTTTCGGCAACAGCCGTCATGTCATAACCTCGATCAGATAACCAATACAGGGGTGGTGAACCACCCCTGAAACAACAAACACTTAGCCGCGCGGGCAGATTTCGTTGTCATTGAAGAAATAAGCGATTTCACGCTCGGCTGATTCTGCGGAATCAGAACCGTGAACGGCGTTCGCGTCGATAGTGGAGGCGAAATCTGCACGGATAGTGCCGGCTTCCGCTTCTTTCGGGTTGGTGGCACCCATCAGGTCACGGTTTTTCAGGATGGCGCCCTCGCCTTCCAGAACCGGAACAACGACCGGGCCAGAGGTCATGAAAGCGACCAGATCGTTGAAGAACGGACGTTCCTTGTGTTCCGCGTAAAAACCTTCAGCCTGCTCCTGGGTCAGGTGCATCATCTTGGCCGCGACGATGTTCAGGTCGGCTTTTTCGAAACGGCTCAGGATTTCGCCGATCACGTTCTTGGCGACTGCGTCGGGCTTGATGATGGAGAGCGTGCGCTCGTTTGCCATGGTATTGCTCCAGTTTGATGGGTGTTGAAATTCGGAAGAGCGATTATACGCGGTAAGGGTACAACTGCCTACCGTAGTGAACGAAGCCGCTCAACCACTTCGATGATCTGGCCTGTCGCGAAATCAACCTCTTCGGCCGTGCTGAAGCGCCCCAGCGAGAAACGCAGGGCCCGGTGGGCCAGCTCATCATTCACGCCGATCCCGCGCAGCACATAAGACGGCTCCATCGCGGCAGACGCACAGGCCGAACCCGATGACACCGCCAGGTGCCGCAAACCAAGCATCAGTGATTCCGCTTCGACACCTTCGAATGACAGATTGACAATACCCGGCACCCGGTGTTCCCGACTGCCATTGAAATGCACTCCTTCCAGATTTTCCAGCCCGGCCAGAAACCGCTCACGAAGTGCTTCAAGTTTTTGCACTTCTTCGTTCAGATGTTGCTCCGCGAGGGCAAAAGCCTTGCCCATGCCGGCAATCTGGTGAGTGGGCAGTGTGCCGGAGCGCATGCCCCGCTCATGACCACCACCGTGGATCTGGGCTTCAATCCGCACTTCCGGCGACCGGCGGACGTACAGCGCACCCACACCCTTGGGGCCATAAACCTTATGGGCGGAAAGCGACAGCAAGTCCACCTTTAACGCCTGTACGTCCACGGCCAGCTTGCCGGCCGCCTGGGCGGCATCCACGTGCAGAAGCACACCCCTGGCACGCAAAGTCTCTCCGATGGTACGAATATCGCTCACACTGCCGAGTTCGTTGTTCACCAGCATAAGGCTGACCAGCACAGTGTTATCCCTCAGGGCCTCGAACACTTTCTCAGGGGCAATGCGACCGTCCGGCTCCGGCTCCAGCCAGGTTACCCGGGCGCCCTGCTTTTCCAGCCATGCGCAGGTGTCCACCACGGCCTTGTGCTCGATGGTGGATGTAATGATGTGGGGGTTATCATGCAACGCTGCCACACCCTTGATGGCGAGGTTGTCCGATTCGGTGGCGCCGGAGGTCCAGACAATCTCCCGGGGATCCGCGTGAATCAGGTCAGCCACCTGGCGGCGGGCACCTTCAACGGCGGCCTCTGCCTGCCAGCCATAACTGTGGGTGCGGGAGGCAGGGTTACCGAAAATGCCATCAAGCGTGAGGTATCGGGCCATTTCTTCAGCAACAGCGGGGTCAACGGGCGTGGTCGCCGCGTAATCCAGATAGACGGGCTTTTTCATCATGGTTGGTTTTAGGTGGTGAATTTTCAGGCAGACGCCTGGTCGATCAGCCGGCGGGTATTCACGGCCTCTGACTGTTTCTGATTCTGGCGGTCAGCCACGCTGCGAATCTCGCGCTTGCGCATCAGATCGCCCAGACTGATTTCGCTCAGGAAGTTATGAATGCGGTCGCTCAGGTCCGACCACAAATGGTGGGTAAGGCACTTCTCCCCGTTCTGGCAGTCGCCCTTGTTACCGCAGCGGGTCGTGTCCAGTGATTCACTAACCGCATCGACCACCTCGGCAATAAACAACTCATCGGCGGAGCGGCTCAACCGATAGCCGCCACCAGGCCCCCGCACACTCACCACCAGACTTTGGCGGCGCAGGCGGGAAAACAGCTGCTCAAGATACGACAGGGAGATTTCCTGGCGGGCAGAGATATCCGCCAGGCTGACCGGCCCTTCGGTCGCATGAAGGGCGAGGTCCAGCATCGCGGTGACCGCATAACGGCCTTTTGTGGTCAGCTTCATAGGGTCAGCCCCGCAGTACCAGTCGGTCGAAAATCATTCAGGGGAGTATGGATTGACCCACCAAATCAGTCAAGTATTCAGCTCTTGGGCGGCTTCTCCTCGCCCTGCTCGCGCACGCAATCAAAGTCCTCGTCGTGCAGGGGCGGCAACTCGCCGTTCTGATACTCGCTGTTCACCTTGCGCAACGCCTGGCACATGTTTTCGATGCGATCATCCACCGCGTGCATGTGATCAAGCAGCGCCCGAACCGAGCGGGCCACCGGGTCCGGCATTTCTTCGGTCACGCCGTAGGCGTCGAAGCCCATGCGTTTTTCCATTTCCTTGCGCCGCGCCTCGTCCTCAGATGGCTTCTTCTTGACGATCGCACGGCCGGGAATACCAACCACGGTGGCGCCAGCGGGAACGGCCTTGGTGACCACGGAATTGGAACCGATCTTGGCGCCCTCGCCTACTTCGAAAGGGCCGAGAATCTTGGCGCCGGCTCCCACAACTACTCCGTTACCGATGGTAGGATGGCGTTTACCCTTGTTCCAGCTGGTGCCGCCCAGCGTAACGCCCTGGTACAGAGTGACATCGTCGCCGACCACCGTGGTTTCACCAATGACCACGCCCATACCGTGGTCGATGAAGAAACGGCGGCCAATGGTCGCGCCCGGGTGTATTTCAACGCCGGTGAGCCAGCGCGCCAGAGTGGAAATGGTTCGCGCCAGCCATTTTAAACCCAGGTTCCACAGCCAGTGGGAGAATCGATGAAACAGCAAAGCGTGCAAACCCGGATAATTAGTCAGTACCTCAAAGGTATTCCGGGCAGCGGGATCGCGGTGGAATACGCTATTAATGTCTTCCCTCAAACGCTCAAACATGTTTTTTATTCCTGGCCATCATCAGTGGCTGGCGCCACGGTGGATTTTGTTCGTTGGTCTGGCTGCCGGGTACCGGCCGCTTTTTGCACAGACGTCAGAATACCCCGCAGGATGTTGATTTCCATCTGATCCAGATGCGATCTCTGGAATAACCGGCGAAGACGGGTCATCAGCTGGCGCGGGTTATCCCGGCGATGAAAATCAATCTCCTGCAATACCTGTTCGAGATGCCCGAAAAAGCCTTCCACATCATCCACATTGGCCGGCGGCACATCCCAGCCACCGTCTCCCGGCGACACCATGGAATCAAGGTAGGGACTCTCGCCCTGCTCTTCAAGGCCGCGCAGGTGATGCATGCGCAATTCGTAACACACTACCTGAACCGCCATGGACAGGTTCAACGAGCTGTAATCCGGATTGGAAGGGATATGGATATGATAATGGCAGCGCTGCAATTCTTCGTTCGACAGGCCATTATTTTCCCGCCCGAACACCAACGCCACCTGCCCTTTCGCACTGTATTCGGAAGCCTTTGCGGCCGCCTCCGGTGGCGGCATGACCGGCCAGGGCACCTTGCGACCACGGGCACTGGTACCCATCACCAGCACGCAATCGGCTAGCGCCTCATCCAGCGACCCAACCACCTGCGCCCGGTCCAGCACATCCGAAGCACCGGAGGAGCGGGCGTAGGACGCTTCGTCAGGAAAGGAGGCCGGGTTGACCAGCCAGAGATTGCCCAGGCCCATGTTTTTCATGGCGCGGGCAACCGCACCGATGTTGCCTGAGTGGGAGGTTTCGACCAGCACAATGCGGATCTGGTCGTTAAAAGTATCTGTGCCTTCAAGGGGCAAGGCGGGTTTATGCATGGAACCAATGCCTGTGTCTGCTTGAACAAGTAAGCCGCAATGATACCAGAAAGCGGCCGGAACAGACGCCTTCCATTACTTTGAACAGCCTTGCATCCGGGTATTCTCCCACTGAAAACCGTACAAGCGCGGCCATCTTTTGTTATCATGGCGCCCCTTAACACACCCGGATAATGAACACTCAGATGCAACCAGCAATCAAGATGGCCCTGCGCATTGCGCGCCAGGGTTCAGACTATCTCAAAGCCCATTTCGAGCGACAGGAACCCAACCCGAAAGACGAAGGCGAGCGCAGCCGCCAACTCGCCCGGGTTGAACAGTCCATTTACGACAACGTTGTCGAGCAGCTGGAAAAGGCCTACAAGGATCATACCATCGCGCCCATGGGTCAGGCTGACGCCGATGGCAGCGAAAAAAGCTGGCACGTTTTTCCGGTGCTCGGCCGGGACAATTTCGTCCGCGGCATTCCCGAATTCGCCCTGGCTCTGTCCCAGAAGAAGAACAACCGCACCGAGAACCTGCTATTGGTTAACCCGGTCACCGGTGAGGAATACACTGCCAGCCGTGGTCACGGTGCCGCGCTGAACAGCCGCCGCGTGCGCGCCTCGGAAATCAAACAGCCTGGCCAGTCGGCCATAGCCAGTAATCTGCTGGATCAGGCCCGCCAGGGCGATGATCCGTTCATATGGGGCGAATTGGCCGCCACCATTGCCCGGGACAGCGGCATGTTTCGCACCTCCGGCTGCGTGGTACTGGACATTGCCCGGGTATCGGCGGGCCTGCTGGATGCCGCCGTTATTTTCCGGCCCGAGGCCGCAGACCTGGACCTTGGCGTTACCCTGGCCATGGAGTCCGGCGCCCTGACCGGCGACTTCTCCGGCAACCCGTCGGTGGAAAACGCCAAACAGCTGGTTGTGGCCAACCCGAAACTGTTCCGGGAATTGCTCAAGATTCTGCATCCGTTCCGGGGCCGACTGCCCCGCTAACGAACGTCGCCCGGCCCGCACAAAAAAACCGCCACCCCCTCTCGGGTTTGGCGGTTTTTTTATACCGGATCACCGGCCACAAAAGGCCGGACTCTTACATCCGATTCAGCCACTCGGGCGGCTCTTCTTCCTCGGCCTCTTCGCCGGAACCTTCCTTTGCGGGCACCATCAGGTCTTCCCGCGTCACCCCCATCACCATCAACATGTTGGCCGACACGTAAATGGAGGAGTAGGTACCCACCAGTACGCCAATGATCAGCGCCAGGGCGAACTTGTTAATCGCCTCGCCGCCGAAAAAGTACAATGCCAGCAACACCACAAGCGTGGTACCGGAGGTATTGATGGTACGCGTGATGGTCTGGTGAATGGATTCGTTGATGATGTCCCAGGGCTCGCCCACCCGCATCTTCCGGAAGTTTTCCCGGATGCGGTCGGCCACTACGATAGTGTCGTTCAGGGAGTAGCCGATAACCGCCAACAACGCCGCCAGGACAGTGAGATCAAAGGTCCACTGGAACAGGGCGAAAACGCCCAGTACGATTATTACGTCGTGCGCCAGCGGAATCACCGAGGCAATACCGAATTTGAACTGGAAGCGCATGCCCACGTAGATCAGCACCACCGCCAGGGCAATCAACAGGCCCAGACCACTGTCTTCTTTCAGCTGCTCGCCCACCTGGGAGCCAACAAACTCGGAACTAACCAACTCAAGCTCGGCCCCGGTTTGCTCCAGCACACCGGTGACTTCCCGCGCGAGGGTATCATTGCCCGCTTCTGCCAGACGGATCAGCACCGTGGTGTCGGCGCCGAAGTTCTGCACGGAAAACTGTTCGTAACCGGACTGCTCAAGCGTATTACGAATACCGTCCAGATCGGCAGCCTGGGTATACTCAAGCTCAACGGACGTACCGCCGGTGAAGTCCATGCCAAAATTGAGCCCGCGAACCGCCAGAAGCGCGATCGAGGCGATGATCAATGCAATAGAGATTACCGAAGCAATCTTCCGCAACCCCATGAAATCAAACGGTTGCTTTTCCATATCAGCCATTAGCCTGTTTCCCCCCGATCGACAACTTCTCGATTCTGCGGCCACCATAAACCAGATTCACAATACTGCGGCTCACCGAAAGCCCGGAGAACATGGAGGTCAGAATACCGATACACAGGGTGACAGCGAAGCCTTTCACCGGACCAGAGCCCATGGCAAACAGGATAACCGCCACCAGCAGCGTGGTGATGTTGGCATCGACAATCGATACAAACGCCCGGCCGTAACCGGAATTAATGGCAAGCTGGGGCGGCACGCCTGCCTTAAGTTCTTCCTTTATTCGCTCGAAAATAAGCACATTGGCATCCACCGCCATGCCCACCGTCAGGACGATACCGGCAATACCGGGCAAGGTCAGGGTAGCTGAGAGAATCGACATGCACGCGACCAGCAGCATCAGGTTCAGAGTCAGCGCCACGTTGGCGATCAGCCCGAAACCACGATAGAACACCAGCATGTAAAGCAGTACCAGCGAGAAGCCGAACACCACCGACATAAAACCGGCATCGATATTCTTCTGGCCCAGGCTTGGCCCGATGGTGCGCTCCTGCACAAAATACATGGGTGCGGCCAGGGCGCCGGCGCGCAGCAACAGCGCCAGCTCCGAAGCCTCCGGAATGGAGTCCAGACCGGTGATGCGGAAGCTGCCGCCCAACGCTGACTGCACGGTGGCCAGGCTGATAATGCCCTTTTCCACCACGCGCTCTTCTACTTCCTGCAATTCACCGTTAACTTCTTCGGTGCTGGTTTCCGTGCGGTATTCGATGAACAACACCGCCATGCGACGCCCGATGGCGTTACGGGTGGCCCGATTCATCTGGTCGCCGCCCACCGAATCCATGGTGATATTCACCTGTGGCTGGCCGTTCTCATCAAACGCCTGCTGGGCGTTGGCCACGTTGTTACCGGTGGCGATGATCTCGGTTTCCAGCCGTGCGGTGCGGTTCGGTTCATCCCGGAAGGGATAACGTTCGGTTTCCGAAGACGGCGCATCTTGACGCGCTTCCATGCGGAATTCCAGATTGGCCGTGGCACCCAGCACCCGCTTGGCCTGGGCGGTGTCCTGAACACCTGGCAGTTCGACAATAATACGGTCGGCACCCTGCTGCTGAACCAGCGGCTCGGCGACACCCAGTTCGTTGACCCGGTTGCGTATCGTGGTCAGGTTCTGTTCCAGAGCGTAATCCTGGATGTTTTTCACTTCCGCTTCGGACAGGCTCAGCGTCAGCAGGTATTGCTCACCGTCACGGGATTCATCCAGCAGAAACTGGTTGTACTGATCACGGACCAGGTTGAAGGCCTCGCTGCGGGATTCCTCGTCACGGAAACTCAGAACGATGTTCCGGCTGTCCTCGATGTCGCCGCCACGGTAGCGCACCCTCTCTTCGCGCAACTCCCGCTTGATTTGACCGGACAAGGCTTCCAGACGTTGCTCCAGGGCGGTTTCCATGTCCACTTCCAGCAGGAAATGCACACCGCCGCGCAAATCCAGACCCAATTTCATCGGGCCGGCCCCCAGGCTTTGAAGCCAGGAAGGGGTGGATGGCGCCATGTTCAAAGCCACCAGGTAACGGTCGCCAATGGCGTTCTGCACCGCCGGCCGGGCCCGCAGCTGATCTTCCGAGCTGGTCAGGCGAATCAGCGCGTCACGATCCTCCAGTGAACTGGATTTAACCGGGATCCCCCGCTCATCCAGTTCCGCCAGGGCGCGATCCAGCACCTGCTGGTTGACCTCGGTGGCACCACGGGCACCGGCTATCTGAATGGCGTAATCGTCCGGGAAAAAGTTGGGTAATGCATAGATAAACCCGATTACCAGTGCGAACACGATAATCAGGTTTTTCCAGAGAGGAAACTTGTTCAGCATGGGATTCCTTTAAGCCGGCATGGGCGCCAGCCGTGATGTTCAGCCAGTTAAGGAGATATGCCCCTTTCAAACGCAAACGGGCGCTTGATGCGCCCGTATCGAACCAGCTCAGATATCCTTCAGGGTACCTTTTGGCAGAGCCGCGCCAACCGCGACTTTCTGGACCCGGATTTCAACGTTGTCCGCTACTTCCAGGACAATGAAATCGTCCGATACTTTGGTGATCCGGCCAGCAACACCGCCGGAAGTAACCACCTCGTCGCCCTTGTTCAGGCCAGCCATCAGCTCTTTGTGCTCTTTCGCACGCTTGGACTGCGGGCGCCAGATCAGGAAGTAGAAAATGGCGATAAAGCCGGCGAAGAAAATCACCTGGCCCATCACGCCCATACCACCTGCGGGGCCAGCTTCCTGTGCCATGGCAATAGCAGGCACGAACGACAGCAAGCCGGCGACGAGCAGTTTCATTGTTTTCATTCAGGTTCTCCGTTAATTCACTGGTCTTGGTTTGAAAATTGAACAGAATCAGTCCAGGGGCGGTACGTTTTCGCCCCGTAAGGCATAGAATTCTCTTATAAAGTCGGACAATGTACCTGCTTCGATTGCCCCACGCAATCCACTCATCAGGTTCTGGTAAAAGCGCAGATTGTGAATGGTATTAAGCTGAGAGCCGAGCATTTCACCGCATTTATCGAGGTGATGCAGGTAGCTTCTGGAGAAATGCTGGCAAGTGTAGCAATCGCAGCGTTCATCAAGCGGCCCAGTATCGTGACGGTGCCGGGCGTTACGGATTTTTATAATGCCAGTGGACGTAAACAGGTAGCCGTTCCGGGCGTTACGCGTGGGCATAACGCAATCGAACATATCGATCCCGCGGCGCACCGCCTCCACAATGTCTTCCGGGCGGCCAACGCCCATCAGGTAGCGCGGCTTATCGTCCGGCATTTTCGGCGGCAGATGATCCAGAATGCGGATCATGTCTTCCTTCGGCTCGCCCACCGACAAACCGCCGATGGCATAGCCATCAAACCCGATCTCGGTCAGCCCCTGCAGCGAACGCTCGCGTAATGGCTCGTACATGCCACCCTGAACAATACCGAACAGTGCCGCCGGATTGCCGTCATGGGCCTTCTTGCTGCGTTCGGCCCAGCGCAGGGACAACTCCATGGATTCCTCAGCCTGCTTTTCCGTGGCCGGATACGGAGTGCACTCGTCGAAAATCATCACAATGTCCGAGCCCAGGTCCCGCTGAACCTGGATGGCAATTTCCGGCGACAGCTCCACTTTCGAGCCATCCACCGGCGAGCGGAAGGTCACGCTTTTTTCCGTGATCTTGCGCATATCCCCGAGGCTAAATACCTGGAAACCACCGGAGTCAGTCAGAATCGGGCCCTGCCACTGGGTAAAATCGTGCAGATCGCCATGGGCCTTGACCACCTCGGTGCCCGGCCGCAACATCAGGTGAAAAGTGTTGCCCAGGATGATTTCAGCACCAATGGCTTCAATGTCTCTGGGCAGCATTCCCTTCACGGTGCCATAGGTGCCCACGGGCATGAAGGCCGGTGTTTCCACCGTACCGCGCGGGAAAGTCAGGCGGCCGCGCCGGGCCTTGCCGTCTTCCCCAAGTTTTTCGAATGACATAAAACAGGACTGACTCACGAAGGCTCTCCCGTCGAATCTGTGTGACCGGCTGGCACGCCCGCGGCCAACCGGCCCTGGCTCGGTTGCTGGCCGGTCAGAAACATGGCGTCGCCATAACTGAAAAACCGGTAACGCTGCGCCACCGCCTCGCGGTAGGCAGCCATGATGTTGTCGTAGCCGGCAAAAGCGCTGACCAGCATGATCAGCGTGGATTCCGGCAAATGGAAATTGGTGATCAGGGCGTCCACGGTCTGGAAGCGGTAGCCCGGATAAATAAAGATGTCGGTTTCATCCCGGAAGGGCTGCAACTGCCCTGCCCGACTGGCGGATTCCAGCGAGCGCACGGAGGTGGTGCCCACCGCCACCACCCGGCCACCGCGCTCCCGGGTACGGCGAACGGCTTCCACGGTGTCCTCGGGTACATGGGCCACTTCGCTGTGCATTACGTGGTCTTTCACGTTATCCACACGCACCGGCTGGAAGGTGCCAGCACCCACGTGCAGAGTCACATAGGCGAACTCGATACCCCGCTCCCGCAACTGTGACAGCAGTGCATCGTCAAAATGCAGGCCGGCGGTGGGCGCCGCCACGGCACCGGCTTCCCGGGCATAGACAGTCTGATAACGTTCGCGATCGGCCTGTTCGTCTTCACGCTCCATGTACGGCGGCAGCGGCATATGGCCGACTCGCTCAAGCAAATCCAGAACCGGCTCCGGCCCCTCGTGCCGGAACCGGAACAGTGCCTCCTGGCGCTCGACCATTAATAATTCAGTGCCGTCCTCCAGAATCACCTTCTGGCCGTCTTTGGGCGATTTCGATGCCCGGGTATGGGCCAGAAACTCCTGTTCGCCAAGCAACCGCTCAACGAGGATTTCCACCTGACCGCCGGTTTCTTTCTTGCCAAACAGGCGCGCCGGAATGACCCGGGTGTTGTTGAACACCAGCAAATCGCCGGGCTCAAGCAAATCGGGCACATCGGTGAATTGCAGGTGACGGATCTGGCCGGTGGCGCCATCCAGATTCAATAATCGGGAGGCACTGCGTTGTTCGAGGGGGTATCGGGCGATCAGCTCATCCGGCAGATCAAAATGAAAATCGGAGACGTTCATGGGCCGGGGTATCAGGCTTGTCGCGGGGTGCGACCGGAATAAATGGTAGCGGCGGGCGGACCCGAACCGCCCCCGGGTTTACCCCAACGGCTTTTTAAACCGTCCTCTCTACCAAATTCACCACGCCTCCACTCGTCCAGTGGTGATTTTCACTGACCCTGACCCCGAAAGCCACCCCGCCGCACAGAAAATTCACCCACGCCCTCCCCTCTTAAAGGCGTTATAAAGCTTACAGCCTGGACACCTGCCCAAACGACCTCTTGGACCTCTGCAACACGAATCGCTTGTAGCTCACCATTCATATCTACTGTGC
>JABXHG010000059.1 GCA_013393545.1 Alteromonadaceae bacterium | reverse complement strand
GGTGGTGGGGGGTGGTGTGGCGGCGTAGTCATCGCCTGTGGTGGTGGCCATGGGCGGTACTGTGTCATGTGTGCTGGCTGTGTTGTGGTAGAGGTATGCTGAAGGCGGAAACGGGGGTGTGTTTCCGGAGGCTGGTGGTAGTACTTCTGGTGGTCAGAAGTGCGGGTGTGGTCAGTGTGTTGGTTTAACGGGACCCAATTGGGAAGAGCTGTAGAGAGCTGTAAGAGGTGTGAGGGGAAACTATGCCAGGGGACATTCTTAAAAGTTACATTCTGAATGAAGGCAACACCGGGAGTGCGGACGAAAGACTGAAAAAGTTGCTGTCCATTATGAGGCGGCATCTGGGTATGGATGTGGCGTTCATTTCGGAGTTTGTGAATGAGCAACGGGTGTTCAAACTGGTGGATACTGCAGAGGCCGAGGGATCTATAAAAGCAGGAGATGCCGATCCTTTAAGCGAGACCTATTGTGAAAAGATTGCGGATAGTGAGCTGGATGAAGTTATTCGTGACACTGCCCGGCATCCGGTAACGCGGGATCTGGAAGTAACCCGTAAGCTATCGATCGGTTCATACATGGGAGTGCCTATCAAGCTTTCTGACGGGGAGGTGTTTGGTACGTTTTGCTGCTACAAAGCAGCGCCTGATGAAACTCTGAATGAGCGTGACCATTCGTTTCTGTCGGCCATTGCCGAGATCATCACCCAGGTTATCGAAAGCGACATTGTAAGTCAGAATACCCAGCGGGAGGTGAACGCAAGGATTCACTCGGTCCTGGCAGAAGACAGTATCAACATTCACTATCAGCCTATCTACAGTCTTGAGGCCGACAAGGTTGTTGGTTATGAGTCGCTTTCAAGGTTTTCGTCGGAGCCATACAGAACGCCGGATATCTGGTTTGCCGAGGCCGCCTCTGTAGGCTTGGGAGAAGATCTTGAAATGATGGCGATCAGGAAGGCTGTCACAGGGTTAAATCATTTCGACCCATCTACATATATTTCCATTAACGCATCGCCGGAGTATGTGCTGAATGGAGCAATACACGATGCGCTTGCCGGTATTGATGTCACCCGCATTGTTCTGGAGATTACTGAACATTCCCCGGTGAACAGTTATCCGGATCTGGTGTCGGCGCTGGAACCTCTGCGAAAGCGAGGAATGCGTTTGGCGATTGATGATGCGGGGGCCGGGTATGCCAGTTTTCAGCATGTGCTGGAATTGGATGCGGATATCATCAAGCTGGACCGTAGCCTGACCAGAGAAGTAGATGTCCAGATGAATAAGCATTCGCTCGCCAGGGCCTTATGTGCCTTCGCCACCTCAGTGCAGTGTGAAATCATTGCCGAGGGCGTTGAAACCCAGAGTGAACTGAAGGTACTGAAGGAGCTGGGTGTGGGCAAGGTTCAGGGGTATCTGATCGGCCGTCCGGCTCCGATCGGGGATGCGGTTACCGGACAGGCCTGATCGGTTTTACTGAGCGGGTAGCTCGGTGGTTGGCCCGAATACCTCGTAATGCAGTTGGTCGTCGGGGAACCCTATGTGGTTAAGTATGCCTTTCAGGGCTGACATAAAGGGCATGGGGCCGCAGAAGTACACATGAGCGGTTTTATCGGTGAGCCATTCGTCGAGAATTTCAGCGCTCAGATAGCCGCTCCATTCTGCGCCCTCACCAAATTCGAACGCACGCTTCAGGTCCAGCCCGGCGGATTCTTGCAGTTCTGCCAGTTCTTTACGGAAAATCTGGTGGTCAGCGCTGCGGCAGCACTCGATAAACTGCAGGTTGCTGGCTGCGATGCCTGAAGCCAGTGCTTCCTTGAGCATACTGAACAGCGGCGTAATCCCGACACCACCGGAAATAAAGACGTGCTTCGGAGCGTTTTTATTCAGCATGAACTGCCCGTTGGGCGCACTCAGTTCAACCGTATCACCCACCGCACACTGATGAAGTTGCTGCGAGGCTGCCCCGTGAGCTTCGGCTTTTACCGAGATCCGGTAGTAATCATCCGGGCCCCAGGTTGATAGGGAATACTGGCGGATCTCATCGTAACGTTCTTGGTTACCTGCCAGCCTGACACCGAGGTACTGACCGCCCGAGTAGGTGCACAGAGCACCGCCATCGGTTGGTTTGAAGTAAAACGATTTAACCTCGGGCGTTTCTTCAATAATATGCTCAATGGTAAAGGGGCGAAACCCGCGCCAGCCGCCCGGCTGAGTTTCTTTCTCGCTATACATGTCCTCTTCGGTATCTATAAAAATCTGTGCCAGCACGCCGTAGGCTTCTTCCCAGGCGCTGAGCGCTTCGTGGTCATCTGGCAATTGCAACACATCCTGAATTGCGGCTATCAGGTTCTCCCCTACAATCGGATAGTGCCGGGGCTCAATGCCAATGCTGGCATGTTTACTGGCGATCCGCTTTACTGCGGGTACCAGCACCTCAACCTGGTCAATGTTTTTGGCGTAGGCGAACACCGCATCCGCCAGAGCAGAGGACTGACCACCGCCATCGCTACGCTGGTTGGCCATATTGAATATATGTTTCAGATCAGGATTGTTGGCGAATAGCTTTTGGTAAAATTCCTGGGTGATGGCCTGGCCATTCTCAGCGAGAAGCGGCACGGTGGACTTGACGGTAGCAATGGTTTGTTCAGAGAGCATGGTTTACCTTTTAAGATGTATTTCATATAAAGCTTAAAGGCTACAGCTGAGCAGTACGGTCGTCAAGACAAGCATTGCTGGCTGAGTGCGCCATTGTTTATGC
>JABXHG010000588.1 GCA_013393545.1 Alteromonadaceae bacterium | reverse complement strand
CACAGAACTTCAACCCGGAGGCCGCCAAGTGCGCCACCGTGGCGATCGCGCAGGTCGAGCACCTCGTCGACCGTCTGGACCCCGACGAGGTCCACCTGCCCGGCATCTACGTCGACCGTGTGGTGCACGTCGGACCCCAGGAGACCGGCATCGAGAACAGGACGACCCGGCCCGCCCAGAACAAGGAGGCCTGAGACCATGGCAGACAACACCGGATGGAACCGTGAGCAGATGGCGGCGCGCGTCGCCGCCGAACTCGAGGACGGCCAGTACGTGAACCTGGGCATCGGCATGCCCACCCTGGTGCCGGGGTTCGTCCCGGACGACATCGACGTCATCCTGCACTCGGAGAACGGTGTGCTCGGCGTGGGGCCGTACCCCACCGAGGACGAGGTCGACCCGGAGCTGATCAACGCCGGCAAGGAGACGATCACCGTCAACGACGGCGCCAGCTTCTTCGGCTCCTCGGAGTCCTTCGGCATGATCCGCTCGAAGTCGGTGGACGTCGCCGTGCTGGGTGCCATGGAGAGCTCCCGCTACGGCGACCTGGCCAACTGGATGGTGCCGGGCAAGCTCGTCCGGGGCATGGGCGGGGCGATGGACCTGGTGCACGGTGCCCAGAAGATCATCGTGATGACCGACCACGTGACCCGCAAGGGTGACCCGAAGATCGTCGAGCAGTGCTCCCTGCCGCTGACCGGCGCGAAGTGCGGCGACCTGATCGTGTCCTCGCACGACGTCTTCGAGGTGGACCCCGAGAACGGGCTGACCCTGGTCGAGTGCGCCGACGGTGTCACCGTCGAGGACCTGAAGGAGATCACGGGCGCACCGTTCGAGGTGCGCTGACACCCCGTCACCCTCGGGGGACGGGACGTCTAGAACACGATCGTGGTGTTCCCGGTGCGGATCACCTTGTCCTGGGCGTGCCAGAGCACGGCGCGGGACAGGACGGACCGCTCGACCTCCGCGCCCAGGCGCTTCAGGTCGTGGACGTGGTCCCGGTGGGTGACACGCACCACGTCCTGCTCGATGATGGGCCCCTCGTCCAGGTCCTGGGTCACGTAGTGACAGGTGGCGCCGATCAGCTTCACGCCCCGGCTATAGGCCTGGTGGTACGGGCGTGCACCAGCAAACGACGGCAGGAAGCTGTGGTGAATATTAATCACCTTGCCGGCGTACTTCTCGCACAGCGCTTCCGGCAGGATCTGCATGTAGCGGGCCAGCACCACCACGTCGGTTTCGTAGTGCTCGAAAAGCTCTTCGATATGACGGAACGCCTCGGCCTTGTTTTCCTTGCTCACCGGAATGTGGTGGTAGGGAATGTCGTGCCATTCCACCATCCGGCGCAGGTCATCGTGATTGGAGATCACCGCCACGATTTCCGCGTTCAGGTCCTTGCTGTGCCAGCGGTACAGCAGGTCTGCCAGACAGTGGGACTCCTTGCTGCACATCAGGATCACCCGCTTGGGGCGGGCCGAATCGGCGATGTGCCAGCTCATGTTGAATTCACGGGCAATGGGCTCAAAGGCCGTGCGGAACTGCTCCAACCCGAACGGGATCGACTCGGCCTTGATCTCATGCCGCATGAAGAACCAGCCGGACTGGGTATCTGAATGGTGGCTCGCCTCGGTAATCCAGCCATTGTAGGTGGACAGGAAATTACTCACCTTGGCAACAATTCCCACCCGATCGGGGCAGGAAATAACAAGACGATAGGTATGCTCCATGAAGCCTTTCCTTAACTTGAATCCGGGAAAGCGGGTGCGACGGGGAACCGCAGGCGACTACCTGCGATGACGATCGGCACGCACCGGTAAAAATGACCGGCTATGATAGCCTATCTGAGAGCCAGAAACGAGGAGTGCACGCCATGGACACAGTGATGGATAACCGACCGCCGGAAATCACCGCAAAACGCGCCAAGAGCCTGCTGGCCACGCTACTGATGCTCTTTTTTGCCAGCATTCCGCAGGCAAGGGCCCAGGCCATTCTGGAAGGCGAACGCTTCCACCCGGTTCAGGGCTCGCAGGGCATGGTAGCCACCAGCCACACCCTGGCCACGGAAATCGCCCTGAAAGTACTCAAGAACGGCGGTAATGCCGTGGATGCGGCGGTCACCGCCGGCTTCGCCCTGGCCGTAACCCAGCCCCGTTCCGGTAACATTGGGGGCGGTGGTTTCATGCTCTACGCCCCCGGCGATGGCGATGCCCCGGAGGCCATCGACTACCGGGAAACCGCCCCGGCGGCCGCCACCGAAACCCTGTTCCAGAACGCCGATGGCGAAGTCGTGCAGCAGCGCAGCCGCTTCAGCCACCAGGCCGCCGGTGTACCCGGCACCGTGGCCGGGCTTGCACTCGCCCTGGAGCGCCATGGCACGATTTCCCTGAGGCAGGCCCTGGCACCGGCCATCAAGCTGGCCAGGGACGGCTTTGAAGTGCCCCGGCGCTTCACTGAGGGCCTGGAACAGGCCCGGGATCGCCTCGAGCGCTGGCCGGCCACCAAAGCCACTTTTTATAATGCCGATGGCTCAGCCCCCCGGCCCGGTACGGTTTTCAAACAACCGGAGCTGGCCGACACCCTGCAGCGCATAGCGAACCAAGGCCCCAAGGGCTTTTACGAAGGCGAAACCGCCCGCCTGATTGTCGAGGAAATGCAGCGCCACGATGGCCTGATCACACTGGACGATCTGAAAGCCTACCAGCCGGCCATTCGTGAACCGGTGCACGGCACCTACCGAGGCCATGATATCTATTCCATGTCACCGCCCTCCTCCGGTGGCACTCACATCGTGCAGATCCTGAATATCCTGGAGCACTACCCCATCGGCGAGATGGGCCACAACTCCGCAGACACCGTTCACCACATGGCCGAAGCCATGAAACTGGCCTACGCGGACCGGGCGAAATACCTGGGCGATACCGATTTTGTGGAGGTACCGCTCACCGGCCTGACCAGCAAGGGCTACGCCGCCGCCCTGCAGGCCACTATCGATTCCGACCAGTCCCGACCTTCCAGCGAGATCAGCGCCGGCAACCCGGCGCCCTGGGAAAGCAATGAAACTACTCACTTCTCCATCGTGGATCGCTGGGGCAATGCCGTCTCGAACACCTACACCATCAATTTCAGCTACGGCTCGGGCATCACCGTAGCCGGTGCAGGCTTCCTGCTCAACAATGAAATGGACGATTTCAGCGCCAAACCCGGCGTACCCAACGCTTACGGACTGATCGGCGGCGAGGCAAACAAGATTGAGCCGGGCAAACGTATGCTCAGTTCCATGTCGCCCACCATCGTGCGCAAGGACGGCCGCAACCTTCTGGTCACCGGCAGCCCCGGCGGTTCCCGCATTATTACCACCACACTGCAAGTACTGATGAACGTCATCGACCATAATATGAACATACAGAGCGCCGTGAGCGCCCCGCGCATGCATCACCAGTGGCTGCCGAATGAAATCCGCATAGAACAGGGTTTTAGCCCTGACACGGTTGAACTTTTGCGGGCTCGAGGCCATAGCATCACCACAAGCCGTGCCATGGGGGCCATCCAGAGCATCCTGATCGACGATGACGGTACCCTGTACGGTGGCGCCGACCCAAGACGAAGCACCTCATCAGCCATGGGCTATTGAGTCGAATTGTTACCCGACGGGAGACAGAAATGACCGAGCCAAGGCGGCCCGACCAGCCACAACAGCCGGACAACAACCCACAACCGGCCATACCCAACCAGTACTCTTTCATTTGGTTGAGTGCTGCCATCTTTTTGATGGTGCTGTGGATGCAAGGCGCCAATCAGCCCCAGCAGCAGGAAGTGGCCTACTCCGAATTCAAGGAAGCGGTGATGGCCGGCCAGGTGGAAGAAGTCACCCTGCGCCAGGAAGAAATCCTTGGCCAGTTCAGCGACGCCGGAGCCAGCCGGTTTAGCTCGGACGGGCAAACCGCCAGCAACCGGTTTGTCACCCTGCGCCCACAAACCGAAGACGCTCAACTGTTACCGATGCTGGAAGAGCAACAGGTGACCATTCGTGGCGCCCGCTCCGGTCGCCCCTGGTGGCAGGAACTGATTCTGAGCGTAGTACCCTGGATTTTGCTGTTGGCGCTGTTGTTCTGGTTCTGGGGCAACGCCCAGAAGCGCATGGCCCAGGGCGGCGGCGTGCTGGACTTCAGCCGCTCGAAAGCCAGGCGCGCTCGCAGGGAAACCTCCACCACCACCCTCGACGATGTCGCCGGCATTGAATCCGCCAAGCGGGAAATCGGCGAAGTGATCGACTTCCTGAAAACTCCCGAAAAGTACCGGCGCCTGGGCGCCATCATGCCCAAGGGCATCCTGCTGGTCGGCCCGCCCGGCACCGGCAAAACCCTGCTGGCAAAAGCGATTGCCGGCGAGGCGGAAGTGCCGTTTTACAGCATCAGCGCCTCGGAATTTATCGAAATGTTCGTGGGCGTGGGCGCAGCCCGGGTGCGGGACATGTTCAAGGAAGCCCGCAAGGAAGCGCCAGCGCTGATCTTCATCGACGAACTGGACGCCATCGGCCGCTCTCGGGGCGCAGGCCTTGGCGGTGGCCACGATGAGCGGGAACAGACCCTGAACCAGATCCTGACCGAAATGGATGGCTTTGAAGACCACGAAAACGTACTGGTACTGGCCGCCACCAACCGCCCGGATGTGCTGGACACCGCCCTGTTGCGCCCCGGCCGGTTCGACCGGAAGATCACCCTGGACCGACCCCATAAAGAAGCCCGCGAGGCCATTCTGAAAGTGCATGTGCGCAAGGTGCCACTGGCCGACGACGTTAAACTGGAGGCCATTGCCGCCCGCACCATCGGCTTCTCCGGCGCCGATCTGCACAACCTGGTGAACGAAGCAGCGCTGACCGCCGCCCGGGTGGGGCTGAATGAGGTCAACGAACACTGCTTTGAGCTGGCCCGGGACCGTATTACCCTGGGCGAGGAACGCGATGCCAGGCTGCCGCCCCAGGAGCGTGAAGCCGTGGCCTATCACGAGTGCGGTCATGCCCTGATGGCCTACTTCATGCCGAATGCAGACCCGCTCACCAAACTCACCATCATTCCCCACGGCATGGCCATGGGCGTCACCGAACAAACGCCAAGGGACGACCACTACACCTACACCGAAAGCTATCTGAAAGACCGGATCAAGGTCATGCTTGGTGGCCGCTGCGCGGAAAAGCTGATTTATGGCGAAGTCAGCACCGGCGCCCAGAACGATTTGAAAGAAGCCACCACCCTGATACGCCGGATGATCGGCCAGTGGGGCATGAGCGACAAGATCGGCCCGCTTGGCCTGAACATCGGCGAAGAACACGTGTTTCTGGGCCGGGAAATGGGCCATCCCCGGGAATTCAGTGAGAAAATGGCCGAGCAGATCGACAGTGAAATTCAGGCTCAGTTACTGGCCCTGGAAAAAGCGACCCTGGAGTTTCTGACCGACCACCGCACCCAGCTGGAAGCGCTGGCCCAGGCCGTCCTGAAACAGGAAACACTGTCCGCCGAAGAAGTGCGGGACACCCTCGAACAAGATGCGGCCAATGCCTGAAGCCGGTCAGAAATGCGTGACCAGATCATGACTGAACAGCGCCACGCAGAACCCGACCACCGCACCCAGCGGTGGGCCCCAGTGGCGCTCAAGGCGTGATTGGGGCGCAATGTCCTGAAAAATCAGGTACAGCACACCCCCCGAGGCTGCCAGCATAACCGCCCCCAGAATCACCGGCCGGTCTGACAGAAAAAAGTACCCCAGCAGCCCGGCAATGGGCCCGGTCATGACCAGCGACGTCATAAACGTCAGGGTTTTGCGAGAGGTGTGGCGAGGCAGGTTGATCAGCTCCCGATAGGCGTTAAAGCCCTCCGGCAGGTTCTGGATGGCAATCAACACCGCCATCAGCACCGCCGTTTTCGGGCTGGCCACCGCCAACCCGCCGAGGGCAATGGCCTCGGGGATAAAATCCAGCATCAGCCCCATTAGCTGCGGAGACTCACGCCGTTTGAGGCCAAGCATTCGCTCTATCAGAAAGAACAGCACACCGCCGCTCACAATGGCCGGTATCGCCCACAGCGAATCCCCCATGCTGGCCTGACCCTCGGGAATCAGCACTACCGACACGGCGCCCAGCAAAATACCGCCACCCAACGCGATCAAAAAATGCCGGAACTCCTTTTCAAGCCAGTGCGGGCGAAGGGTTTCAACACTGGCCAGTAAACCACCGAGAGGGATGAAGGCGCCGGCCAGCGTGGTCAGGCCGACAATGACAACAATATCGAAAATCATGACTCTCTCTTTCTGATATTCGTCAAACGCTCAGAGCATGACGGTGACCAGCAAATTCGCGGCCACCGGTTGCAGGATTCTCATCGCCGCAGGCTCCGTGAACGGTGCCGTTTTCGTCTTTCGCCTCCGTGGCCTCGGCGAATGCCGCCAGCCGGTCCGCCACCCGGCGGTTGAAGCTGCCTTCCGGGTATTGGCCATCGGCATCCGGCTGGCCGGCGGGCAGGCCGGTCATCAGTTCAATCGCCTCATCAATGTGGCGGATCGGATAAATACTGAAATCCCCGGCCCTGATTGCCGCGCGTACAGCCTCTTCAAGCATCAAATGCTCAACGTTGCTGGCGGGCAACAGCGCCCCCTGCCCTTTCACCTGCCCGGATTGCCGGCACACCCGGAAAAAGCCCTCTATTTTTTCGTTCACGCCACCCACGGCCTGAACTTCACCGTGCTGGTTCATGGAACCGGTGACCGCCAGGGACTGCTTCAAAGGCACACCGGTGATCGCCGACAGCAACACACAGGTTTCCGCCACCGACGCGGAATCGCCTTCCACACCCCCGTAGGACTGCTCGAAAGCCAGACTGGCGGACAACGACAACTGCCCCAGAGGCGCGTAACGGTTGGCCAGAAAGCGGGAGAGGATCATCACCGCCTTGCTGTGAATCGGCCCGCCTAGTTTGGCTTCACGCTCGATATCCACCACCTGCCCTTTACCTGGGTGCGCCGTGGCGGTGATTCGGGTGGGCTGGCCAAAACGGGTAGCGCCCAGCTGCAGCACCGACAAGCCGTTAACCTGCCCCACCTGCTCACCGGTGGTGGCAATCATCACCACGCCACGCTGGATCTGCTCCAGACTGCGTTCGCGAATGCGGCTGGCCCGATATTCACGCTCATCAATGGCTTGCTGCACATGAACTGCGTCAATGACCTCACTACCGCCGCGACCAGCCCAGTGATCGGCTTCCGCCAGCAGATCTTTCAGCACACGGTCATGGGCGGTGAGTTTTTTCTGATCACTGGCCAGCCGACTTTTCGTCGTCTGAAAAGTTTTCGTATTCCTCGGGA
This sequence comes from Alteromonadaceae bacterium, assembly GCA_013393545.1. The sequence continues at coordinate 14,752 of JABXHG010000588.1, read as the reverse complement.
TCAATCACCTCGCCGTTTCGCATCGGGGCAAACGTGAACCCGGATTGCGTGGCCAGCATCGCGATATTACTGCGCTTGGCCTCTTCCTGGATTTCGAACATGCCCTGGCGCTGGCGTTTGGCCACTTCTTCCTGCAACTCCTGAATCCGCGCCTGGTACTCTTCGCTTTCAAAGGTGGCGGGAATGGCGGTTTTAAGCTCCGCAACCAGATCGTTCATGTCATCCCTGAACTGATGGCCTTCCCCAGGCGCCAGCTTGACCACCCGGGGCTTGTCAGAGGCTTTGAAGTTGAACAGGTGGCACCAGTCAGGCGGCGCCGGCAGCCCGGCCGCGTGCCGAGACAAAAAGCTTTTCACCAACTCATGTTTACCCGCGCCGGAGGGACCCAGCACAAACAGGTTGAAACCGCCGGCCTGCATGCTGGCACCAAACTCCAGCGCCCGTAGCATGCGTTCCTGGCCGACTGGCTGCTCAAGATCGTCAAGCGTATCGGTTGAATCGAAATCCAGCTTCTCGATCGGGCAACGGTGATAAACCTGATCCTCGGTCAACGCTGCGGGTACCGCCATGACGCCTCCTTTCTCTTGCTGGTTACTTCTCTTTTTCGAGCTTGTCCTGGGTACGGAACTCAAAATCACTGGCGTCGTGCCGCTCGTGCAGCTGGGTGGCCGGCTCGCCCCAGGTTTTGTTGACCATGCGCCCACGCTTCACCGCCGGGCGCTGTGCTATCTCGTCGGCCCAGCGAATCACATTGGTGTAACTATGCGCTTCCAGAAATTCAGCCGCGTCATACACAATGTTCTTCACCACCGCACCGTACCACGGCCAGATGGCCATATCGGCAATGGTGTATTCATCCCCCACCATGTAGCGGTTTTCCGCCAGGTGACGGTCCAGTACATCCAACTGGCGCTTCACTTCCATAGTGTAGCGGTTGATCGGGTATTCGTACTTTTCAGGCGCGTACACATAAAAATGCCCGAAGCCGCCACCCAGGAACGGCGCGCTGCCCATCTGCCAGAACAGCCAGTTCATGGTTTCGGTGCGTTTGGCCGGGTCTGTGGGCAGAAACTCACCGAACTTTTCCGCCAGATAGAACAGGATAGAGCCGGATTCAAATACCCGGATGGCAGGCTCCACGGAACGGTCCAGCATGGCGGGAATCTTGGAGTTGGGGTTCACCTCCACAAAGCCACTACTGAACTGGTCGCCATCACCGATGCGGATCAGCCAGGCATCGTATTCCGCTTCCTTGATGCCCTTTTCCAGCAGCTCTTCGAACATGATGGAGGCTTTCACCCCGTTGGGCGTGGCCAGTGAATACAACTGAAACGGATGGTCGCCCACCGGCAGTTCCTTGTCATGAGTCGGGCCGGCAATCGGGCGATTGATGCTGGCAAATTCACCGCCGTTGTTGGGCTCCCATTTCCATACTTTCGGCGGGGTATAGGTCGGGTCACTCATTTGCACACCTCTGCATCGGTTGGGGTTCTTATCATAACCACTCTAACGGAACTTTGGCATGACCTGCACCCACCACCGAAAAACAGGCTTGTCTCTTCAAATCAGAGTAGCCGCGGCCACCGCCAACAGCCCCAGGTTGGCGGCCAGACCCATCATGAAAAAGTAAGAGCGGGGGCTGGGGTTACGCTCGGTGGCAATGGCGTAATACAGCGCCATGTGCACCACCCTTGCCGCCACAAACAGCCAGATCAGCAGCCCGGTCCAGAACGGGTCGGCACCCACCAGCAGCGCCAGAAAGGCGGTGGCGAACATCGCCGGCAGGTTCTCCAGCGAGTTCATGAACGTCCTGTGCGCCCGGAACACAAACGATTCGTGGCTGAGGGAGTCGTCAATTTTTCCCGGCACGGCATCAGGCCGGGACGCCTTGGTGAAGCTCGCCACAAACCATTGCAGCTGCCACAGAGCGATCAGTGCCGCCATGCCCTGAAATGCCGTGGTATATACTTCTATCAGGTTATTCATGCGTCCTCCGGTCGTCTGGCTAAACCGGGCCAGAGCAAAGTTGTTTTTGAGCTACTGTATTCCCGAATTCCCGAGCTATTACGATCCCCGAACCCACACGGATGAAACGAGGCCACCCCGAACATGACCGAGCCGTTTTCCCCGCCCGTCTTCCACACCTCGGGCCTGACCAAAACCTACCTGCAGGGTGAAGTGGAAGTCCATGCCCTGCGTGGTATTGATCTGGACCTGTACAGCGGTGAACTGGTGGTCATGCTCGGGGCCTCCGGCTCCGGCAAATCCACATTGCTGAACATACTGGGCGGGCTGGATGTGCCCACCAGCGGCGAAGTCTGTTATCTGGACACCGACCTGGCACGCGCCAGCGACAAAGAGCTTACCCTCTATCGTCGCGACTACGTGGGATTCGTGTTCCAGTTCTACAACCTGATCCCCAGCCTGACCGCGCGGGAAAACATCGTGGCAGTCACCGAAATCGCCCGCAACCCCATGACCCCGGAGGCCGCGCTTGACCTGGTGGGGCTGGCGAACCGGGCCGATCACTTCCCCGCTCAGCTTTCCGGCGGCGAGCAACAGCGAGTGGCCATCGCCCGGGCCATTGCCAAACAGCCCAATGTATTGTTGTGTGATGAGCCCACAGGGGCTCTGGATTCGGCCACTGGCATACGGGTGCTGGAAGCGCTTGAAAAGGCCAACCGGGAAACCGGCACCACCACAGTCATCATTACCCATAACGCCTCCATCGCCAACATGGCGGACCGGGTAATCACTCTCTCCGACGGCTTGATCAGTGGCGAGCAGCGCAACGCCATCCGCCAGGCCCCAAACACTTTGAGCTGGTAATCATGTTCGGGCCCCGCGGCAGCGTTCTGCACACCAAACTGAAGCGAGAACTCTGGCAGATTCGCGGCCAGGTACTGGCCATCGCCCTGGTAATAGCCGGCGGCATCGCGGTGTGCCTGCTGTCGATCGTGAACTACACCTCACTGGACGCTACCCGCCAGCAGTATTACCAGGCACAGCAGTTTGCCGATGTGTTCGTATCCCTCAAACGCGCCCCCCGGCATCTTGAGCAACAGATTGAGCGGATCCCCGGTGTTCGCAGACTAAGCGCCCGGGTTGAGGGGGCCGCCAAACTGGAGGTGGCCGGCTTCAACGATCCGGTTTCCGCCCGCCTGGTTTCCTTGCCAACTACCGGACAACCCGCCGTCAACCAGCTGTATCTGCGTCAGGGCCGGCTACCGGAACCAGGGCGGAACCAGGAAACCGTGATCATCGGCAGCTTCGCCGACGCCCACCACCTGCAACCGGGCGACACTCTCAGTGCCGTGATTAACGGTCGGAAACAGACCCTCACGGTGGTGGGCATCGCTGCATCCCCGGAATTCATCTACGTGATCCCGCCCGGCGGCATGCTGCCGGATTACCAGCGCTATGGCGTGCTGTGGCTGCCTCGGGAGGCCCTGGCCTCGGCCATGGATCTGCGCGGTGCCTTCAACAGCCTGGTGCTACAGACCGCCCCCGATTATCCGGTAGCGGATGTCATCGACCGCCTGGACCGGCTGCTCGAGCGCTATGGCAGCACCGGTGCCTACGCCCGCAAAGATCAGTTCTCCCACCGCTTCCTGAGTGACGAACTGGAACAGCTGAAAGCCATGGCCGTGATCTTCCCAGCCATCTTCATGGGCGTGGCCATGTTCCTGCTGAACGTGGTGATTGGCCGGCTGATCAGCACCCAGCGCGATATCGTTGCGGTACTCAAGGCTTTCGGCTACAGCAACCGGGAGATCGCCTGGCATTACAGCCAACTGGTGCTCACCATAGCCACCATTGGCCTGGCGATCGGCACCGGCATCGGTCTTTGGCTTGGGCGCGCACTGGGCGAACTGTACATGGAGTACTACCGGTTCCCGGCCTTGCTGTTCCGCATCAACCCATTGTGGTTGCTGCTGTTGGCGGTACTAAGCCTTTTTATCGCCTGGCTCGGTGGCTGGCGCGCCATTCGCCGGGCCGCCTCCCTGCCCCCGGCCGAGGCCATGCAACCGGAGGGTCCTGCCCGTTATCAGGTTTCCCATATCGAACGCCTGCTGTCCCGCGTGCGTTTCCGCCAGCCCTCCCGGATGATTGTCCGGCAACTGGCCCGGCGGCCGGGGCGTACCGCGCTGTCCATTACCGGCATCGCCATGGCAACCGCCATCGTCGTGGTGGGCAATTTCCAGTTCAGTTCAGTGGAACTGATGGTCCACACCCAGTTTGCCCGGGTTCAGAAACAGGATGTGACCGTCACCCTGACCGATCCGGTGAACCAGACGGCGCTGTACAGCATGGTCCGCCAGCCTGGGGTGCGTTACGCCGAGGGCCGCCGCTCTGTGGCAGTGGAACTGGTCAGCGGTCATCGTACCTGGCGCACCGCCCTGACCGGCCTGCCGGAAAACGCCCGGCTACAATTCGTGGTGGACAGTGACCTTAACAACGTAGCCATACCGCCCAGCGGACTGCTGCTCACGGATTTTCTGGCCCAACGGCTCAATGTACGCCCGGGCGATTTCCTGCAGGTACGGGTGCTCGAACAACACCGCCCCACCCTGATCCTGCCGGTGGCAGGAGTCACCAGTGAATTTCTCGGGGTGGGCGCCTACATGGACCTCCGCGCCATGAACCAGGCATTGCGGGAGGGCCCGGTCATCAATCAGATGCTGATGAACCTGCAACCAGAACGGGCGAACAACGTCTACCAGCGCCTGCGAGACACCCCCAGAGTAATGGCTACTAACCAGCGCCAGGCCATGCTCGACAGTTTTTTCGACACCCTGGCCAGAACCTTCCTGACCTACACTTTCATCATCAGCCTGCTGGGCGGCATCATCGCCTTCGGAGTGATCTACAACACCGCCCGGATCTCGCTGGCCGAACGCGCGCGGGACCTGGCCAGCCTGCGGGTGCTGGGCTACAACCAGCCGGAAATCGCCCACATCCTGCTTGGAGAACTGGCCCTGCTGCTGGTACTGGGTATTCCGATGGGCTGGATGTTTGGCGCGGGCCTGGGCCATCTGGTGGTCACGGCCATGCAGACCGAGCTGTACCGTGTGCCACTGATCATCACCAGCCAGACACTGGCGCTGGCCGCCTGCGTGGTGATTGCCTCGGCGCTGGTGTCCGGCTTCATAACCTGGCGGCGGCTGCGTAAACTGGACCTGGTGGCGGTCCTGAAAACCCGGGAATAGCCCCTGACAATGGAATTGGCAATGGCAAACAAACAGCGAATCACAGGAAAACGGATCTTCTGGGCCCTGCTGGCGGTAATCGCCCTGGCGGCCTTTGCCTTCGTACTGCGCCCGGAACCGGTCTGGGTGGACCTGGCCACCGTTGAGCGCGGCCCCATGGAAGTGACGCTGGTTGAAGAGGGCAAGAGCCGGGTCAAAGACCGTTACCAGATTTCCGCGCCGGTCACCGGTTACCTGCACCGCCCACAGCTTGAAGTTGGCGATCCCGTCATTCCCGGTGAACTGCTCACCTGGGTAGACCCAATGCCCGCCACCATGCTGGACGCCCGCAGCCGGGCCGAGGCCCAGGCCCGAATCCAGGCTGCCCGGGCTTCATTGGAATCCATCCGCCAGAAAGTGACGGCGGCCGAGGCCGAAGCGGAGTTTGCAGCCTCAGAATATCAGCGCCTGCAGCGGCTGGCGGATTCTCGATTTGTTTCAGCGGAACAACTGCAACAGGCCCGCACCACCGCCGCCCGGGCCCAAGCGATCATGCGCTCGGCGCGGTTTGATCAGGAAGTGGCCGAACACCAACTGGCCGCCGCCCGCACCCGCCTGCAGGTTTCCGCCGCCAGTGAAGCTGGCGAAAAGCCCGCCGAGCGTGTCGCAGTGCGTTCGCCTGTGAACGGCGCGGTGCTGAGCCTTATCCGCGAAAGCGAAGGCGTGATCCAGGCCGGCGAACCCATCCTGGAAGTGGGCGACCCGGGCGCTTTGGAAGTGGTGGTGGAGGTGCTGAGTTTTGATGCCGTCAAGCTCGCCCCCGGCACGGCCGTGCGCCTGCACGGCTGGGGCGGCCCTGCTCTGGAAGCATCGGTTCGGCGTATCGAGCCGGTTGGCTTTGAAGACATCTCCGCATTGGGCGTGGAAGAACAGCGGGTGCAGGTTATTGCAGACATGATCAGCCCCCGCAAACAATGGGCGCAGTTGGGCGATGGTTACCGAGTGGATGCAGCCTTTGTCCTTTGGCAAAGCGACGACACGCTGCAAGTGCCGGCCTCCGCTATTTTCCAGCACAACGGTGAGCACGCCGTGTTTCGGGTACAGGACGGGGTAGCCAGCCTCCAGCCGGTCACCATTGGCCAGAGTAACGGTTTGATCACCGCCATTACCGAAGGCCTCTCCCCGGGCGACCAGGTGGTCCGCCACCCGGGCCGGGAACTGGAAGACGGCGACCGGGTCCGGGAGCGTTAAGCCCGTTTACTGGCAAATACCGGCGAACGTGGCGTTGGTGAGGCTTTTCAAATCGTCCGGGCTGAGCTCGATTTCCAGCCCACGGCGCCCGGCACTGATATACACAGTGTCGTAATCCGCAGCGGACACATCAATAATGGTCTTTAAACGTTTTTTCTGTCCCAACGGACTCACACCGCCCAGCACATAGCCAGTAGCCCGCTCTACATCCGCCGGCGGTGCCATCGTAGCTTTTTTCGCACCAGCGGCCTTGGCAACCTGCTTCATGCTCAGCATGCCGGAAACCGGTAGCACCGCCACCGCCAACGTTTTGTTATCCAGGGCCACCACCAGCGTCTTGAACACCCGCGAAGCCGGCACGTCCAGCTTGTCCGCCGCTTCCTGGCCGTAGGACTCGCTGTCCGGGTCGTGAGTGTACTCGTGCACCGTATGAGCGATTTTCTGTTTCCTGGCGAGATTGATTCCGGGGGTCATCCGATCATTGCCCCTCAAACATACTCATGTAACGGCGCAAGCCACCATCCAGAACCGCCACGTTGCGGTACCCCAGCTCCATCAATGCCTTGGCCGCGCGGGGGCCACGGGTGCCGCCGTTGCAGTAACAGATGATTTCCTGATCCCTGTCGGTAAGCACGTCCGGCGCCTGCAGATTGATGGCCCTTGCGCTGATGTTGATGGCCTCGGGCAAGTGGAAGCGGCTGTAATAATCGTGCTCGCGCACGTCCAGCAAAGCCGCACCCGCCGCCACGCGCTCGTGCACCTGTTCCGGCGCTACCTTTTTGGTGATCACCTGCTCCATTGTCATGTCCTCTCAGAATCTTGTGAATAAACAGCGCCCGGCCGGATTTTGGCCCGCGCACTACTGAAGCTGGAAAGCCACCGGCTTCAGCGGTTCCGGCGCCGGCTCACCCAGGGCTTCCGCCACACTGATTTCGTGCACCCGGCAAATCGCATCCAGAGGCAAATCGTTGGCCCGCCGGCCGAACGGGAATTCCAGGTGTTCCGACAACCGGTCCAGGCCAAAAAAGGTATAGGCCACAATGGTAGTGAATACCGGGGTAAACCAACCCGCCACACCCACCAGCCCGAACGGCAGCAGGTAACAATAAACATAGGCGGTGCGATGCGCCAGCAATGTGTAGGCGAACGGCAAGGGTGTCTGTGAGATCCGCTCAGATGCCGCCTGAATGCCCGCCAGTCCGTGCAGATGTTTATCCAGCGCCGCAGCAGCCACGGAATCCACCGCCCCACTCTTGTGAGCCGTTGCCACAACCAGCCCGGCCTGCTGCAGCATGAAGGCGGCCGGGTTGCGCTTATTCATGGCCTCGTCCACCAGCGCCTGGGATAAGGTTTCCGGCAGTTCCGAGCGAACATCTTCGCCACGCAGCTGCCCACGCAGCAAATGGGTATGAGCCAGAGCTTTCATCATCAGATCCCGCCGGGATGCATCGTCCAGATAGATACTCGCGGTACGGGCGAGGCTTCGGATTTCATACACCATCTGCCCCCACTGTTTGCGGGCCTCCCACCAGCGGTCATAGGTGGCGGTATTGCGAACACTCAGCAGGATCGACAGGGCAATACCAATCAAGGTGAAAGGCAGCAACGTGTAATCAACGATGCCATCCAGGTATTGATGGCGGGAGACCCAGGTTACTGCCGTGGCAAACAACCCGGCCAAAATGATATGCGGCAGAATCTGCGGTACGACGGAGCCCTTCCAGGCCAGCATCAGCCTCAGGGCACCGGGGCGGTTACGGACAATCACTCAAAAATTTCCTGACCAAACGGTGAGTTGGCTAGCAATTCTGACATGGCATGACACATCGCGCCATAATCAGCGGATAAGATCCCTCAAGCTAGCCGCCCATCAGCCCTCGTTTTTTCCCTTCCCGGTACCGGCACCGTCAGCATCAGCAGGAAACCAACGGCGAAAAACACCAGCACCGTGCTCATGCCCCAGCGCTGACTGCCAGTGGCTGCGGTAACGACCCCCACCAGTAATGGCCCTGCGAAGGCCGTGGCCTTGCCCGAGAAGGTGAACAAGCCAAACATCTGATTACGCAGGTGCTCCGGCGCGGCTCGCGCCAGGTGGGAGCGACTGGCTGCCTGCAACGGGCCGACAAAAATGCCCAGGGCCATGCCAAAGACCCAGAACCAGAACACGGTTTCCACCAAAAGAATGGCGGTGGCCGTGGCCGCCAGCCCCGCCAGCGACAGGAAAATGGTATTGCGCCCGCCAATGGCATCATCCACCCAGGCAAAACCCAGGGCGCCGATGCCGGCGGTCACATTCAGGGCAATACCGAACTGCAGCACTTCGGTCTGGCTCATGCCAAACGTGCCGGCGGCATACACACCACCAAAGGTAAACACCGTGGCCAGGCCGTCCGTGTAGAGCATTCGTGCGATCAGAAAACGCAGGATATGGCTGTATTCGCGGGCGTGAGCCAAGGACTGACGAAGTTGGCCCAGCCCGGCCTTCAATGCCTGACCGGCCGACAACCCCGAAGCGGGCTGATCTGGCGTAAAGAAAAACAGAGGCAACGCAAACACCAGATACCAGATGGCTACAAGCAGGAACGTCGCCCGCACATGCTCGGCCTCCTCGCGGTTCAGACCCAGAAAGCCAGGGTCTGCCTCTACCAGCCCGAACAGCGCCACCACCAGGCACACCACCCCGCCAACATAGCCGAGGCCCCAGCCCCAACCGGACCAGCGGCCCAGCTTCTCCGGCGTGGCCAGATCCGGCAGCATGGTGTTGTAGAAAATAAACGCGAACTCAGCACCCAGAATGCCCAGGCTGACCCAGATCACCGCCCACCAGAAATCGTCCACCGTGGGGCGCACAAACCAGAGCATGGCGCAGGCCACCACACACAGCAACGTAAAGCCAATCAGCCAGGGCTTTCGGCGGCCGGAGCGGTCGGCAATGGCACCCAGAATGGGCGCCGCCAGGGCGATCACGATGCCGGTAATACCGACTATATTGCCCCAATATTCGGTGCCCGCCACATCATCACCAACGACGGCCTGGCTGAAGTAACGGGCAAACACAAAGGTGAGAATGATGGTGAAGAAGGCGCTGTTGGCCCAGTCATACAATGCCCAGGACCAGAGGGCCCTGGGGCGTGCGCCTGAAGTGGATGGCGGGTTATTTTGGCTGCATTGCATGTAGGGGACTCTGGACCTAACGGTCAGTGAATTCTAGAGAAAATTCACTACAGATTCACACCCACCTTCAGCAGCACCCGGGCGTTATTTGCATCCCGGTCCCGGTTACCGAACCGCTCTTCCGTCGTCACCTGGTAGCGTGCTTCGGCACCGGCAAAGAAAGCGCCCTCGCGATAATGCAGGCTGGCGCCGGCCTGAATGCCCAGCAACGTATCATCGTGCGAGCCGGCATCCACATCCAGAATGCCAATCCCCGGGCCAAAGCCAAACTCCAGGTTCTCCCCCATGGGCATCACGTAGTGCGGATTGATTTCCAGGCTGTTGATCTCAACCCCGTCTTCATCATATTGAGTCAGACTAACCTGTTGGCGAATGCTGTTGGTAGGCGGTTGAAGCAACGGACAATCCATGGACAGCTCCAACCCATAGACACCGCCGGCATCCGCCGAACCAATGTCGGGATCCATCACGCCGCCGACCAAGGCAACGGTGGGTTGAACCTGATAACCGTCGGCGTTGAAGCCCGGGAACGACCAGTCTTCCGCCGCAACCGTGTGAGATGCCGTAGCGGCCGCAAGACCAATAAGTGAAGCGCAGATCTGTTTTTTCATCACATGACTCCTTTCTTGAGTTTAGTACACCGCCGTTAATCCTAGCCCTGGAATAGGTCCGGGTCTGTGACGATGTTACACAGTGAAGCAATCGGCAACCTGGCGCCCGCCAGAGTTACTCATTTGCCGTTAAACATGAGACACAACACCCGGTGCCTGGCAATCACCCGCTTGTGAATCAGCAAGGCGATCCCGGTGACCGAAACCACCAGAATCAGCCAGCCCACGACGGCTGAAACCTCCAGATAAATCAACAGCGCACCCAGCAGCACAACCAGAAGCTGGTGAAACAGGTAAACCGTATAGGAGGACTCCGAAGCCAACTGCATGGCAGCGGAAGGCTTGTCAAAAAACCGGTAAAAAACAACAAAACAAAGCAACACAGAAAACCATTGCGCCAAGGCCGACAGATAACTGTGCGCAACCGTAAACAGCAGCCCGCCGGAATCCGGCAGCTGGCTGACAAGTAAGGTGGCAGAGGCAATCACCAACACACAGAATGCCGGGCTGCTCTTACAGAACCGGTCAATAAAGTCCCGCTTGATCGCTATGACCGCACCAAACACAAAAAAAGGCAGATAAACCAGCAGTGAATAGGCGCTAAACACGCCGAAAAAATTCGAGTACAGAGGAAACCCGACTTTATTCAGCCCCAGAATACCTACCGAACATAACGGCAGCAGGAACAAAACCAGCAACATATTCACGTTGCTCAACGCATTACCTGTCAAGACAGCCACTTGCCTGGACCAGGGTTTGAAAATACCACCCAAAAGCGCAAAAAGCGCTATATACACGCTTAAATTAACCAGAAACCAGAGATGTGAGATGTACCCGCCCTGAACCGCATACTCCCGGATTTCTATCTGCTGCCAGCCTGCCAGGCTCAAAAATGTGGCCTGAAACGAATTCACTATGAGCGCTACACACACAAACGGGATAACCAGCCTTTTCAGGCGAGTGCCGAGAAACCTCAAAGCATCGTACCGGGCGATCATTCGGTAACAAAAATAACCCGACACCACAAAAAAAGCCGGCATCCGAAACGTCGAGATGACACTGACAACCTGTGCCATCAGGCCTTCACCATTTTGACTATAAATCAGCCAGGTCTGTTCCGGATTAAATACCTGGGCAGAGTGGAGTACCACACCCAGCATCATGAGCACGGCCCGCATCGAATCCATAAAGTGAAGACGTTCTAACCTGGCCGGCATGTGCGATTAAACTCCTGGGTGAAGCTGCGATAGCCGGCATCGGTCAGGTGTATGCCATCCTTCAGAAAGTCCGGCGCTCCACCGCCTTTGCTCTCCAGATTGTGGGAGTGAAAGTGCACCCTTTCCGACTCACCGGAAAAAGCCTGCAGCACACGATTCAATTCCTCGAACTGCCTCCAATAGCCACGCCTGGCCGGAGAACGCTTTAAAGCAAGGACATGAATTTCACTATCCGGGTAGCGCTGCAGAAGCCTTTCCACGAGCCTCTGGTAAGCCGCGAAGGTGTCATCCAGCGACATGCCGCCGCTGAGATCGTTTTCTCCGGCGTATAAAAGAATTCGTGGCGGTTTTATGGGAAGAAAGGTCAGAGCCAGATAATTGTTGATGTCAGATACGCGGGAATTACCGATACCCCGGTTTAGCCAGTCGCCGCAGTTCAGATAAACAGGGGTATCCAGCATCTCGATGGATGAGCTGCCCAACATGAGATCGACGGGCTCATGTGCCAGGAAGAGGTCCTGATAAGCGTACTTAACGGTCCGGGAGGAAACCGGATCGCGGGCAACGGCATACGCCAGTAGCCCCAGCACAAACAGCAAAAGCCCGGCCAGCATCAGTGTAGTCTTGAGTTTCATCATCCCTGCTCACGCCCATATCCAACGACTTAATGGAACCGAGCGAGAATATGCAAATCTCAAGCCCTGATTATAAGGGACTGTTTTTAAAGCAGATTTTAGAGAGGAAGGGAAACAAAGGAGTCAGAGTGTAAAACTGTTCGACGGCGGCAGCGCCTAACCTTGCCGAACCGCGCCATCACGTGACCAACCACCTGCCATAAACCCTCCGGAGTCTGGATGAGTGATTAGCTGTTTCCAAGCATGTACGCACGAAGCTGCCGCTCCTCTCGCATAACATAAAGAACGAGAACCCGCTGCTCATCCTCACGATAAAAAATGCGACACGGTGGAACCACTACCTCCCGGTATACCGAATTAGGAAGTTCTGGTGGAATCCGTCCTGATTGGGGAAAATCCTCCAAGCGGTCGGTCTTATCGAAAGCTTCCTGGACCAGGTGACTTGCTGCAGAAGGATTATCCAGAGCAATGTACTCAGCGATGGCATCCAATTCCTGAAGGGCGGGCTCCGTCCAGATTACTTCAGCCATTTACTCATTTTCTCCCTGGCCTCACTTTGACTGTACGTTCTTCCCTCAAGTACAGCACGCTCTCCCCGTGAGAGCCCCTCAAGCAGCTCAAGCCGACGCTGCATAAACTCGTAATCCTGCACATCAACAAGGTATGCGGATGGCTGACCATGCTCCGTGATCAGTACCGGCTCTTTAGACAAGTGCAGATCTGCCAGAATCTTTGTGGCCTGGCGCTTGAGGTTCGTAACAAGCTCAACTTTCATGGGCTCACCCTGAATCAGACTGATAGTGACACTATAGTATCACTTTTCGGGTGAGGCCATCACGCCCGGCATCACCGGCGACAAAACCGCAGCGAAGCGGAGGTTTTGGCATCTGATGCATGGCCTGGTTATGTTTCGTTTTCTGGTAATTCGAGCCGCCTCTCACTCCGCCAGACTCGTATGAGCACAACCTCTTGAGCCTGCCTGAGGTAGACAACCCGAAACGGCGCGTGAATCAATTCGCGAATATGATCCATGTTGAATTCAGGAACAACTCGGCCAGCATCAGGGCGGATTTGAAGCATTTCACAGTGCTCCAGAATAGCAGCCACGAAATCATCACCGATATGTGGCACATCCTGCTCTTTGTAATACTCCCGAATAGCCTGTAAGTCCTCAAGAGCGGACTGTGCGATGCGTAATTCCATTTACTTGATACCCAACGTTTTCCTGGCGTCCTCCAACGATACGGTGTTGCCCTCGCGAACATCCATAAGCCCCTGCGCCACCGCCTTTACAAACCGCAATTCCTCTGCGGTTCTCTCATAATCCTCGAGCCCCTGAACAACAGCTATGCCGCGGCCACGGCTGGTGAGCAGGATGGGGCGATGCGTATCTTGCGCTCGACCAACCACCTTTCCGGGATTGATCTTCAGGTCTGATAGAGGAATGACATCCTCGGAAAATTTCACGTGCATAGTGATCACCCAACCAACAACTTAGTGCCAGTAATAGCACCAGTTAACAGGTGCGGTCAAGAAACATGACGCCTGCCGTCACCGGTGACAAAACCAGAGCGAAGCGGAGGTTTTGGCATCCGGTGCATGGCCTGGTTATGAGCTGCCTCAGGCCGCAACAAGCTTCTTCACGTTGAGCTCTTTGCGATGCTGTTCAGCATGCCAGAGTTCATATTGGGACTGCTGATTCAGCCAGCTTTCTGCCGAGGTATCGAAAGCGATAGAGAGCCGGATCGCCATTTCCGGACTGATGCCGGCCTTGCCATTCAACACGGCACTCAGCGTTTTGCGGCTAACGCCCAATGCCTCTGCTGCTGCTGTGACAGAAAGGCCAAGGGGCTCAAGACAAAGCTCTCGCAGCACTTCACCCGGGTGCGGAGGGTTGTGCATTAACATTGGCGGTACCTCAGTGATAATCTTCGTAGTTCACAATCTCGGCATCTCCGTCTTCGAACCGGAAGGTCACTCGCCAGTTACCGCTGACGGTCACTGACCAGATTCCGGCACGATTGCCAGAGAGCTCGTGCAAGCGAAGACCGGGTAAGTCCATATCTTTGGCATTCGATGCTGCATTCAATCTACCGAGAATTAGCCGAAGCCTCTTTTCATGAGCGGCCTGAATCCCTGCAGTGCTGCCGGACTTGAAGAATTTTGCCAAGCCCTTGTGTTTGAAGCTTCGAATCATTCCTTGAATGTACCCTGTAACGTATCAGGTGTCAAAGCACATAACGCCTGACGTCACCGGTGACAAAACCAGAGCGAAGCGGAGGTTTTGGCATCCGGTGCACGGCTTGGTTATGCAGCATGTAGCGGCTTGATTCGATCCACTTCATCCTTGACCGACTGCGCAGCAGTCCAAAGATCAACAGACCGCTGTGCGTTCAACCAGAACTCTGGCGAGTTACCAAACAAACGCGCAAGCCTGAGCGCCATTTCAGGGCTGACAGCACGGCGTTCCCGCAATAGTTCATTCCCTTCCTGACGATAGTCACCCAAAGATTGGCCAAACCCCGAAACCTACAGCCCATAGTCCGGAAGAAGGTCTTCCTTCACCATTTCGCCAGTATGATGCGGTTTTCGCTGCATCCAAGCAGTATTAGGAATGTCCAGGGGAATCCCCTCACTAGTGGGTGGTACCCCCTTTGAACTTAAACCCACTGCCC
>JABXHG010000587.1 GCA_013393545.1 Alteromonadaceae bacterium | reverse complement strand
GGTCCAGACCTTGGGTCCATACCAGGTCGTTGGCACTGTCTACGACCTGCAGGTACAGGGGGATATGTTCCAGGACGTGGGTCAGCTAGCAGGTCGCCGGATAGCGTTACAGGCCGCCAACCTGCTGGAAATAGGTGTACTGGGTCACTTCAATGCCGTGCAAACCGATTTCCCAGCCCAGGCCCCAGGAGCCGAGCGTGGGTGATTCCCAGTTGTCTTCGACAAAGCGGATGTCGTGCACCAGCGGGTCCAGGCCCAGGGCGCGCAGGGAATCCAGGTACAGCTCCTGGATGTTGTCCGGCGACGGCTTCAGAACCACCTGGAACTGGTAATAGTGCTGGAGGCGGTTCGGGTTTTCGCCGTAGCGGCCGTCTGTGGGGCGGCGGCTGGGTTGTACGTAGGCGGAGTTCCAGGTTTCCGGACCGATGGAGCGCAGGAAAGTGGCCGGGTGGAAGGTACCGGCGCCCACTTCCATGTCCAGGGGCTGTAGAACCACGCAGCCGTGCTGCGCCCAGAAATTTTGCAGTGCCAGGATCAGACCCTGGAAGGTCTGGAGATCCGGCGCGGTGTTGTTGGTTGCCTTGTCTGTCACGACGGTTGCCTGCTGATCAGTCTGTGTGTGGCGCTCCATTGGCGGAGTGCCGCGAATGTGAAAACGTGGAAAATTTTGAACGCCGCATTATACGCGGCCCTGCCCGGTATTTCTAAGGACGGGGCAGGTTGTTGTTTTGTCTGGTATCAACTCAGAAGAAGGTCAGCCCCACCTGGAACAGCTTTTCCACCTCGCGGATGCGCGACTTGTCCACCAGGAACAGGATTACGTGGTCGTCCGGTTGCACACGAATGTGATCGTGGGCAATCAGTACCTCGTTGTTGCGGACAATGGCGCCGATAGTGGTGCCTTCTGGCAGGTGGATTTCGTCTAGCCGCTTGCCCACCACCTTGGAGGAGCGATGGTCACCATGGGCGATGGCCTCGATAGCCTCCGCTGCGCCTCGGCGCAGTGAGTGAACGTTTACTACATCACCCCGACGAACGTGGGTGAGCAGGCTGCCGATGGTGGTTTGTTGGGGGGAAATGGCCACGTCGATGTCGCCGCCCTGAATCAGGTCCACATCGTCGGGGTGGTTGATCAGGGTCAGCACCTTGCGTGCGCCCAGGCGTTTGGCCAGCAAGGAGGCCATGATGTTGGCCTCGTCGTCGTTAGTGACCGCGCAAAACACATCGGTGCTTTCGATGTTCTCTTCCAGCAGGATGTCCTTGTTGGCGGCGTTGCCTTCCAGCACGATGGTCTTGTTCAGGCGCTCGGACAGCATCACGCAGCGGTCGTGGTTGCGGTCGAGAATTTTTACCTGGAAGCGATTTTCCAGTGAGCTGGCCAGTCGGAAGCCGATATTACCCCCACCGCAGATGAAAATGCGCCGGTACGGCTGAGCCTGTGGCCGCAGCTCACTCATGACTGAGCGGATGTGATCGGCGGCGGCAATGAAAAAGATTTCGTCGCCGTCTTCTATCTGGGTGTCGCCCTTGGGCATGATCGCCCTGCCCTTGCGGAAAATGGCGGCCACCCGGGTGTCGATGCGGGGCATGTGGGTGCGCAGGTAGGACAACTCATGGCCCACCAGCGGGCCGCCCTTGGTGGCGCGGATGGCGACCAGGCGTACTTTACCCTTGGAAAATTCCAAAACCTGCAGGGTGCCGGGGTATTCGATCAGCCGGGTGATGTGCTTGGTCACCAGATACTCGGGGCTGATGGTCACATCGATGGGAAAGCCTGGCCGTTTTTCCGGCTCCAGCACATCGTCTTTTTTGAAAAACAGTTCTTTTTTCGCGAGATAGGCGTTGGCTCGTACCCGGCAGATGGTGGTCGGTGTTTTGTACAGCAACTTCGACACCTGGCAGGCCACCATGTTGGTTTCGTCACTGTTGGTGACGGCGATCACCATGTCGGCGTCTTCGGCGCCGGCATCGTTCAGTAGCGTGGGATAAGAGGCCGGGCCATGGATCGTGCGGATGTCCAGCCGGTCCTGCAATTCCCGAAGGCGGGCGCCGTCGGTATCCACCACGGTAATGTCGTTGGCTTCGTTGGCCAGGTTTTCGGCCAGGCTGCCGCCCACCTGGCCGGCGCCGAGAATCAGGATTTTCATGCTTCTGGTTTCTCCAATACCGCGTAGAAAAAGCCGTCATGGCTGGCGGGGTCAGGTAACAGCTGCCGGCCGGCGCCGGTGTCGCGGCCCCAGTTTGCGTTAATGGTGATGAACCGGGTCTGTTCGTTCTGCTTCAGGAATCGCTGGATTATACGGTGGTTTTCCTGACCGAACACCGAGCAGGTGGCGTATACCAGCCGGCCGCCGGGGGCGAGGATATCCCACATGGCGTTCAGCAGTCCCAGCTGGATGCCTGCCAGCGGCACGATGTCAGACTCCCGCCGCAGCAGTTTAATATCCGGGTGCCGGCGAATCACGCCGGTGGCGCTGCAGGGCACGTCCAGCAGAATGCGGTCGAAGGCCCGACCGTCCCACCAATGCCCTGTGTCGGCGGCGTCGGCCTGTTTGAGTGTGGCGTGTAAATCCAGGCGCTCCAGGTTTTCCTCGATTCGGGGCAGGCGCTCGGCGGATTCGTCAATGGCGACCACTTCTGCCAGCGCCGGTTCGTTCTCAAGAATAGCGCAGGTTTTGCCGCCCGGGGCGGCGCAGGCGTCCAGCACCCGCTGGCCGGGCTGCAAATCCAGCAGCGTGGTGCACAATTGCGCTGCTTCGTCCTGAACACTCACCGCGCCGTCGGCAAACCAGGGCAGTCGGTCCACCGGTACCGGTTGTGCCAGCTGAATGCCGTGGGGGGCAAACCGGGTGGCGTGGGCCTCAATACCGGCTTCCTTTAAAAGGCGCAGGTATTCATCGCGGTGGAAACGCCGGGCATTGACCCGCAGGGTCATGGGCGCCTGTTGGTTGTTGGCTTCCAGGATGGCTTGCCAGTGGTCCGGCCAGTTGTGGCGCAATTTTTCTACCATCCATCCCGGGTGGCTGAAGCGGCTGCTGTCGCTGGCAGGCTCCGGAGCCCCTTCCCGTTCCGCCTTGCGCAGCACGCCATTGACCAGACCGGTCAGATGCGGCTTGTCCAGCGCCTTGCAGGCTTCCACAGTTTCGTTCAGCACCGCGTAGGTGGCCTGTTCGCTGAAGCGCAGCTGGAACAGCGCCACCAGCATCAGGTGATGCACCACCCGGTCGGGTTTACGCAGGGGCTTTTTCAGGCGATGGTTGAGTTCGCCATCCAGGCGGTGAAACCACCGGCAGGTTCCATAGCACAGCGCCTGCAGTTGCGGGCGCTGCTCCGGGGGCAGTTGGTTCAGCGAAGGCGGCAGGCACTGGTTCAGGGACTGGCCGTTTTCCACCGCCAGCAGGGTGTGGGCGGCAATGGCGCGCAGAGGCAGGTTCTGGCTGGTCATGGTCAATGCAGCTCCTGGCCGGGCATGAGCACTGGCTTGCCGCCGTTAATCAGGTCGTTCACACTTTGCGCCCGGGTGCCCGGCAGTTGCACCCGAGTGATCCGTAGAATGCCTTCGGCGCAGGCGATGTCGATGCCCTCGCGCTCACGTTTGAGGACGGTGCCCGGTGTTTGGTCTCTGTTCTGGTTCAGCGCTTCGGCCTGATGAATGCGAATGCGTTGGTCCCCCAAGTCAGTGAAGGTACCGGGCCAGGGATTGAAGGCGCGCACCAGCCGCTCCAGCTCCACTGCACTGCGTTGCCAGTCCAGGTGGCCCTCTGCTTTCGACAGTTTGTGGGCGTAACAGGCGTCGTCGCTGTTCTGCGGCTCGGGGTTCAATTCGCCTTTTTGCAGTTTATCCAGCGCTGCGACAATGGCTTCACCGCCAAGATCGGCCAAACGGTCGTGCAGGCTGCCTCCCGTGTCGTCCGGGTGGATAGGTGTGGCGGCTTTTAACAGCATGTCGCCGGTGTCCAGGCCTTCGTCCATCTGCATGATGGTGATGCCGGTTTCGGTATCACCGGCGGCAATGGCTCGGTGAATGGGGGCGGCGCCGCGCCAGCGGGGCAGCAGTGACGCGTGGATGTTCAGGCAACCGTGGGTGGGAATGTCCAGCACCGACTTGGGGAGAATCAGGCCGTAGGCGGCCACGATCATCACATCGGGTTTGAGGTCAGCCAGTTCCTGCCGGGCTTCTTCGGTCTTCAGGCTCAGGGGCTGGAACACGGGGATGTCGGCATCCAGGGCCACCTGCTTGACCGGCCCGGGGACCAGTTTGCGGCCACGCCCGGCGGGCCTGTCGGGCTGGCTGTAAACGCCGACGATATTATGGCCGGCCTGTATCAGGGCTTTCAGGGCGGTGGCGGCAAAATCCGGGGTTCCGGCAAAAACGATGCGCACGGTGCTGGGATCTCTGTTGGTGTTGTAGACGAAAAAACCGGGCTTGGGGCCCGGTCCTGAAAAACGTTTGATCAAAGCGCCCGTCAGGCACTTTGTTTGTGCAGCTTCTCCAGCTTCTTGCGGATACGGCTGCGTTTGAGCTGGCTCAAATAATCGACAAAAAGTTTGCCGTTCAGGTGGTCCATCTCGTGCTGGATGCATACGGCCAGCAAACCTTCGGCTTCCAGAACGTATTCTTCGCCGTTGCGGTCTTTGGCGGTAATCCGGCAATGCTCGATGCGTTTCACGTCTTCATAAAAGCCGGGCACCGACAGACAGCCTTCCTGCATGGCTTCCAGATCGCCATCCAGGACTTCCACCTTCGGGTTGATAAACACCCTCGGTTCGCTCTTGTCTTCCGACAGATCCATCACGATGATCTGCTTGTGTACGTCGATCTGCGTGGCGGCCAAGCCAATGCCGTTGGCATCGTACATGGTCTCGAACATGTCGTCGATCAGGGTACGGATGTCGTCGGTTACCTCGTTCACCGGCTTGGCGATGGTGCGCAAGCGGGGGTCCGGGTATTCAAGAATTTCTCGTATCATAGCGCTCTGGTTCTCGCCTGTGTTCGTGGCTGCTCTGTGTTTGACCGGTAAACCGTGAACCGGTTCGCCAAAATGCGACAGGGTGCAGCGCAAAATGTTTGTTCTGGCCCTATTATCCGATAAATGGTCGATTGAGTACAAACTGATCAGTCGATAGCCAAAACCTTTCAATTGTGCGGGAAGAATTCAGGCAGGACCAAAAGATAACAACACAAACGCCAAGACTTCTTCTATAGTAACGGAATCAACAACGTAATAACCTGTAAAGCAAGTTCGCGATCAAGGACATGGACAATGAGGAAACTGTTGTACGCTCTGGCAGCCTCGGCGCTGCTGTTTTCTGCCTGGGCCCAGGCCAACCCGGAACTGAGGCCCGATCATCCCGAGCGTTACACTGTCGTCAAGGGAGACACCTTGTGGGACATTTCGGGGCGTTTTTTGAACAATCCCTGGTATTGGCCGGAGATCTGGCACGTTAACCCGCAGGTGGCGAACCCCCATCTGATCTACCCGGGCGACCGTCTGGCCCTGGTTTACATTGACGGCCAACCGAAAATCACCAAGGTGGCCAGCCGCGGGGTGGAAAAGCTGTCGCCGAAAATCCGCTCCGAGGCCATCGATACGCCCATTCCCACCATTCCGCTGGATGCGATTGCCAGTTTCCTGACCGAAACCCGCGTGGTTAACCCGGCCGAGCTTAACGGCGCTCCCTATATACTTGAGGGCGCTGATGGCCGGATCATCACCGGTGCCGGTGATCGGGTTTATGCCCGGGGCGAGAAACCGGCAGACCGGGTGGGCATTTTCCGCCGCAGCAAGGAATTCGTTGATCCGGAAACCGGCGAGTTCCTGGGCCTGGAAGCGCGCAGTATCGCCAAGGGTTCGGTCACGTCCGAGAGCGGCGATGTGCTGACCCTGGAGCTGTCCAGCTCCAATGAGGAGGTGCGCATCGGTGACCGTTTGTTGGTCAGTGAAGATCGACGTTTGACTACCAGCTTTGTGCCCAGTGCGCCGGAGTCTGATATCGACGGCCTGATGATTGCCGTGGATGGCGGTGTGAACCAAATCGGCCAGTACAATGTGGTGGCGATTAACCGGGGTGAGCGGGAAGGTATCCAGGATGGTGATGTGCTGGCGGTACTGAAAACCGGCAACCTGGTGCGGGACCCGGTAACTAATGAAACCATCGAGCTGCCTTCCGAGCGAGCCGGTTTGCTGATGGTTTTCCAGACTTACGAAAAAATGAGCTACGGACTGGTACTTCAGGCCACCCGCCCACTGGCAGTGGGTGACAAGGTGACCAACCCCTGAAGCAGCAGTAAACGTTTTTACGGCCGGGCAATGAGGCCCGGCCGGCTATTCAAGGATGAACCATGCCGGATATCCCCCCTCCCGGGGCCGATGCGGCCCAGTGGTTGTTACTGAGCCGCCTGCCCCGTTTCGGCATCAGGGTGCGCGAAAACCTGGCCGAACATACCGCAAACCTTACAGACCTTCTTGCCATGAACCCCGCTACCTTGCGGGCCATGGGCCTTTCGGCTCCGGCGCTGGAGGCTGTGATGGCCTGGCAGGCTGGCAACCAGGACCAACCGGTGGTGGCCGAAGCCCTGGCAATTGAGAGCCAATGCCGGGAGCTGGGCATTACCGTGGTGGGCCAGAACCACAGGCACTTCCCGGATGCGCTGAAACACATTCACGATGCGCCCTTGCTGCTTTATACCCTCGGCGACACCGCTCTGCTGGGCCGGGATCAGATTGGCATCGTGGGCAGCCGTAATGCCACCCGGGCGGGGCTGGACCATGCCCGACGTTTTGCCGGCGAGTTGAGCCGGCGCGGGTTGCTGGTATCCAGCGGGTTGGCATTGGGAATCGATGGCGCTGCCCACGCTGGCGCACTGGATGCCGGCTTTCCGACATTGGCGGTGATTGGTTGCGGTCTTGACCGGCTGTACCCGGCGCAGCACCGCAAACTCGCGCATCGGATCATCGAACAGGGACTGGTAGTTTCCGAGTACCCGCCTGGTACCCAGGCTCGTGCCGCCTTTTTTCCAAAGCGTAACCGCATCATCAGCGGACTGAGCCGTGGCGTGCTGGTGACGGAGGCCAGCCTGAAAAGTGGTTCGTTGATCACCGCCCGCCTTGCCATGGAGCAGGGGCGCGAGGTGTTTGCCATCCCCGGTTCCGTGCACAGCCCGGTGGCTCGTGGCTGCCATCAGTTGATTCGCCAGGGCGCCCGGCTGGTGGAAACCGCCGATGATGTGCTGGAAGAGCTGGGCACCTGGTGGAGTCTTTCGGAGCAGCCATCCGAGGGTCCGGAACCGGCTCCCGCTGGTCCCGACCTGACGGCACTGGACAGTCGTGAAATCGCGGTATTTGAGGCTTTGGGGTATGATCCCCAGTCTACCGATGCACTGAGCCTGGCGACCGGTCTGCCGGCGGACCAGTTGATGCAGTCCCTGCTGGTTCTGGAGCTGGAAGGGCTGGTTAACGCCGCCCCGGGAGGCTACCTGAAAATCGCCTGAGCCGTGCATCCCGTCCAGATTTCAGGGTGCAACGAGATATGCAGGCAACCTCTCCATTAAGCTCCTGGCAGCTGCATTGCGCGCGCCGGACCCTTCACGCCGGCGGCGTGATTGCCTACCCCACCGAGGCCGTCTGGGGTCTGGGCTGTGATCCCTGGGATGAAATCGCGGTTGAGCGGATACTCGAACTCAAGCAGCGCCCGGTGGAAAAAGGCGTCATTCTGGTGGCCGCCTCGGTGGATCAGGTTCGTTTTCTGCTGGATCCTCTGCCCGAAGAACTCCAACGCGAGGCGATCAGCCACTGGCCGGGCCCGGTGACCTGTGTGTTGCCGGATGTGAAGCGCCAGATACCGGATTGGGTTCGGGGTAAACACAGTTCGATAGCGGTTCGGGTCAGCGCCCACCCGGTTGTTAAAGCCTTGTGCGAAAGCGCCGGCATGCCCCTGGTATCCACCTCCTGCAACCCTGCTGGCCGTCAACCAGCCCGTCATATCTGGCAGGTACGCCGGTATTTCGGCCAGCAGCTGGACCGGATTGTGCCCGGCGCTCTGGGGGGAAATCGCAAGCCCAGCCGTATTATTGATATCGTCACCGGACAACAATTTCGTTAGGAGTTTTCATGTCAAAACAGCCGGATACCGAAGCGGTCAAACACTACCTTCTGGGGCTCCAAGAGACCATTTGCCAGCGCCTGGCCGCGGTGGATGGCAAAGCCGAGTTTGTTCGCGATAGCTGGCAGCGGCCGGAAGGCGGCGGTGGCATCAGTCGGGTGATTACCGACGGTGCGGTGTTTGAGAAGGGCGGCGTCAATTTTTCTCATGTGATGGGCGACACCATGCCACCTTCGGCGACTGCCCACCGCCCTCACCTGGCCGGCGCGCCCTGGCAGGCCATGGGGGTGTCGCTGGTGATTCATCCGGAGAACCCTTATGTGCCCACGTCCCACGCCAACGTTCGGTTTTTTATTGCCACCCCGGAACACGGCGAGCCGGTGTACTGGTTTGGCGGCGGCTACGATCTGACTCCTTACTACGGTTTTGAGGAAGATTGCGTGTTCTGGCACCAGACCGCCCGCGATGCCTGCCAGCCGTTTGGCGAAGACGTGTACCCCCGCTTCAAGCAATGGTGTGACGACTACTTTTACCTGAAGCACCGCGCCGAGCCGCGCGGTGTGGGCGGGCTGTTCTTCGATGATCACAACACCGGCGATTTCGAACAGGATTTTGCCTTCATGCGCGCGGTGGGAGACAGTTACGTGGAAGCCTACGAGCCCATCGTGCGCCGGCGCATGGATCATCCCTGGGGCGAGCGGGAACGGGATTTCCAGCTTTATCGACGCGGGCGCTACGTGGAATTTAACCTGGTGTATGACCGTGGCACCCTGTTTGGCCTGCAATCCGGCGGGCGCACCGAGTCCATCCTGATGTCGCTGCCGCCGCTGGTACGCTGGGATTACGACCGTCGCCCGGAACCGGGCAGCGAGGAAGCCCGCCTGACGGACCATTTCCTGACCGCCCGCAACTGGCTGGAGGACGAACATGCATAACGAACTTTACGCCGTGGTGGGGCACCCCATCAGCCACAGTAAATCCCCGCGTATCCACAGTCTGTTTGCCAGCCAGACCGGAGAGTCGGTGGAATACACTGCCATTCAGGCACCGTTGGACGATTTTGCCGGCACCGTGGCGCATTTTTTCCAGAGCGGCGGCAAGGGCCTGAACGTAACAGTGCCTTTCAAGGAGCAGGCCTGGAGCCTGGCCGATGCACGCACTTTCCGGGCGTTGAAGGCCGGTGCGGCCAACACCCTTTATCAGGATCAAGACCGGGCGCTGGTGGCCGATAACACAGATGGTGTGGGGCTGGTTCGGGATTTGACCAACAATCACGGGGTGACTCTGAAAGACACCCGGGTGCTGGTATTGGGTGCCGGCGGCGCGGTACGGGGCGTGCTGGGCCCGCTGTTGGCACAGCAGCCGGCCGAACTGATCATTGCCAATCGAACCCTGGCCAAGACCGAGGCGCTGGTGGAGCTGTTCGCCGACGAGGCCGCCGACACTCGGCTGGAAGCCAGTGGTTTCGAGGCAGTCAGCGGGCCTTTTGATGTCATCATCAACGGCACCAGCGCCAGCCTGCAGGGTGATCTACCGCCGGTTTCCGGGGAAATTATCGGACCCGATACAGTGGTGTATGACATGATGTACTCTCTGCAAACCACCACGTTCAACCAGTGGGCGCTGGATCACGGTGCCATCCGCGTGTTTGATGGCCTGGGCATGCTGGTGGAACAGGCGGCGGAGTCGTTTTACGTGTGGCGGGGCGTCAGGCCTGATACCGCTGCAGTGATTGAAGAACTAAGAACTGACTGAGGCCCGACGGGCCAGCTGAAAAGGGCTGTTCATGGATATTCTTACGCTTGTCGGGCTACTGGCCGGGATTCTCATTGTCATCCTTGCCATGATCTCGGATGCCAGCATAACCACTTTCCTGAATGTGCCGGGCCTGGCCATCGTGGTGGGCGGCACTTTTGCCGTAACCCTGATCAAATTCCGTATGGCGACCGTGGCCAGCTCTTTCAAACTGGCGATGAAAGCCACCTTCACCGACCATCTGGCGCGCCCGGTTGAGCTGATTCGTGAAACCGCCACCCTGGGCCGGATCGTTCGCAAGGAAGGTCTGCTGGGGCTGGAGAACCACGAAACCGAGGACGAGTTTCTGAAAAAGGCCATCAACCTGTGTGTGGATGGTCACCCGCCGGAAACCGTGGAAGAGGCGCTCTATCAGGAAAGCGACCAGACAGCGGAACGCTACGACGTGGCTCAGCGGATCTTCAGTGGTATTGGCGAATCGGCCCCGGCGATCGGTATGCTCGGTACGCTGGTGGGTCTGGTACAAATGCTGAAAACCCTGGATGATCCGTCCACCATCGGCCCGGCCATGGCCATCGCCCTGCTGACCACGCTTTATGGCTCGTTTATCGCCCAGCTGATTGCCCTTCCCCTTGCGGAAAAGCTGAAACTCAAGGCCGAAGACGAATATCGCAACCAGATGCTGATCATTACCTCGATCAAGAGCATCATGCGCGGTGAAAACCCGCGGGTTATGACTGAAATCCTGTCGTCTTATGTCACGCCGGAACACCGAGCCAAGCTGGACGAGCAGCAGGAGGCCTAGCTTTGCGAGCGTTTCGGCCAAAACCGAAGAAAGCCCAGAAAAACGGCAATCCGGACTGGATCGTCACCTTTGCCGATCTGGCCACCCTGCTGTTGACGTTTTTCATCCTGCTGCTGTCGTTCGCGGAAATGGACATCGAGAAATACCGGTCCATGGCCAATTCCATGTCGATGGCACTGGGTGGAACCGCGAATGTGGTTGGGGAAGATGTGGGTGGTTCTCCCATCAGCCCGGCCCAGTCCGACAGCGTATCCCTCCCCGAGCCCACGGACAGCCTGCAGACCGAGCCGGAATTCATCGATGAACGCACCGAAGACTCGTCGGAAACCAACCAGATTCCCGGTGGGGTGCTGGATCTTGCCCAGCGGCTGATCCAGGAACTCGAAGCGGAAGTGGCTTCGGACGCGCTGCATGTGAACTACGACAAGGATCAGGTAGTGATCCGATTCTCCGAAGACGCCACGTTTCCGTCTGGCGATGCCACCATCAAGCCGGAGATGATTCCGATCATCGAGCGGGTGGTGGAAGTGGTGGGTAACTGCAGCGGTAATATTGTCGTGTCCGGCCATACCGATGACCGGCCCATCTCCAGCAGCCAGTACCGCTCAAACTGGGATTTGTCAGCGGCCCGTGCGGTTTCGGTGGTGCATGAACTGGTGTTGAACCGGGATATTCCCGCCGATCGCGTGGTGGCTGCCGGCCGGGCGGAAACCAAGCCGCTGGCTCCCAACAACACGGCCGAAAACCGGGCGCTCAACCGGCGGGTGGAAATTTCCATTCGTGAACCGGAGTGCGACGAAGACGCCCCGACCCGGGATCTGCCGATCGAAATCCTGCCCTGAGCAAGCGCTTACTGGCTGTCGTTCAGATACTCGTCCTTGAGTTTGACGTAGTTGGCGGCCGTGTATTTAAAGAAAGTTTTTTCCTTGTCGGTCAGCGCCCGGGCCTGTTTGCACGGCGACCCCACGTACAGGTAACCGGATTCCAGTTTCTTGCCGGGGGGTACCAGAGTACCGGCGGCGATGATCACTTC
The DNA here is from genome assembly GCA_013393545.1 of Alteromonadaceae bacterium. The sequence continues at coordinate 12,555 of JABXHG010000587.1, read as the reverse complement.
GTCTTCCACCACGGCGCCATCCATCACGGTGCAGCCCATGCCGACCAGCACGCGGCTGCCGATGGTGCAGCCGTGCAGCAGGGCCTTGTGGCCCACGGTCACGTCGTCACCCAGGATCAGCGGCCAGCCGCCGGGGTTGTAGTCGCTGGCGTGGGTAATGTGCAGCACCGAGCCGTCCTGGATGCTGCAACGGCTGCCAATGCGGATTTTGTGCATATCGCCACGGATCACGGTCATCGGCCAGACCGAGCAGTCCTCGCCCATCTGCACATCGCCGATGACCACGGCGCTTTCGTCCACCCACGAGCGTTCGCCAAATTGTGGTGTGATACCCTTGTGTGTTCGTACATTCGTCATTATGTATACCTTATCGAATATGCCCGGTGGTTGCGGTGCAGCTGGGGGTAGGCCTTTCCAAAAATTTGTGGAGCCATGGGTGAAGAGCGAGTAGCTCTTCACGGGCTGGCCAAGGATGGCCAGTCCTGGACTCGCTGCGCGACGCAGGAGCAATAAGCGCAGCGAGGCGGAAGACAAGCGACCCATGGATGGGCCGCCAGGAGCGCTTTTTGGAAAGGCCTACCCCCAGATGCACTTCCCCAATGTTTTATACCGGGAAGCTACCTCAAACACGAATAGCTGAGAAGGGCTTTATATGAACAACCCGCTTTTAACCGACGATCTGCTGCCGAAATTTGATCATGTCCGTGTGGAACACATGGAACCGGCGATTGACCAGATTCTCAGCGAAAACCGCATGAAAATTCCCCAGCTGGCCCAGCAGGACGATCCCACCTGGGACACGCTGGTCCAGCCCATGCAGGCGATGGAGAACAAACTGGCTAACGCCTGGTCGGTGATCTGTCACCTTAATGGCGTGGCCAACAACGACGACTTGCGCAAGGTGTACAAGAATTGCCTGGAAAAGCTGACCGAGTACAGCACCGAGATCAGCCAGAACGCCGAGTTGTGCGACGCCTACAAGAAGCTGGCGGCGCGGGAGGATTTTGGCGAGCTCAGCGAAGCCCAGCGCAAGGCCATTGAGAACACCCTGCGGGATTTCCGACTGGGTGGTGTCGACCTACCCGAAGAGCAGAAGAAGCAGTATGCGGAGTTGTCCCGCGAGCTTGCGGATCTGTCCAACAAGTTCAGCGATAACGTGCTGGACGCCACTCAGCACTGGTACAAGCACATCACCGATGTGAACGAATTGGCCGGCCTGCCGGAAACGGCTATCGAAGGCGCGAAACAGGCGGCCGAGCAGAAAGAGCTGGATGGCTACGTGATCACCCTGGATTTCCCCAGTTTCTTTCCGGTGATGACCTATGGCGATAACCGTGACCTGCGCCGGGAAGTCTACGAAGCCTTCGTCACCCGCGCCTCGGACCAGGGCCCGGATGCCGGCACCTGGGACAACACGCCGGTGATGGCGGAAATCCTCAAGCGTCGCCACGCCATGGCCAAATTGCTGGGCTTTGATAACTACGCGGAGCTGTCGCTGGCCACCAAAATGGCCCGCAGCGTCGAGGAAGTGCTGGATTTCCTGAACCAGCTGGCGGCCAAATCCAAGCCCCAGGCTGAGAAGGAGTTTGCAGAATTGCAGGCCTTCGCCAAAGACGAGCATAGTGTTGACGAACTGCAGGCCTGGGACGTGGGCTACTACAGCGAAAAGCTGCGCCAGAAGCGCTACGACATCTCCCCGGAAACCCTGCGCCCCTGGTTCCCGGCGGACAAGGTGGTTGGCGGCCTGTTCAGCGTCGCCGAGCGGCTGTTCAACGTGCAGATTGAAGAAAAGCCGGAAGTAGAAACCTGGCACGCCGATGCGAAGGCCTATTGCATCAGCCGCGATGGCGAGCCGGTGGCTTGGTTCTACCTCGACCCTTACGCTCGCCAGGGCAAGCGTGGTGGTGCCTGGATGGCCGACTGTCGAGTGCGCTGGCGCAATCAGCGTGGCCAGCTGCAGCTGCCGGTGGCCTTCCTGACCTGCAACTTCACCCCGCCGGTGAAGGGCAAGCCATCGCTGCTCACCCACGACGAGGTCACCACCCTGTTCCACGAGTTCGGTCACGGTTTGCACCATATGCTCACCCAGGTGGACGTGATGGACGTGTCCGGCATCAACGGTGTGGCCTGGGACGCGGTGGAGCTGCGCAGCCAGCTCCTGGAAAACTGGTGCTGGGACCCCGAATCCCCCGCTCTGATCGCCAGCCACCACGAAACCGGCGAGCCGCTGCCGGAAGACCTGCTGGACAAGCTGCTGGCGGCGAAGAACTTCCAGTCTGGCATGGGGATGGTGCGCCAGCTGGAGTTCTCCCTGTTCGATTTCCGCCTGCACGCGGAATGCACCGAGGAAGCACCCACCAACCCGCTGGACATGCACCGCAAGGTGCGGGAAGAGTTCGCGGTGATCGAAGCGCCGGAATTCAACCGCTTCCCCAACGCCTTCTCCCACATCTTCGCTGGTGCTTACGCCGCGGGCTATTACAGCTACAAGTGGGCCGAAGTGCTGGCGGCGGATGCCTTCTCCCTGTTCGAGGAAAAGGGCATCTTTCATCCGGAAACCGGCGAAGCCTTCCTGGCCAACATCCTGGAGAAAGGCGGTTCCCAGGAGCCCATGGAGCTGTTCAAGGCGTTCCGGGGCCGGGAACCGGAAGTGGATGCGCTGCTCAAACAAACGGGTATCAGCGGTAACTCCGATAGCGCCGCCTGATACAATGGCCCCGGGTTATCGTAAGGATGACCGGGTACCCAATGTGGAGTTGAATTATGGCAAGTCCCAAACGTTTCATCGCCGGTGCCGTCTGCCCACGTTGTGCCGAGATGGACAAGATCATGATGTTCACCGATGACAACGACGAGCAGATACGCGAGTGCGTGGCCTGTGGCTTCACTGATGCCATGTCGGATCAGGAGCAGCCGGCGAATCCCGAACTGGAAACGCGGGTGAACCAGCGCGATAACAAGGACGACCACACGGTCAAGCAGGTGGTGTTCTTCAAATCCAGCCAAGACGATGAATGACCTTCGGTCGCTTGAGATTTATGCAGGCTTCAAGAGCATGGCTAGGGGTGCCGAAACGAAAACCCTGTTTTCTGACAGTTTCGGCGCTCCCAGCCCGGCCCTTTCTTTTCCCGCTAATCCGCGATGAACCTTCCTTTTTTCCGCTTTAGATATCGTCTGGACACATCAATGTTGATGACACAAGCTTGGGCTGAGGGCTTGCTACCCTTGATTTGACGGTCCGAGCGCGATGCTAGCCAAGCATGAGCAATGGCATGGAGTGTTAATGTAGCTCTGTTCATGCTGAGGAACTTGGGGGTATTTCTCGTGTATGCGCGGATGACAGTTGACAAGGCACACCCGTTCACTGATTATTCATGCGGAAATTACTAATGACATCGGAATGTCAAACCTGCCAAAGACAAGGATCGTGTAATGACAGCACCAGCAACCGAACGTTATGTGGCCGCTGACTTCAACAACGCCCCGCTTCTGGCATTGGCCGACCTGATGGGGTTGGGGCCGTATAAAGAGCAGATTGGTGCCTCGCCGGAGATCTATAGGCCCATCCTGAACGGTATAGCTGTCTTCCGCCATCTGGAGCCGGCTGATCGGGTAGCTGTAAATCGGCTCATCGTTGAAAACGTTCCCAGAGGTATATTGTTTCAAAAGTTGCGAATGCTTATTAGTGATTTGAGCGTTCAACACTTCTGGCATTTGTGGTCGTTATCTGATGAGGAATTGTTGGAGTTTTTTCATTACTCCAAGGGGAAACTGGAGTTTACAGAGCAGTTCAACCCCCTAAGTCTTCCCGAGTTCACTGTGGGTTCGGTGGCTGGTGCTGTCTATGCATACTCTCGTGGCAGACCCAGAGCCATGGCTCAAGATACCATTGATATACTCAAGGACACGAACCTCGTTCAGGAGGTGGCGAAACGCATGGGTTTTGGGAAAAAACTCGCCAAAGGACTCGGAATAGCAAGCATACCGACCTTCATAGTCATCTCCGGGCTCAACATCATGGCCAAGGGCGAGCATGATAAAGCTCGCCGTGAACTGGCCGCCAGAGGGCTGCTGGTTTATAGCGATCTTTAGCATGCTGGTTATTTTGATCGGGTCGGGCCTGGCAGGAAGCTTTTTTTTCTTTGCATTGCTCCGGGGCGTAGCGAACGGAAAGCTGGCCCGGGGCTGGTCAGCATGGAGTCGCTGCGTCGCAACGAGTGCTTTTTTGATATCAATCAGTGCCACAATGATGGCTGGCTATTTTGGTGCCGAGCTGAGCTTGTGGCTCTCCGCCGCTATATGGCCTGTCATTGCGTTGCCGCTTCATGGCGGGTACTGGGTAGCTGTTAATGCCTGCCCAAAGCAAGCTAATAGAGGAACCAGCGATGTTGAATAGTATTGTCCGCAGAATGGTAATTGCGCTGATGGCACTATGGCCTTTGCAGGTAGTCCAGGCGGATGAACTGACCGTTGATAAGCGATTGAGGGAGGTCATGACAACTCAACTGGACCTCACTGCTTGCGGTGACACCGCCTACACTTATCAGAGCGATGAGGAAACCGCCGAGATATACAACAATCTGTCTTTTCAATTATTGGACAAGACGAAAGAGGTTGGCTGGACTTCAGAAGATCTTGCCATCGCCACGGTTCTGGTAATGGAAAATCGAACCGATCTGGTGCTGAGGGAAGATGATACTCTTGAGGAGTTTCGGTTGCGGAACTATACCGGAGAACGATGTGAGCGGCAGGTGGCGGCTGCTAAACACTATCTGATAGACGACTTCCCTGCGCCGCGTTGAAATAAGGGCGCTAGATGCGCCTATCCCCTCACCCCGCGCTCCCTTAACGCATTTTGTTTTATCCTCAACTCCGATGCACATTATGCCTCTCATGTCCGCGTTTATGGCAGTTGACAGTAATCCCCTGGTTGTTCACTATTCCATTCGGCAATATGGATGACAACGGAGCATCAAGTCCTCCAGCTACAAGGATCGTGCTATGACTGCACAAGTAACTGTCCGATACGTAACCGCCGATTTCAATAACGCCCCGCTTCTGGCGCTGGCCGACCTAATGGGGTTGGGGCAGTATAAGGGACAGATCGGTGCCTCACCTGAAATCTTTACACCCATCCTGAATGGCATTGCTGTATTCCGTCATTTGGGAGCGTCCGAGCGGATGGGTGTTAATCGCATGATCCATAATAATGTTCGTGGAATGCTGCTCCAGAAATTGGTTGGTCTAGTAGCAGATCAGAGCGTGCAACAATACTGGTACATGTGGTCCCTGTCTGATCAGGAGTTATTGGAATTTTATAACTATTCGAAATGGAAACGTGAGTCTACACGCCAGTTTAATCCGTTAGCACTTCCAGGTGTTACCGTGGCTGGTGTGGCCGGGGCTGTGTACAGTATGTCCAGTAATGGACCCAGAGCATACATACGGGGAGAAATTGAGAGCCTGAAAAATACAGAACTTGTTGAAACCGTCGCAGAAAGACTTGGTTTTGCGAAAAAAATCGCTTCTGGTATTGGCGTCGCCAGTATTCCAGCGATTATTGTGATCTCGGGCCTTAATATAATGGCTAAAGGCGAACATGAGAAGGTCCGTCGTGAGCTGGCGGCAAGGGGCCTTCTGGTGTACAGCGAACTCTGAGATGTTCATCGTACTTATCGTGTCAGGCTTAGTAGGTAGTTTGTTTTATTACTCTATGCTGGGTGGTTTGATGAAAGGTAAGCTGGAGCGATCTTGGGCAATTTGGACTCGTTGTGTCGCTGCCAGCGCCCTTTTGATTTCCGTCAGCGCAACAGTGGTAGTCTACTACTTCGATGCAAATGCCAATATCTGGCTAACCTTTAGTCTATGGCCTTTGATGATCTTAGTGCTCCATGGTGGCTATTGGGTGGTTGCCTCCGGTGCCCAGAAAAGGACTAACGACGAGGTTCAAGATGCCGAGTAATGCTCGACGGATTGCGTTAGCGGTTGTGACAACAGCAGTGTCATTCATGGTTCGGGCTGATGAGCTGGTTGTAGATGAGAAGCTTCAATCAGTAATGAATGTTCAAATAGACCTTTCTGTCTGCGCCGATACGGCACTTACCTTTGAGAACGACAATGCATCGGCCCAGAAATATTCCGATTTGTCGGTGCAGTTGCTAGATAAAGCAGGGACTGTTGGCTGGACTACAGACGAAATTGCTATTGCTTCGGTTCTGGTGATGGAAAACCGAAGGGATCTGGTGCTGAAGGACGACGACACCCTAGAGGAGTATCGGCTGAGGAATTACACCGGAGACAGGTGTGATCGGCAGGTGGAGGCTGCGCAGAGGTATTTATCAGGCAATTTTCCAACACCTGAATAGGTTGCTTGTTTAGAAAGCCTCCACTCGGATGATATAGGTGGAGGCTTTCTTCGACACGCCTATTACAACACCATAGCCGCCAACCACCCAAAGCCCAGCAGCGGCAGGTTGTAGTGCAGGAAGGTAGGCACCACCGTGTCCCAGATGTGATTATGCTGGCCGTCTGCGTTCAGGCCGGCGGTGGGGCCGAGGGTGGAATCCGAGGCCGGGGAACCGGCATCACCCAAGGCGCCGGCGGTGCCTACCAACGCCACGATGGCCAGGGGGCTGAATCCCATCTGCAGGGCCAGGGGCACGTACAAGGCGGCGATGATGGGAATGGTGGAGAACGACGAGCCAATGCCCATGGTGATCAGCAGGCCCACCACCAGCATCAGCAGCGCCGCCAGCGGCTTGTTGTCGCCAATCATACCCACCGAGCCTTCCACCAGGCTGGCGATGTCGCCGGTTTCCCGCATCACTTCGGCAAAGCCGTTGGCGGTGATCATGATGAAGCCGATCATGGCCAGCATTTTCATGCCTTCGGTGAACAGGTCGTCCGCCTCTTTCCACTTCACCACGCCAGAGGCGTTGAACAGCACAAAACCCGCCAGGGCGCCCAGAATCATGGAACCGAGCCAGAGCTGGACCACGAAGGCGACAACAATAGCTACCAGGGCCATGACCAGGGTTTTCGGGTTGTACTGAATGTCGGTGCGTTCGGTTTTGGCGATTGCCTCCAGGTTGTAATCGCGGTTGCCCCGGTAGCTGAAGAACACCGCTACTAGTACCCCCAGCAGCATCCCCAGGGCCGGCAGGGCCATGGCGGACATGACGTTCAGTTCGCTGGCATCCACGCCGTTATCGGCCACGTTGGCCAGCAGGATTTCGTTCAGGTAAATGCCGCCGAAGCCCACCGGCAGAAACATGTACGGGGTGATCAGGCCGAAGGTCAGCACGCAGGCCACCAGCCGGCGGTCCATGCGCAGTTTCGCCATTACGTACAACAGCGGCGGCACCACCAGTGGGATGAAGGCGATGTGGATGGGCAGGATGTTCTGGGAGGACATCGCAATGGCCACCAGCAGGCCGATGATCAGGAAGCGGATGCCTTTGGCGGCACCGCCGTCGTCCTGCCGGCCCACCAGGGCCAGGGCGCGATCGGCCAGGGCGTGGGCCAGGCCGGATTTGCCGATGGCTACCGCGAAGGCGCCGAGGGTGGCGTAGGACAGCGCCACGGTGGCGCCACCCCCGAGCCCGTTATTAAAGGCATCAATGGTGGCGTCCAGGGACATTCCGGCGACCAGGCCGCCGGAGATGGCACCGATAATCAGGGCAACAACAACGTGGATGCGGCACAGGCTCAGAACGAGCATGATCAGGACCGCGGCAACAACGGCATTCATGGCAAACTCCGGGTAGGAATCGATGGGTTATCCGGCCCCTTGTGAGGGCCGGAGTCCTGAAAAGCGGGCTAATCTGCCGTAATTGCCGGCGCGAGTCAAAGCGGATTGATCAATTCTTGAGCTTGTATTTGCCCGGTCCCATGAAAAAAACAGCGGCCGAGTTCATCAGGAAGAACAGTTGCAGTTCGAGCGCAAGCCCTCCACCCCGGCTGAGCACCAGTAATTCATTGGTATGGGCCAGAATAATCGCGACTACCATGTTGATGAAGATAAGCAGGGCGCCAATCCGGGTCTGATAACCGAGGATAACCATCAACGGCGCGACGATCTCGCCGATGTAAACGGCCCAGGCTAATTGTGTGGGTAGGTCATGGCTGGCCAGAAGTGCTTCAATGAAGCCAATGCCATTGAACAGCTTCGAAATTCCGTGAAACAACAGCAGCCCGCCGACCGCCAGACGTACCAGCAGTTTCCCAAGATCGGTATTCTCGAGCACGTTTTCTTCCCCTTGATGGTGAGCAAAGCGCGAAGAATACGGATTTTTCGGTGAAGAGTCAGTGACCCGTGTCAGTCCGCAGCTCAGAGACTGCCGAGGGCGAAGCGGATGTGGTTGCGTACCAGCAGGCTTTCCCAGTAACCGCGCATCCAGTCCCAGGCGCGGTTGTTCACCTGGTTGATGAACGGTTCCAGATCCAGATTGTAGAAATCCGGGGTGCCGGCGATCTGCAGCACCGTGTGTACGATGGCATCGTCCAATTCGTTGGCAAAGGGCTCGCCGATCAGGCTGTGTACCAGCAGGTTGGCGCGGGTGGCTTCCAGGTCAAACAGTTCACTGGCGCGGATCGAGCGGTTGTTTTCGTGCATTTCCTCCATCAGGCGGTGGCATTGATAGGCGCGAATCAAAAGGCCGCTGAGCCCCTCATATTTCAACAGCATGGCCGAAGGCTGGGTGAAATAGCGGATGGCGGCATCGATAAAGGGCTGGAACAGCGGCTTGCAGCCGGCTTCAATGGCGCAGGCGTCCACGCATTCGATCAGCCGGGGAGCCATCTCGATGTATTCAGCGGCAAAACGGAACAGGCAGCCGGCGGGTTGATGGCAGTCCACCACCACCGATGCCGGCAGCTGCTCGGCCGTTTCTTTCATCTGGCGAAAGAAGGTGCCGGAACGGGCTTCCTGGCGCCGGGCCTGGTCAATGATTTCGAGGACAACCTGTGGTGTCATTTCCGGTGCAGCCGTTGTCTGCGCAAGTTGGGGTCGCAAAGCGCCTCCAGGGTAATCCCGACCGTAACTGGATGAGCCGCTTACCGTGCGGCCCCGCGTTTCAGAAAAAGTGTAGTAAAGATTTTTCAAACTGCCCTGCAATTGACAATCATTCCTGCCAGTAACCCGGGCTACCCCTGACCATGGCCTGAAGTGTGCCGAAACCAGCTGCCATCCCGGCTGTAGCGCCAGCTTAGCCAGCCCATGCTGACGGCACGCGCCAGCATCAGGCTGATCAGCGATAACCACAGCCCGTGGTTACCCCATCCATTAGTCAGCCACCAGACCGGCAGAAACACCACCAGTGCCGAAAACAACATGGTGTTCTGCATGTCGCGGGTGCGAGTAGCGCCAATGAAAATGCCGTCGAACAAAAATCCCCACACGGAAGCAAAGGGCAACAGCCAAAGCCAGGGCAGGTATTGCCAGGCGGTTTGGCGAACGTCTTCAATGCCCGTCAACAGGCTGATCAGCCAGCGTCCGCCCAGAATAAAGCCGACGGTCAGCGCCAGTGCGCCCCAGAGCGACCAGCGCAGGGCGGTGCGGAACACCACCCGGAAGCGCCGGCGGCTGTTCCGGCCCACCGCTTCGCCGATCAGGGCCTCGGCGGCATTGGCGAAGCCGTCCAGGGCGTTGGAAATCACCAGGAGAAAGGTAATGAGCACAGCATTGGCGGCCAGCACGGTATCGCCCTGGCGTGCGCCCTGGGCGGTGAAGAACGCCAGCACCAGCAACAGGGCAATGGTGCGTACCATGATGTAACGGTTGACCTGCAAAATACGCAGATAGTCGGCCAATTGGCCGAACAGGTCGCGGGTCAGACGCTGGCCCGCTGGCATGCGTTTCAGCACGATGGCGATGCCAATGGCGGCCGCGCCGTATTCCGCCATCACCGTGGCCATGGCCACGCCCCGGCTGTTCCAGCCCAGCACTGTCACGAAGAACACATCCAGCACGATGTTGATGCCGTTGGCGATGATCAGCATCACCATGGGGCCGCGCGGGAACTGGGTGCCGATCAGCCAACCCACCAGGGTGTACTGGCACAGCACTGCCGGTGCGCTCCAGATGCGGATGCCTGCGTATTCCGCCGCCAGTTCCGTCACCGACGGACTCGGGTTCATCAAGTGCAGGCCCAGACTGATCAGTGGTTGGTGAAACAGAATCAGCAGCAGGCCTATGGCCACCGCCAGCAGCAGCGAGCGCAACAGCAAGGCGACCTGGGCGAACGGATCACGCTGGCCCCAGGCCTGGGCGGCCAGGCCGGTGGTGCCCATGCGCATGAAGCCAAATGTCCAGTACAGGATGCTGAACAGGTTGGCGCCCACTGCCACCGCGCCCAGGTATTCGGGGCTGTCCAGGTGGCCCAGCACGGCGGTATCCACCAGGCCCAGCAGGGGCACGGTGAGGTTGGTCAGCATCAGTGGCCAGGCCAGTGCCCAAAGGCGCCGGTCGGTGCTGCTGACAAGGGGCTTAGAAGATTTATGTCTCAAAATTATCTGCTTAGCTTGATTGGGTTTGACCGTTTTTTAGTCATTTTTTGATCTGTGTCTATACTCGGACTTGATATACCCGTTTTTGGCAGGGCGCAAAAGCCGACAAGAATAACACTCTGTGGAGACACAGTATGCGCGTACACACCAAGCGGACGCTCCCGGTTGTTGCCGTGGCCAGCCTTGCTGCGCCGACCCCGGTATGGGCGGACTGGACGATGAATATGTCGCCGGGAGTCACCGGCACCAGTAACCAGATTTTCAGCCTGCACATGACCATTCTGTGGATTTGCGTGGCCATCGGCGTGGTGGTGTTCGGGGTCATGTTCTGGTCGATCATTGCCCACCGTAAATCCAAAGGCCACAAGCCGGCCCATTTCCACGAGAACACGGTGGTGGAAATTCTCTGGACCATTATTCCCCTGGCCATTCTGGTGGCCATGGCCATCCCCGCCACTGCCACCCTGATTGACATGTACGACACCAGCGAGGCGGATGTCGACATCAAGGTCACCGGTTACCAGTGGCGTTGGCAGTATGAATACATCAACGAGGATTTTGGCTTTTTCTCTAACCTGGCGACGCCCCGTGATCAGATCGAAAACCGTCAGGCGAAGGGCGAAAACTACCTGCTGGAAGTGGATAAGCCCATGAAAGTGCCGGTGGGCAAAAAAGTCCGCTTATTGGTGACCGCCAATGACGTGATTCATTCCTGGTGGGTACCTGCCCTGGGCGTAAAAAAAGATGCTATTCCCGGGTTCATCAATGAAACCTGGACCCGCATTGACGAGCCCGGCATTTATCGGGGCCAGTGTACCGAACTGTGCGGCAAGGACCACGGTTTCATGCCGGTGGTGGTGGAAGCGGTGCCTCAGGAAGAGTACGACCAGTGGGTGGCCGAGCAGCGTGAAGCCGCCGAGCAGGAGCGACTGCTGACCGAAAAAGACTGGACCATGGATGAGCTGATGGAACGCGGCGAACAGGTGTATGCCACCGCCTGTGCGTCTTGCCACCAGAGTGACGGCAGCGGCGCACCGCCGGCATTCCCGGCCCTGAAGGGCAGCGTTATTGCCACCGAAGACCGGGCCGCGCATATCGATATCGTGGTCAACGGCGTGTCCGGCACCGCCATGCAGGCCTTTGGCAACCAGCTGAGCGAAGTGGAACTGGCGGCGGTGATCACCTACGAGCGCAATGCCTGGGGTAACAACACCGGTGAGATGGTTACGCCCAAAGAGATCGTGGATTACCTGAGCGAATAACGGGAATGGGAGAGTGCTGATGAGTGCGGTTGCAGAAAGCCACAGCCAGGAGCATCACCACGGCCCCGCCAGCGGTATCAGCCGCTGGCTGCTGACCACCAACCACAAAGACATCGGGACCATGTACCTGATCTTCAGCTTCGCCATGTTCCTGTTGGGTGGCAGCATGGCGATGGTGATCCGGGCCGAACTGTTCCAGCCGGGGCTGCAGATTGTGCAGCCGGAGTTCTTTAACCAGATGACCACCATGCACGGGCTGATTATGGTGTTCGGGGCGGTCATGCCGGCGTTTGTGTGGCTGTCCAACTGGATGCTGCCGCTGATGATCGGCGCGCCGGACATGGCCCTGCCCCGGATTAATAACTGGAGTTTCTGGCTGCTGCCCTGTGCCTTCCTGATTCTGGTATCTACCCTGTTCATGCAGGGCGGCGGACCGAACTTCGGCTGGACCTTGTACGCGCCGCTGTCCACCACCTACGGCCCGCCGAGCACCACCTTCTTCATCTTTGCCATTCATATCATGGGCGTGTCGTCGATCATGGGCGCCATCAACGTGATTGCCACCATCCTGAACCTACGGGCGCCGGGCATGACCCTGATGAACATGCCCCTGTTCGTCTGGACCTGGCTGATCACCGCCTTCCTGTTGATTGCTGTAATGCCGGTGCTGTGGCAGCGAAACGTTTTTTGTGGATTTTTATGATCACTTCATGTCGAGCTCCGACGCAATCAAAAACCGTTTTGTGAACACCGACATGGCCGCCCAGCGCCATCTTCTGCGCAATGG
>JABXHG010000586.1 GCA_013393545.1 Alteromonadaceae bacterium | reverse complement strand
AGTGGGGCAGCCGGAGGAAGGAAGGGGGACGGATGAGGGATGAGGGGAGGAAGGGAAGGATTGTGGGGCAGGGACGGGAAGGGAAGCGGGAGGAACGGAGAGCGAAGGGGGGAAACAAAAGAGCGAGAAAGGAACAGGTAAAGACGCTTGGTGTAACGGAAGGGCATATGGAGGGAAAGAATATACGGCGGGCGGAGAAAGCGGGGCAAGAAGGCCAGAGACGGGGTGTACTGGGAAGTGTCTTTATCGTAGTTCGCCATGTCTTCGCGCATGATCTTGGCGGTGTACTTGGCGATGTCCAGACCAGTCTTGAACTTGTTGTGAGCGCGCATGCGGGCAGCGTGCTTCGGGTTGATGGCGTTCCAGGTCGGGTTTTGCTTCAGGATGGAAGCAATTTGGTCGACGTCTTGTGCGTAAGGCATGATCTCTGTCCTTTCTACGTTTGATGTTCAAAAGGTGCGGAAAAGCTGCTGCCAGGCAGCATCCGAAGCCAACTGCCTGCGGCCGAAAACGGGGCAGGCGCTGACATTGGCAGTTACTGTAGTCCCTTTGAATTTATAATTGAAATTTATGTGGTGTATTTTCAGCATTTTTCTGGTGAATGCTGAAACTATCCCTCCAGCGACCGGTCAGCCTATTGATTCCACGGCAAAACTGAGCCGGATCAGTAAACACATCAAGGAATGTGGTACTGTTTTCAACGTTCGATACCGACAATCCGAGGAAGCCGTGTTCTATCTCCGCGCATTCGGCCATTCCCTGTTACACGCCCTGAAAAACCTGCTGCCCATTGTTGTGGTGGTGGCGTTCTTCCAGTTGGTGATTCTGCAACAGGTGCCCGACAACCTGGGCAGCATGGTCGTCGGCCTGTTGATTGTCGCCGCCGGCGTGGCGCTGTTCCTGCAAGGCCTGGAGTTGAGTATTTTCCCGGTTGGCAAAAGCCTGGCCAACCAGTTTGCCAAGCGCGGCTCTTTGTTAATTCTGCTGTCGTTCGGCTTTGCCATGGGCTTTTCTGCAGTGATCGCCGAACCGGCTTTGATTGCTGTGGCGGAGCAGGCGCAAACCATCAGTGAAGGCCGGATTGACGCCCTCACCCTGCGGGTGCTGGTGGCGGTGTCCGTGGGGCTGGTGATTTCACTAGGGGTGTTCCGGATCATTTTCGGCTACCCGCTGCACTGGTTTATGATCATCGGTTACATCACCGTGGTGATTATCACCTGGTTTGCGCCCGAAGAAATCGTGGGTCTGGCCTATGACTCCGGCGGCGTGACCACCAATGTAGTGACAGTGCCCCTGATTGCCGCCCTGGGCATTGGCCTGGCGGCCTCCATTGCCGGCCGCAACCCACTGATTGACGGTTTCGGGCTGGTGGCACTGGCGGTCATGGTGCCGATGATTACCGTGCAGGGTTACGGCATGCTGGTGTATTCCGGCGACACTGCCGCCGGCGAACTGGTGCTCGGCAATGAATCGGAATCCTCCGGGCCTTCCGGCATTGTCAGCGTTCTGCTGAATCTGGCGGAGATGGTGCGGGATGTACTGCCAATCATCATCACTGTGCTGTTTTTCCAGTATCTGGTGCTGCGCCGCAAACTCGCCAACCCGGCCACCGTGGCTTTCGGTTTTCTACTGGTCATCCTTGGCCTCTATGCGTTTGTAGTTGGCCTTAAGCTCGGGCTTTTTCCCATCGGCACCAGCATGGCCGAACAGCTCACCGCCCGGGACAACCACTTGTACATCTACCTGTTCGCCCTGATGATCGGTTTTGCCACCACCATGGCGGAACCGGCGCTGATCGCCATCGGCCAGCAGGTAGAGGAAGCCGCCAACGGTAGCCTGAATGGCAACGTTATTCGTATTCTGGTGGCAGTGGGCGTCGCCATTGGCATTACCATTGGCGTACACCGCATTATTACCGGCGACTCCATCCACTATTATGTGATGGGCGGATACATCCTGGTTATTATCCTGACGCTGCTGGCACCTCGCTACATTGTGGCTCTGGCCTATGATCTCGGCGGCGTCACCACGTCGGAGGTCACCGTTCCGCTGGTGACGGCCCTGGGTATTGGCCTGGCCAGCAGCATTGACGGGCGCAGCGTTTTGATCGATGGCTTCGGCCTGATAGCGTTCGCCTCAATCTTCCCCATCGTTACCGTAATGGCCTACGCCATTGTTTCTCAAACCATTGCAGATCGCAGGAAGGAACAATCATGAAATTCTCGGCACTGGTCGCCGTTGTCCCGGAAGACCTGGAACAGAAATGCATCGACAAGGCTCGGGAGTGCGGCGCTGGCGGTATTACCCTGATGTCCGGTCGAGGCGTCAGCAACACCGCCAGAAAAACGTTTTTCGGCATGACCTACGAGGGCAACCAGAGTGTACTTTTGATGGTTCTGGAAAAAGGCCTGTCACTGGAGGTACTGAAGACCATCCAGAAAATCATCACGCCCGACCCGAAAGACTCACAGGGCGTGGTATTTACAGTGCCACTGGAACACCTGGGCGGCATTGACCTGGCTCAGGTGGAAAAATTCGAGCAACACGTTAAAGACTCGTTCTGATCGGAGAGCCCATGAAACTGGTCAAAGACGTGATGGTGACCGACACCATCAAGATTTCCCCCTTCGCTACCGTGCGCGAAGCCCTCTCGATGATGAAACAACGCAAGGTGAAGTCCCTGATCGTCGAGCGCAAGCATGAACATGACGCCTGGGGACTTATTTCCTATACCAACGTAATGAAGGCGATCATTGCCGAAGACGGCGATATTGATCTGCTCAATGTTTACGACATTTGCGCCAAACCGGTGATCAGCGTGGGTGAAAACCTGGCACTCCGGCATGCGGCCCGGCTGATGACCGAACACCGGGTTAAGCGGCTGCTGGTGCTGGCCGACAACGAGCTGAAAGGCTTCGTGGTGATGGACGACATCATGCAGGCCTTGCTGGACACCATCGACTGAGCCGCTCGCTGCGGCTCAGGTCCTGCATAACACCAACAAACGGTCCCCTTCCTGCAATTCCAGGTAGTCCTGCCGGGGCGGGTTCATGGCCAGATGCCGGCCACGCTCGTCGGCCTGGCCCCGATAAATCCCCAGTGCCACCTCGCCCCTGGCCGCCACGATCTTTTCCAGCACCTGAAAGGTGGCACTCGCCGGCAGCGGGTAGTCATGCGGGTGGCGAAACTGGACTTCGGCGCCCCCGGCAGTAAACAGCTCATCCAGTACAACCCGCAACTCACGGCGAAGCGCCACCTGGGCCAGCACGTGGCTCAGAATCATCGGGCTGATCAGCATTTCGCTCTGGTGGCCATACAACAGGTGGCGGTTGTCCGGATCACTCAACTCCATGATCACCTGCGGGCGGCGGGTTGATTCAGACAGAACATCTTCCAGCTGGAGGTAGCCCACCATGGCCCGGGCGTCTGCCTCTTCATCGGAGCCGACCCGATCACTACTGAGCAGCATGACCGTATCGTAGGAAGCCGGGTTCAGCCTGCGCAGATCACTCTCTACCATGTAATCCGCTTCCAGCAAGCGGCCATTCACACGACTGAGATCCACCCCATGGCGGGCGATTTCCCGTTCTCGGTCCGCCAACGGGATGGCTGACACCAGATCCAGGTGAAATTTGCGGCTTTGGTAACTGGCGAATTCCCGGGCGAGGTTAGGCACCCGTCGGTTCCAACCCAGTACCAGAATACGCTGGAAACCGGTTTCCGGGGTCGCGGCCATCACAGGCTCTACCCGATCAACAGCCGCCAAGGACACAGTCTTGGCATCCGTGCCGGTATGCTGATACTGCCGGGCCAACAGCACGACCCGATCCTCCGCTCGAATAACCGTGTCGGAGGAAGCCGGCAGCTCCACCCGCCAATTGCCGGCGGACTCCCCAGAGGGACGCAGCAGGCCCAGCACAATCGCTTGTGGTCGCTGCGTGGCCAGCTCACCCAGCGACAGCCCTTCAGCAGTCTCCCCGCCGCGAACAAAAATTTCGTTACCCGTACCGGCGGTGAGCAGTTCGTTATAAACCTCCGACAGACCATGATGCAACACATTCTGCACCATCAGACGACTGATGGTGGCATCACCGGCCACCACTTCCACCGGCCCGGGGTAGGCGCGTTCGATCACCGGCAGTTTGCGCATGTCCTGGATTTCCGCCACCACAAATGGCAGCGAACTGCCAAAGTGACGGGCCTGGGCGGCAATCGACAGCAAGGCTTTGACGGTTTCCACATCCGGTGTGACAAAACTGCCGGCCCCGTGCTCCTGGCTGGGCACGATTACCGCCGCCGCATCCAGGCAGGCCACCCGCTGCAGCGCCTCGGGCTGAATGGCCGAGCCACTGCGCAGGATCACTTCCCGGGAGCGGCGGCCAATACCCGGCTCGCTGGCCAGCTCATGCAGTTGCTCGGCACCGGCCTCTTCCGCCAGCACTACCACACGCAAAGTCTGGGTGTCGTGCTTTTCCAGAAAACGCTGCACACGGCCGGTCGAGCCGAACAGCTCGGCCACCAACGGCGGTGTTTGCGCACTCCAGCCCAGTACCACCAGATGGTTTTTCAGGGTAACCGGTGTCAGCCCCCGCTCCAGGTCTTCCATTTTGGCAATCAACCAGCGAGTCAGGATGGCAACCAACGTGCCCATGAACACCACATAGCCGGAAATGGTCAGCAGGGTGGAAATAATGCGTTGCCAGGTGCCCAGGTCATCGCCCAGGTAGCCGGGATCGGTCAGTCGCAGAAAGGCCCACCAGATGGCCGAGCCGACATCCTCGAACTCATCGGCGGCGGGCATTACCACCAGCAGTCCACCGAGCAGTGAAATCAGCGCGATGAACAGCCCGACCACCAGTAACTGGAAGCCGGCGCCCTTCACCAGCTGGCGCTCGACAATAAATTTAATCCGGTCAATCAGACGGAAAGGCAGCATGGCATATCCTGTGCGCAAAAATCTTACGCACAGGATAGAGCAAAGCGCGGGAAAAACAGAGTATCGGAGTTGCCGACCGCTCAGGAATTGCCGGTACCGGCTGCCTCCAGCGCCGCTGCCAGGGTGGGCGTAAAGCGGCTGACCCCGGCCTCCGGTTCCAGCCCGGCCCGGGCCAGAGCCTTGAGCGGCTGGAACTGCAGATCGGCGATGATCACCTGGCTGCCGGTTTCCCGGCAGGTATCGATCAGCTTGTCCAGGGCCGACAGCCCGCCGGCATCCAGCACCGTGACGCCATCCATGTACAGGATAAACCCCTTCGCCTCACGGGACAGCTCCGCCAATTCACCAAAAATCCGGTCGGCGGCGGCGAAAAACAGCGGGCCATTGATTTTGAATACCCGCCAGCCCTCGGGTAGCTGATCCCGGTCAATGCGCTTGCTGTGAGTGATGTCGGTTACCCGGGTCATCTTCGCCATTTCCCGCATGAACAGCACCGCTGCCAGCAGAATGCCGGTGGTGATGGCAATCACCATATCCAGCGCCACGGTCAGGCCGAAGCAGGTCAAAAACACCAGCACATCCCCCCTGGGGGCGGTTTTCAGCAAATGCGCCGCCTTGGGTGCCTCGCTCATGTTCCAGGCCACCATCACCAGCAGCGCCGCCATCGCCGGCATGGGCAAATAGGCCAGCACTCCGGCCAGCGACACCAGCGCCAACAGAACGACGACGGCGTGAATCATCGCCGCCACCGGCGACTGCGCCCCGGCCCGGTAGTTGGCGGCCGAACGGGCAATGGCGGCGGTGGCGGTAATGCCGCCGAAAAACGGTACCACCATGTTGCCGATACCCTGGCCCATCAGCTCGCTGTTGGCGCTGTGCCGCTTTCCCGACATGCCGTCGAGCACCACCGCGCACAGCAGCGATTCAATGGCCCCGAGCATGGCAATGGCAAAAGCCGCCGGCAGCAGCTCCTGCACCATGGTCCAGGACAACCCCAGCGGCTCGCCATCCGGCCCCGGCTGTTGCCAGGGCCAGGCGAACTCCGGCAGGAACGGCGGAATGCCCGCACCGGTGGAGCCATCCGGCAACAGGTAACTGAAGCGTGAACCAATGGTTTCAATGCCCGCGCCACTGGCATTCAGCAACAGGGCCAGGCCACTGCCGATCAGTACCGCCGGCAGGTGTGGTGGAACGGGCGTGCGCAGGCGCGGCCACAGCAGCATCACGGCCAGAGTGGCAACGGCCACCAGGGTGCTCATCATGTCGATCTGGGGCAGCGCCTGCCCCAGCACCGCCAGTTTATCCCAGTAATGTTCGGGCATGCTGGCCACCGGCAGACCGAAGAAATCCTTTACCTGCAGGGTGACAATCACCACGGCGATACCGCCGGTAAAGCCTAGCGTTACCGCCTCCGGGATATACTCGATAAACCGCCCCAGCCTCATCAGCGCCATGATCACCAACAGCGCGCCCGACATCAGCGTGGCCAGTAACAGACCGCCAAGACCATATTCCTGGGCAATCGGGTAAAGGATCACCACAAAGGCGGCCGTGGGCCCGGAAATGCTGAAACGGCTGCCGCCGGTCAGGGCAATGACAAAACCGGCAATAAAAGCCGTATAAAGACCGTACTGAGGCGCCACACCACTGGCGATGGCCAGTGCCATGGCCAGCGGAATGGCAATAATGCCCACCGTGATACCAGCCATGGCATCTTTGAAAAACCGGCGGCCATCGTAGCGTTCGTCCAGGCAGGCTTCACGGAAGGCATGGGCGACTCGCAGGGAAAACAGATGAGCTCGATGGGACATAACAATACTCGCCGGCAGAATTTATTTACATTATATGATTGTTATTTGATCATTCAATGTTAATCTGATTAACATATAAATCAGACATCGCTGAACACATTTCACCAGGCGAAGGAGATTGTCCCACACCATGGAAAACCGCACTGCCCGACTCACCCTGCTGATCGACCCGGAGAAAAAGGCGACGTTCGAGGCCCTCTGCAAGGAAGAGGACGTTACCCCATCCCAGAAAGTCCGACAGTTCATCCGCGAATACGTGGAAGAACGTCTGGGGCCAGACTGGCGTGAATACAAACGGCAGAAAACCGATTAACCCTGACGACGTATAACAAGCCATGAAAACGCTGATCCTTGCCCTTGGTTTTGCCACCCTGGCGTCCGGTTGTGCCGCCAGCCATTCAGCCCGAATGGCCCACGAACCTGTGGAGCGGCCCACCAGCCAGTACGATGCCCGGCTGGTGGACCCGGTCACCGGGCAAGCGCTGTCCGTTCAGACCCTGGCAACACGACTGGCGGATACCGACATTGTGATCATTGGCGAGTATCACGGCCATCATGCCTCTCACCTGCTACAGGCCCGCCTTCAACAGGCCCTGTGGCGTCTGAATCCACGCCAGGTGCTAACCATGGAACAGTTCAACCTGGACCATCAGCCGGCGCTCGATGATTATCTGGCCGGCCAGACCGGTGAAACCGAAATGCGCGAAGATGCCAACGCCTGGGACAACTATCGAGCCTCTTACCGACCGCTGGTGGAATTTGCCAAACAGCACTCGCTTCCGGTCATTGCCGCCAACGCCCCCGCCGACATTGTTCGCTGCGTCGGCCGGCAAGGCCCGGAGTACCTGGAGCGACTGGACAAAGACCGGCGCCAGGCCTTGCCGGATCAGCCGTTTCTCGACACGCCGGCCTACAAAGACAAATTCCTGGATGCGATCCAGGTCAGCCACGGCAGCAACGATGACACACTCAGCGGGCGCTTGCTCAACACCTATAACGCCCAGTTGCTGCGCGACAACACCATGGCCGCGCGCATTCTCGAAACCCGTGAACGCCACCCTGACCACCAGGTGATACACCTGACCGGCACCTTTCACAGTGAAGAACGACAGGGCACCGTCGCGGTCCTGGAAAAACGGGCCCCGGAACTGAGTATTGCCGTTATCTCGCCCGTAACCTGGCCGGCGGACCAAAACACCCTGCCCCTGGCGGATTACCGTGAACGTGGCGACTACTTCTATCTGATCCAGCCCCTGCCAGCAGAATTCAAAGACGACGACCGCCGGCGCCAGGCTATGAAGGAGCGGTTCACCCGCAGCCCGGGCGCTAACTGCGACTGAGTGCCCGGCGGAATTCGGCGAGGTCCGGCTCACTGAACAGGACGAACCGGACACGCCGGACACTCGATAATGCCGGCGCCATCCCCTGAACCGCCTGCACCGCCACCCGAGCGGCCTCGGCTAACGGATAGCCAAACACGCCAGTGGAGATGGCCGGAAAAGCAACCGATTGAAGGCCCTCGGCCTCGGCCAGCTCCAGCGCGTGGCGGTAACAATCCGCCAGCAGTCGGTCCGACGGCTCATCCACCCCGAACACCGGCCCCAGGCAATGAATGACTTTCCGGTTTGGAAGATCATGGCCGCCGGTCATCACCGCTTGCCCCGGTGTAATCGGCGCCAGCGGCTGACACTCTTCGGCGAGGCCCGGGCCCGCCGCCGAGTGAATCGCACCGGCCACGCCATTACCGGGCATCAGGCGGGCATTGGCGGCATTGACGACGGCATCCATATCCGGCTGGTCAGCAATGTCGCCCTGCACGCATTCAATGGTCAAATCTGTCATGCTTGTCCCCTTTCCCATAAACCGGCTTAGCGGTACTCTTCCGGTTATTCAGGATAGCAGCCCGCCCGGGCTCGCATGCCTGGCAGGCACAAGGAGTGAGCGATGAAAATTACTTCCGCACTGATTCTCGGCGCCAGCGCCATTATTGCAGCCTTTTTGCTCAGCGCCGGCTTGACCGACCTGCGCACCGGCGACCGTTACGTGACCGTCAAGGGGGTTGCCGAACGGGAAGTACAGGCCGACCTTGCCCTCTGGCCTCTGCGTTTCGTGGCCACCGGCGACACGCTGGACCAGGCCCAGGAAAAAGCCGGGCATAGCCGCGATGCCATTCTGGCCTTCCTGAAACTGCAGGCCATCGACACCTCTGCGGTGGAATTACAGCGCCTGGATGTCACCGACACCCGGGCCAACGCCTACGGGGGCAACAACAATCCGCAGAAATTCATCATCAACCAGACGCTGATGGTCCGCAGCGATAACATCGGGAAAGTGCGACAGGCGGCACAGAACATCAGTGAACTGGTGGATTCCGGCGTGGTGCTGTCTTCGGATTACGGCCCGAGCGGCCCAACCTACCTGTTCAACCGCCTGAACGACATCAAGCCGGAGATGATTTCCGAGGCCACTTCCGCCGCGCGGGAAGCGGCCAGCCAGTTCGCCAAGGATGCAGACGCCCGCCTGGGCGGCTTGCGCCGGGCCAACCAGGGCGTGTTCCAGATTCTGGCCCGGGACCAGGCACCGGGTATTTCCGAACCCCAGCAGCCGGTGAAAACCGTGCGGGTGGTGTCTACCTTCGATTATTATCTGGATTGACCGACCGCCCAGGCGTTACTGGGTTTCCACCATCTCGTCGGTGACCTGATACTCCCCCGCCAGCCAGCGCATGATTTCGACGGCGGCGGGGTGGTCGAACGCATCGTAGGTATGCAGCAACGCCTGTTTGCGTTCTTCGCTCAAACGGCCCAGGCCTGTATCCTGCAACAACAGCAGGTCGCTGCGTACCTGCGCAGCCAGCTCTTTGCCCAGCACGTCCCGGGCAGCGTGCAAAAAGGCCTGGCCATACTGGTAATCCGGCCCCAGCCGATAGCTCTCCGCCAGGGTTAACGCCGGGATGGCGCTCAGGGTTGGCTGCAGCGCTGGATTGATGGCGTGACCCGCCAGCCAGGCCGCATTCCCCGCCGCACGGCCGGTAAAACCGCGCAGATGAAGGTGCCGCGACATCCGGTCTCCGTCGTTCACAGGGTAGTTGTCCCACAACAACGGCTTGCGCCCGAGCAGTTTGCCGATCCGTTTCAGGTGGCCCGGGGAGATTTCCCGGGAACACACTTCTTCGCCGGTCCAGAACACCTGGATAGCCGGGTCCAACTCGTCTCCGAGGGTTTGCAGATAGTCTGCCGGCCGCTCGCCGAACACCCGGTCCAGCACCGGGTCATCGGAATAGTAGCTGGGGCACATACTCAACCGCTTAATGTCCGTGCGGTCCCTCAGCCAATGCATAATCGCCACTTGCTGGCGGGCCAGGTCCGGGGTGTCTGATCGCATGTCGTCAAACAAGACGGCCAGCTCATCCAGCCCCAGTTTTTCCAGCGTCTGCAATTTCGCCGCCAGCTGCGACTGTGCCTGTTCGTTGAAGTCGTTGAAAATTTCGAAGGGGCTCAGGCCAATCCCGAAGCGCAGCCCGTGTTTGCGGCAGAAACGGGCAAACTCCGCCAGCTCCCGCGCCTGCTCTTCCGGATGGGGCTCCTGCCAGCGGCGGCGCAGGAAGGCATCGGCTTTCGGGGCATACAGATAGAACCCGTAGCCATGGGGCGCCAGGGTTTCGACCAGCCGTCGGCGCTCCGGCCAACTCCATATCGGCCCGTAAAATCCTTCGATAATCCCCAGTGACACGGTCATGGCTCTGCTCTCTGTTTTCTGGCCTTTACCCCGCTGATCTCTGCTCACGCGAGCCGCAGCCTCCCGGGGCATGACTTCAGGATTCAGTATTGTTGACGCCCGGGCGCAGGACAAGTTCCACCCGGCGGTTACGCTCGCGGCCCCGGGCGGTGTCGTTGCGGGCCAGCGGCCGGGTGTCGGCATAACCGCTGGCCCGCATCCGGTTAGCGGCGATACCCTCGGCCAAAAACAGCCGCACCACGCTGGCTGCCCGGGCCGATGACAACTCCCAGTTGGAGGGGTAACGCACACTGCGAATGGGCCGGTTATCGGTGTGCCCGGCAACCTCCAGCCGGTAATCAGTCTGCGCCAGTAAAGGGGTGAGTTGTTCCAGTTGCCTCATGCCGTCATTGGACAGCTCGGCAGTGCCGGAAGCGAACAGGACTTCGCTGCCAATACGCAGGCTAACGCCGCCATCCTGACGCACCACATCCACCTGTCCACTCAGCCCCGCTTCCCGCAAGAACTGCGAGGCCTGTTCGGCAAAGACCGCCGCCGGGTCAGCCTGAGGCTCGGCTGCCGGGTCTTTGTCTGTCTCCACTTCCGGCTCGGCCAGCCTGTCCTCATCGGTGGCGACGACCGGCGGCGAGGTTTTGGTTTCCACGGTTTCGTCGGTGCCTGGCATACCGGACGGCCCGCCGGACAACGCCAGCATGACCACAAACATCACCAGCAGCAGGGTAATCACATCCAGGTAGGTGATCAACCAGCCGTCTTCCTGACTGTCAGCGGATTCCGGCGCACCCAGATGCCGCGAACGCCGGGCAGCCCGCAAGGCTGAACGTTCCAGATCAGACATTACGCGCGCTTTCCTTTGCCTTACCCGGGGTCGCACGGCCGTCGCGGGATCCCGGGGCGGTTTGGCGCCCGTTGTTAACCGGCGGCCGAAGATCGCGGATTTCATCGTCATAACTGGCGACAAAGGATTTCAGGGTTTCGCGCATGAGCGACGGACTGCGTTTTTTGCACATCATGGAAATGCCCTGCATCACCATGCGCATCAGGATAATGCGCTGCTCGGTGCGCCGCTCCAGCTTCACCGCCACCGGCCGAAAAATCAGGTTGGCCAGCAAAATACCGTAAAAGGTGGTCATCAGCGCCACCGCCAGCTGCTGACCGATCACCGCCATGCTGCCGCCATCCAGCAGGAACATCATGTTGATCAACCCCACCAGAGTGCCGATCATGCCAAAGGCCGGAGCGAAACTGGCCATCACCCGGAACAGCTGGGCCTCGGCATGCTCACGGGCGCGCAGACGGGCAATACGCCATTCCATGAAATCCATGATGTCGTCTTCCGGGTTCAGCTCGATCACCAGCTGAACGCCGGAGCGCAAAAACGGGTTGCGCACGGTTTCCAGCGCCCGCTCCACCGCCGCCAGATCGCCATCGATCCAGAGCCGGGAAATACGAACCAGTTCTTCAATGTCGCGCTCGGTGTAGAGTTTTTCATTGCGAACCACCGTGCCGAACAGGCGGAATACCCGCAGCACCTCACGCAGCGGAAAGGAGATAAAAGTGGCTGCCAGGGTGCCGCCCACGACAATCGCCAGGCCAGGCAGATTAATAAACAGCGCCGGGTCTTCGGCGGACCAGAACAACACACTGGCCAGAACAGCCAGGCCGGCAACCATACCGATAAGCGTGGACGGGTTCATTTATTACTCCATGGAACAACAATCGAACTAGACTGTTATGATAGAAGAAAAAATACAATTGCCATTGTGACCGGAGGTGCAACTCTATGGAAATCAAAACCTTTGCCGACCTGATTGAATGGACCCGCCAGCTGCACGAATACCTGGCCCGGTGCCTGAAAGAATCCGCCACGCTGCACAAGAACGAGCGTGCCAGCGCCCTGCTTGATTACATCAGCACCCATGAAACCCTGCTGGAAAAGGCGGTGGCAGAATACGAACGCCAGGCCGACCCCAAAGCCATGCAAACCCGGCTTTACGACTACGGGGTGCACAAACCCATCGAAAAAAACCGGATGTGTGACCTGCGCTACAACGACATGTCCTTTGACGATATTGCCAAAGAGATTTTTGATTTCCACGACCAGGTGATGGAGCTGTACGACGGTTTGATCGGCAAGGCGGAAATCCGTGAGGCGAAAGAACTGCTGGAAGACCTTAAATCCCTGGAGGAGCACGAGGCCATGCGCATGGCCGGCCAGATTGGCCGCATGAGCGACCTGTAAGCCAGCGCCGCAGCACCTGCTGCGGCGAATTTTCGCACCCTCCTTATTTTCTGCGCCACTTTGTTATCTCCAACTACCGCTCGGCCCGACTAGTTGCTATTCTCAACCATGAATGGCGGTGGGGCACACCCCAACGTGACCACACCGACAAAAACAACGACAACGAGGGCACAAGAACAATGAAACTCCGTTCTGTTCTTTCCGCGGCAGTACTCGCCGCAGCAACTACCTTTAGCGCAACTCAGGCACTGGCCCAGGACCGGTTTACTCTCCGGCTGGCAGAAACCTGGGGCCCCAACTTCCCCATTTTCGGCGACACCACCAAACGCTTCGCCGAAACCGTCGAGAAAATGTCTGACGGCCGTCTGCGCGTCCGCATCGATTCCGCCAACAAGCACAAGGCACCGCTGGGCGTGTTCGACATGGTCAAAGCCGGCCAGTACGACATGGGCCACTCCGCCTCCTATTACTGGAAAGGCAAGGTTCCCGAAACCCTCTTCTTTACCAGCATGCCCTTCGGCATGAACGCCATTGAACAATACGCCTGGTTCTACCACGGTGGTGGCATGGAATTGATGCAGGAAGTGTATGAGCCCCACAATATGCTGTCCTTCCCCGGCGGTAACACCGGCGTGCAAATGGGTGGTTGGTTCCGCAACGAGATCAACTCCCTGGAAGACCTGGAAGGCCTGAAAATGCGCATTCCCGGCTTTGCCGGTGAAGTGTTTGCGGAAGTGGGCGTGAACCCGACCAACATCGCCCCGGGCGAGCTGTACACCGCCCTTGAGCGCAACACCATTGACGCGGTTGAGTGGGTTGGCCCGGCACTGGACCTGCGTCTGGGCTTCCAGCAAATCGCCGATTACTACTACACCGGCTGGCACGAACCGGCCACCGAACTTCAGTTCCTGATCAACAAGGACACCTGGGAAGAGCTGCCGGCGGACCTGCAGGAAATTATGCGCGTAGCCATGCGCACCGCATCCTACGACATGCTGGTGCACTCGCAGCACGCCAACGCCGAAGCCTGGGCCAACATCAAGGAAGAGTACCCGAACGTACAGATCAAGCAGTTCCCGGATGACGTGTTCGACGCCATGTACGCAGCCAACGAACGCCTGCTGGACGAAGCGGCGGAAGGCAGCGAAATGGCCGCGAAAATCATCGATTCGCAGCTGAAGTATCTGGAGCAGAGCCGCGCTTACACGGACATTTCCGAGCGGGCTTATCTCAACACCATGGCCGAAGTCGAGTAAACTTGACCGCCATGCAGTAACAGAGCCGGGATCGCTCTTGAAGTGATCCCGGCTTTTTTGTTCCACCATTCACCCAAATAATCCGCCTGGCGGAGGAAGACGTTCAATGCGCTGGATAATCAAGCTGGATGAGGGCCTGGGCTGGCTCTCGAAATTCTGCGGCTGGATCGCCTGCGTTGCCATGATCCTGATGGCAGCCAATGTGTTTTATGACGTGTTGATGCGTTATGTCTTCAACGACGTCTCCATCGGCATGCAAGAAATGGAATGGCACCTTTATTCGGTGGTGTTCCTGATGGGCATCCCCTACGCCCTGCGCACGGACGGCCATGTGCGGGTAGACGTGTTCTACACCCGCTGGAGCAACAAAACCAAAGCCTGGATCAATATCCTGGGTGCGGTCTTTTTCGTGATTCCCTTTGCCTATCTGATCGGCTTTTACGGCTACGGCTTTGCCGTTGACGCCTATCAGATGGGCGAAGGTAGTGGCGACCCAGGCGGGCTGCCACACCGCTGGATTATCAAATCCGTGATTCCCATCTCGGCCATCTTTATCGGCACCGCTGGCCTCAACATGGTCACCCATGCCATTCGGGTCATCGCCGGTGACAAGGAATATGAAGGCGAGCACAGCGCGGGAGGCCTGGCATGATTGGCATGATTATGTTCGGCGTGGCCCTGGTCATGCTGATGTTCGGTTTTCCGGTGGCGTTCACCTTTGGTGGCGTCGCCCTGTTTTTTGGTATTTTCGCCGAGGGCATGGATCTGTTTGCGTTCATGCCCTACCGCATTATGAGCGTGATGCAGAACACCGTATTGATGGCGGTGCCACTGTTCATATTCATGGGTGTGGTGCTGCAACGCACCCGGCTGGCCGAACAACTACTGACCTCGATGGGCCGGCTGTTTGGCGGCCTGCCCGGTGGCCTGGCCATTTCCACGATCCTTGTTGGTGCCCTGCTGGCCGCCTCCACTGGTGTAGTGGGGGCCAGCGTGGTGGCCATGGGCCTGATCTCCCTGCCGGTCATGCTTGCCCATAAATACGACAAGCGCCTGGCCACCGGCACCATCTGTGCCTCCGGCACTCTGGGGCAGATCGTGCCGCCGTCCATTATCCTGATCATCCTGGGTGATGTACTGGGCCTTCCCGTCGGTGATCTGTTCAAGGCGGCGGTGATGCCCGGCGTGGTGCTGATCGGTCTGTACATCGCTTACATCCTGATCAGGACCCGGTTCAAGCCGGAAACGGCACCGGCCATGCCCCAGGAAGACGAAAACGCAAGTCGCGGCAAGGAAATCCGCGATGCGCTGCTGGCCATTATTCCGCCACTGGCGCTGATTGTGGTGGTGCTTGGCTCGATCTTCACCGGCATTGCCACCCCCACGGAGTCGTCTGCCCTGGGTGGCGTTGGCGCGGTGATTCTCGCCATTATCTACCGTCAATTCAGCTTCAAAATGGTGTGGGACGCCAGCAAGGACACCGTCAAGGTGACCGCCATGGTGTTCGCGATTCTGATCGGCGCCACCGCGTTTTCCATGGTGTTCAGCTATACAGGCGGCGATTACCTGCTGGAAGACTGGCTGATGATGCTGCCTGGCGAGCAATGGGGGTTCATCATTCTGGCCATGCTGGTGATTCTGGTGCTGGGCTTCTTCATCGACTTTGTGGAGATTTCCTTCATCATCGTGCCGATCCTGGCACCAGTGGCTGAAGCCATGGGCATCAACATGCTCTGGTTTGCCATCCTGATTGCCATGAACCTGCAGACCAGCTTCCTGACCCCGCCCTTCGGGTTCTCGCTGTTCTACCTCAAGGGGGTGGCACCACCGGAGGTACGAACCACCGACATCTACAAGGGGATAT
The DNA here is from genome assembly GCA_013393545.1 of Alteromonadaceae bacterium. The sequence goes on along the minus strand of JABXHG010000586.1, from coordinate 10,131 downwards.
TGCCGTTCATCCTGATCCAGATTCTGGTGTTGGCGATGATTGTGATCTTCCCCGAGTGGTTTGGCATGAGTGCCACCTACTGAGCCTGAGGCTCAAGGCAGGGCTCCGAAGCGGGCCTTGCCGGCGGAACGCAAAAAGGCCGTGCAAAATGCCCGGCCTTTTTGTGGTTTCTGACACAGCCCACAGAGGCGCTGTGTTGGCGGCTGGCGTTTAAAACTTCACGCGCAGGCCGGCCAGGTAACCCATATCGGTGTCATCTTCGTCCGTGTCAGCAATTTCAGCAAAAAGACGGACATTTTTCGCTTCCGGGAATTTGTAGGTCACGTTGGCATACCAGCCTGTAACATCTTCGTTGCCATCTTCTTCCTGGTTCTGCATACCCAGCGCAACACCGGTTGTACTGGCAACGTCAAAGGTTGCAGCAACGTTATACAGAGTTGTTTCCGTACCGTCATTATCGGAAATGCTGTAGTCAGCGGCCAGGCCAGCAATATCAAAGTCGTAAGCGGCACTGACACCATAGGTATCCACAGAATCGCCATTAATTGGTGTTCTCTGCTGATACGCACCTGCCAGGGTCAAACCGGCAAACTCGGTGGACGCGAACAGATCAAAATATTCATCACCTTCGCTGTCGGTGCCTTCAGCTTCCAGTTCGTAGGAGGCAGCGACGTAAACATTCTCCAGCTCAACATCAACACGCAGGGTATCGTCGCCGTCAGTTCCTTCCGCATCAAATTGGTCTTCATCCAGTGGCGATTCGATGGCTTCTTCCACACCGAATTCATCGCCAGCAAAATTCTGTTTACCAAATGAGAGAGAGGCGACACCAAACTTCATGCCCACATAGGCTTCTTCCAGCAGGTCTTCTTCGCCCTTATCGTCCTGATTGGCGTAATCCTTGAAGCCAAAGTCTACGCGACCAAAGGCTTTCATTTCATTGCCAAGGTCATAACTGACGTAGTTTTTCATTTCCAAATCATCAAACTCGACACCCAGGTTCTCATCATTACCGATGTCCTGGCGCATCTGGACCTGAAAATCACCATTCAGCTTGTAAGTAAAGCCATCTTTCTCGTAAATGGTTGCAGCGTTGGCAGAACCTGCCGCTACAGAGGACACAGCAACAGCCAGAAGAAGCTTCTTCATGGGGTTTTACTCCACTTTCGATTGGTTTTATGGGGTTTTACGAACAGAAAAACAGCTCTCAACGGATACTCCATCGGTTTCTGTTTGTCGGAGCTCCGGTTACCGGCCTGGCCGTTAAACCGAAACGCCTGAATCTGGAAAAAGGCCGGGCAGCCCGCCCGGCATCAAGGTTTCACTCAAAACGCAACATGAGCTCAAAGCCCGGGCTTGCCCTTAAGCTTCGAGACTTCAATTTATAGGCAGCTTATTGCAAGGAAGTGACATATTTACGGCAGTTTTATGTCACGGAAGGTGAGGCGAGAACACAAGCCGGAAAACCAACACATTGGCGATACCAACGCATTGGCCTCCGGAGATATCGGTGCTTTTAACGGATTTCGTAGATGGTGGTGGTACCGCTGACTTCGTTGCCGACAATCAGCAGTGGCGAATCGCCGGGAGCATCGGCCTCGCTGACAAACAGGATGCTCTCCGGGCCCAGATCACCTGCGGCCCATGCCGGCTGGTTACCATCATCGATACGATCCTCAATGGGGTAACTGAAGTCACGGTCGTTCAGGTATTGCACGTGTCGGGGGCTGGCCGGGTTGCTGATGTCATACACCATGATGCCACCGGTTCGCTCCAGACCGATGAACGCGTAAGTACGGCCGTCAATGTGCGCCACTTCAATCGCCTCGGGTTCCGGCCCCTTGGCGTCGCTTCGACTGTCGCCACTGTTTTCATCGTTGTCATTATTGAAGTTTTCGCCCAGAACCTCGGCGGTAATGGTTTCAAAATCGCTGCCGCTGTCCGCTATCAGGCGGCCATCGGCACTCCAGATACTGAAGCTCCGCGCACCATAGGCCAGGGGCACGTCCAGTTCGCCATCGCCATTGGTGTCGGCGGTCAGCGTGGTCAGCAGGCGGCCCAGATGTTTCTTGTCGGAGAAGTCCACATCGTCACGGTTGAAGGGCGCAACATCCGCCAGCGGCGCATCCTTGAAGCGGATTTCCTCAACAAACGCATCGTATTCACGGGCATCGCCTTCATTGGCTGTGAGGTAATAAATCTCACCGTTAATGCTGACGGATTTGATGGTATCGGGCATGTACATTCCAAGCACCGGCCAGCTGGCGATGTTAATGGCATCATCCTTGTCAGACACATCCAGCTCGTTGCCGGGCATGCCGTGATCTTTGGAGCCCAGGGCCAGAATGCGTTCCACCCGCTTCTGCTCCAGATCAATCACCGCCACGGCGTTATTTTCCTGCAGGGTTACCCAGGCTTTGGAGCCGTCTGGTGACACGGCAATGTATTCCGGCTCCAGATCCTGAGCTACGGACGACTGGCCATCGTGCAGGAAAGCGCGCAGTCGGGTGTCTTCGTTATCCACCTCGGTATCACCATCAAAGCCGGTGGTCAGGGTTAACGTATTGCCATCCACGCGTTCCACCCGATACGGCAGCGGGTCACCCTCACTGCTGGCGATGGTCAGCCACATGCCGGGCTGTACCGCCGAGGCATCGGCAACCATCAGTCTGGCCTGTTCGCCATCGCGGTGACCGGTGACAGACAGCTCCGTGCGACCATAATTACCGAAAACACGAACCTGCTCCGGCAATTCATCGGCCCGCTCGCCACCGCGATTAAAGGCGCGGAAATCGAGAGTGGCGGCAACCGGCTGGCGCGGATTGTCGACGTTGATGAGGGACACCGAGCCTTCGGGATCAATGCTGTAGTCAGCATTTGGCTCGCCTTCGTTGGCCGTCAGCAAATGCCGACCATCGGGTGTGAAAGTAATCATGTCCGGTAGCGCACCGACTTCTGCCTGCCCCAGAAACGCCAGATCCTTGGCGCTATACATCTGCACCCGCCCCGGAGAGGTCTTGATGCGGTTTTCCACGGCAATCGCCACCAATCCATTGGCAACACTGACGCTGTTGATTGCACCGGCATCCGGCCACTGGTTACCCGCCACCAGAGTCGTTACTTTTACCGGATTCGCCGGGTCTTCCAGGCTCAGGACATCCAGAGCGCCCTGCTGGGCATTCACCACGAAGGTACGGGCGCTGTCCGGATCGAAGGCGACGATTTCTGCGGCACTTTCGTCAAACTGGTTGTTGGCGGAGGTAAAACGGCCGGTCTGAACCAGCGAAATCGTCCGGTCATCCGCGCCGGAAACGGTGCGTTTGCCGTCACTGCTGCAGGCCGACAGGCCAACCGTGGCAGAGAGAATGGCGGCAGCCAGAAGGGGGCGGGTCAATTGCATGAGTGCCTCGCGAATGTTGAGTCATGGTTCGGGTTGTTGACCAAACCTAACGACGAGGCATGACAGAACGACTGCAGGAAAAAGACAATTTGGCGGCACTCTTGTGACAAGGAGCCTGCCATAAAAAATGGCGGCGCCGTTATTCAAAACGGGGCCGCCATTTATCATACAACTATGCTGTTGTATCTAACCGGGTAATTTACTCACCCAGGTAGCTGCGATACATCCACACGGTTTTTTCCTGCTCGGAGATGTAATCGCTCATCAGGGCGTTGGTGCCCTCATCGTCGGCGTCACCTGCCATGTTCAGCAGTTCGCGCTGTTTGGAGATGATCTTGCCGAAGCTTTCGACGATGTTTTCCATGGCCTGCTTGCCATCGGTCACATCCTTGCGCTCCGGAATTTCGGACATCTCCATGTAGGTGCTGTACGCGTGTGCCGGACGATGGCCGAGAGTCAGTACACGCTCGGCGATCTCGTCAATTTTAAGCAGCAAGTCGTCATAAAGCTCTTCGAACTTCACGTGCAGCTCGAAGAAATTGTCGCCCTTGATGTTCCAGTGGTAACCGCGAACGTTCATGTAGAAGATCTGATAGTTGGACAGCAGCTGGTTCAGTGCGCCGGCGAGTTCTTCCGTTTTCGCGGTATCAAGACCAATAAAATTCTTACCCATGTTGAACCTCCTGATTCACGTTTTGGGATGATTTGGTTATCACCTTATGACAAAAAAGAGCGTAACCCAAGTTAAGTCACTTAATCCGGACGATAGGGGCATGCCATATTCACCCACGTCCGCGTCGTCGCTTTTATAGCTCGCACCTATCAATGGGAGTGACTTGATTTATTTGTAAACAATTCTCGTTTTTACTTTAATGGACCTAGAGACATCGATAAACGCGGAGTTCGCCATGAGTACGCTGAAAATGTTTGTTCACGATCACAGTGCGAAAGGCGATCAGTCTTTTTTGAAGACCATTACTTTCGCGATTACGCACTTCACCGTCGCGTTCACCGTGGCCTACCTGCTGACCGGCGACATTTTGATCGGTAGTCTGATCGCCATGGTTGAGCCGGCCATTAACACCGTTGCCTACTTCTTCCACGAAAAACTGTGGGCCCGGCACCAGCGGAATGCAACCGCCACCGAGGCCACTTTTGAGCAAAGAACTACCGGGGCCTGATTCAAATCAACATCAGCGACGGCTCCGCCGTGCCGGGCGGCCATCAGGCTCCCGGCCCACACTCCATGCATTCATCGCCCTGTTCAGGACCCATCTGTAAATTCCGGTTCAGCTCCTTCAGGGCCGTACGCAAGCCTTCTTCAATGACCGGATGATAAAACGGCATCTCCAGCATCGCCTTAACGGTCATGCGCTGTTGTGCGGCCCAGGCCAGAAGATGCGCCAGATGCTCGGCCTCCGGCCCCAGCATTTCTGCGCCCATGAACAACCCGGAGCCATGTTCGCCATAGACTCGCAGCAGGCCGGCGTTTTTCGCCATCACCCGGCTGCGACCCTGGTTGTCGAAACTCACTTCACCAACGGCAAAGCAGCCACGGCAACGCTCTCCCACTTGCGCCAGAGTCAGGCCCACGCGGGCAATCTGCGGGTCTGAAAACACCACCGACATCGGGGTTTTGCGCAGGCCAGTACGTACCTCCGGCCAGGCACCGGCGTTTTTGCCGGCAATCCGCCCTTCATCAGCGGCTTCGTGCAGGAGCGGGCGGTCATTATTGACATCACCGGCGATGAAAATGTGGCTATCGCCACATTGCAGGGTATAAGGATCAAACTCCGGCATGCCGTTCTCATCCAACTCGATGCCAGCATTCTGGATATCCAGGTGGTCAATATTCGGGCGCCGACCGGTGGCTGCCAGCAGATAATCGAAGGTTTCGGTGCGGGCGGTGGCAGCTCCGCCTTCTTCGGAGAAGGTGATAGCAACGCCCTGGTCGGTGCGGGCGATTTTTTCCGTTTTCGCGCTCAGGCAAAGCTCCAGTTCTTCGCCGAAAATGCTGCGTGCCCGAGACAAAATTTTCTGGTCCTGCAGGCCGCCAATACTGCCGTCGACTCCGAACATCCGAACTCTGACCCCCAGCCGGCTGAGTGCCTGCCCCAGCTCCAGGCCGATGACGCCGGGGCCGAAAACGGCAACCGACTCCGGCAGGTCCTGCCAGTCGAACACATCGTCATTAACAATCAACCGGTCCTTGGCGCCCTTGAACGGGGCCGGGATATGAGGCCGTGAGCCGGTGGCGATGACGATCCGCCGGGCACTCACTTCCGTGTGCTCCCCTACCACCAGCCGATGGCTGCCGACGAAGCGGGCGTGGCCCATCAGGCGATGCGCCTCCGGCAGGGCCTGCGCAGATTTCACCACCGGCGCCACGAACCGATCTCGCTCCCGGCGAACACGCTCCATCACGGCCTTGCCATCCACGCGGACATCACCGGTGTGAACGCCAAACACGCTGCTCTCACTTGCCGACTGTGCACTTTCGGCGGCAGCAATCAGCAATTTGCTGGGCATGCAGCCGACCCGCGCACAGGTGGTGCCGTACTGCTCGCCTTCAATCAATACGACCTTGTCGGTCACCCTGGCAGCCTGGCGGTAAGCCACCAGGCCGGCGGTGCCGGCACCGATAATGGCTACGTCTACTTCGCGCTTGTCCATTCAACCTCCTGGCGGTTGTTTGTGATTCGTGCGTGTCTGCCAGCCAGTATAGTGCGAATTTGGGGCCTCTACAGGGAGCGAATCAGGGTTTCGGTCTGCTCCCATCCCAGGCAGGGATCGGTCAGCGAACAGCCGTAAATCAGCTCGCCCTCGTCGTTCTGCCGGCCGGGCTCCAGGAAACTTTCCAGCATCAGGGCCTTGATCTGGCGGTTGCCCTTGCGCTTTTGGGCCATCACTTCTTTGGCAATATCCACCTGGCGCTCGGCCTGCTTGCGGGCATTGTCGTGGCTGCAATCCACCATCACCGCCGTGTTCACGCCGGCCTTGTCCAGCTCTTCCACCGCCCGGGCGATGCTCAACTCATCGTAGTTGGTGATACCCCGACCACCACGCAGCACCAGATGGGTGTCCGGATTGCCCGGCGTGGAAATCATCGCCGGCGATCCGCAATGGGAAATGCCCATGTGATGATGGGGATGGGCGCCGGATTTCATCGCGTTGATGGCCACGCCAATGCTGCCATCGGTGCCGTTCTTGAAGCCCACCGGCATGGGCAGACCGCTGACCATTTCCCGGTGAATCTGCGATTCGGTGGTGCGGGCACCGATGGCGGTCCAGCTTACAAGATCACCCAGGTAATCCATCATGAAGGGCCCCAGCGCCTCGGTGGCCAGCGGCAGGCCCAATTCAGAGAGCTCCAGCAACAACCGGCGAGAACGAGCCAGCCCCTGGGCCAGATCGCCCTGACCGGTACGGTCCGGATCATACAGAAGCCCCTTCCAGCCCACGGTGGTGCGGGGTTTTTCCAGGTAGGCACGCATAACAATCAGGAAACGATCACTCACTTCGTCTGCCAGCGCCTTGAGCTTTTGCCCGTATTCCAGCGCCGCCTGTTCGTCGTGGATCGAGCAAGGACCGACGACGATCAGGGTGCGGTCGTCTTCGCCGTGCAGCACCTGGCGAACCTGCTCACGATAGCCGTCAATACGCCGGGCCAGCGCCTCGCTGACCGGAAAGCGGCCCCGCAGCTCCAGGGCCGTCGGCAGACGGGTTTCCTGACGATGGCGCGTCCGGTTCAATGGTTCAGAATCCAGTGTTTGTGCATTCAGCGGCATATTCATAGCGTGTTTCCTGTTTTCCCTGTGTCAGAATCAAAAAAGCCCCCGCTGGGCTACCAGGCGGGGCTTTTCGAGTCCGGTGGCAGGCCTGGTTGCTTGCCGGGCTGCCTTCCTCGTTTGTTCGGTCGATGAAGATCTTACGGGCGGCCCGGGCTCTGGCTAAAGTACAAGCCATAACCAAACCACCAAAAATACACAGCAGAACCTGCGGCCTTCGGTTTTTCACCGAAAGCTTTCAGAACATTCAATTGACAGGCTGCGTATAGGGTCTTCATGCTTTTCACTATAACCCTGCCGTTTTTGTTCTGGCAACCCCTGTACTGGATTTTGCTGCGCTTTTACCCGCTACGCCGGAGGCCTCGATGATCAACCCACTAGCCACCAACCACCCGCTGGCCCGTTTCGTTTTCTGTGCTTTCCTGTGCTTGGCACTGGTATCAGGCCCGGCCTTTGGCCAGAGCGAAAGCCGCATTTATGAACTGAACAACCGCACCGCCGAAAGTATGGCAGCGCAGATTCGTCCGCTTTATCAGGGCGAACCCGTCACCATGACCACTCGGGGCAATCAGTTGGTGGTGCGCGCCCAACCGCGCCTGCTGGACGAGATCGGTACATTAATAGAATCCATGGACGTGGCGCCGGTGCAAATGCGCATTACCGTGCGCTACCGGCAGGACATTGGCGGAAAACAAACCGGAGGAAATGTTAGCCTGAATAACGGCCAGGCCGGCATAGGAGCAACCAGCCGAACCATTTCCACCGCGTCCAGCAGCCAGCGCCAGTTGATGGTGCAAAGTGGCCAAAGCGCCCACATCACCTCGGGGCAGGTTCGTACTCTGCCGGTAGCGGTCCAGGGCGGGCGCAACCCGGCGGCGGTTTTCCAGCAGATCGAAACCCAAAGTGGGTTTGTGGTCACACCACGTGCCATCTCTGAGCGTAATGTAGAGCTGACCATCGTGTCTTTCGAGGAAGATCCGGCCGAGCTGGAAGGCTATGAAACCGAAGCCCTGATGACCCGCCGGCAAGTGGAGCCGGGGCAGTGGGTAGAGCTTGGCGGCACCCGCACAACCATAGATCAACAACGCCAGGGCATCGGTTACCGGGTAACCGGCAACGAACGGGATAACCGTATGGTCGAGGTGAAGGTTGAACTACTGCCCTGATTCCTTCGGGCATATGCCCCGGAAAATGGTATCCACCAGGGTTTCTGCTTCCTGTTCCAGGTTATAGGCGCCGGGATTTCTAAGCCAGTCGTAATAGATACCAAGCATTTGGGTATGTAGTGAGCGCGCGGCCTGACAGGGCGTTAGCGAGTGGTGAGGCGGATGGCTGGTAAAAATACGGGTCATCAGGTTGATGGACTGCTCAGCCATCTCAGCGTGTTTTTTCATGCCGCGTTCGGATTCGGTGTGATGGAACAGTATGGAATACACACGGGCATGCCGTTCATCCTCCACCAGAACCTTGAGGGCATAAACGCACAGGTTCCTGAGCGCCTGAACATCGCTGGCCTGCCCGTTCATATCCTCGGCGATCATCTCGGACATGGGCAGCCGGACACTTTCCAGCATGGCATCAAAAAGGTCGGATTTGTTGCGAAAGTGCCAGTAAACCGCGCCCCGGGTTACCTTCGCGGTACGGGCGATTTCCTCAAGCGACGAGCGCGCCACGCCTTTTTTGATAAATACATGCTCGGCCGCATCCAGAATGGCCTGGCGGGTCGCTTCGGCTTCCGCCCTGGTTTTTCTTGCCATGATCAGTCAACTGCTCAATATCGTAGTGTTACTGTCCCCGGCCCTTCTGGCCCTTGCCGCCGAGTCGCAGCTTGTTGAGGTAGGTGCGCGCTTCCAGGAATTCTTCCTCGTTGACGCTCCGGTAGGCATTCTCGCTTTCCACATACTTTACCAGAACCCGCTTGTCGCCAACGCGCGGCATGTTACCCGGTTTGCCGTGCAAATGTATTTTCAGCTCCGGGTCATCGACAATGACGGCACGAACCCAGCCGTTGTCGTCCGGCTCCGTAAGCACTTCCACATGCTCGCCCAGCAGGCACCGTTGGTGACCCTGCAGGTGGCGATGAAACCAGTGGCGCAGGGAGCCGCAAACCGCTGCGGCCAGCGGCGAGGCAATGGCAAACGCTGCCCACACCACCACCACTCCGGCCGGCACCCGGAACAGCCCCAGATCAAACCAGCGCAAGAGCAGCAATTCCGCCGCCAGAGTGAAAATGGCCGCCAGCCAGACGAGCAGAGAGATGGAAACCGAGCCGGGCAAACCGGCAAACCCTAGCGCCACCAGTGAGCTGGAAAGATAGTCTCCTTTCAGGCTGTCATGCTCAAACAGCTCCAGTGGAGCCAGTTTCAGCGCCACCAGCACCCAGTAGAGCACAACCAGTGGCATCAACACGGTGAATATCACCAACGGAAAACTCAGTAAAACCTGCCCGATAAATTCCACAACGACCTCCTTGCCGGCAACCCGTGGCCGGTCTGTGAGCGGATAATGGCGCCCCGGCTCCCCTGGAACGCGGGAAGTGGGGCCGCCAGGGGTTATTCACTGCCGGCTGGTTGCTGGCGCAGACCCACCTCTTCGCCCTTGATCTTGCGCCGCAGCCAGTCCGAGATAGCGGCAATCAGCGCGTAGAACGTGGGCACAAAGAAACTGCCCAGGATGGCTACCGAAGCCATGCCCATGGCCACCGTGGTGCCTATGTGATGACTGCTGACATCACTGGCGCCTGTGGCCAGTGCCAGCGGCAGAGTACCGAAGATGAAGGCCACCGAGGTCATCACGATCGGCCGTAAACGCAGCTCCTCGGCACTGCTTGCGGACACGCGGATGGTCTTGCCCAGCGCCTTACCCTTCAGTTCGGCCAACACGACGGTGAGACTGTCGTGCTTCGCCCCCAGTCCCACCCCCACCAGCATGCCGCTTTCCCCC
>JABXHG010000585.1 GCA_013393545.1 Alteromonadaceae bacterium | reverse complement strand
GGGTTATTCCGGCAACAGCACCAATCCGGATGAAATTGAAGAAGCCTACGAGAAGCTCTCGGAGCTGATGCCGTCGGTGCGCACCTTCAATTCAGACGCCCCGCGCATGCCCTACCTTGAAGGGGAAACCGATGTGGGCATGATCTGGAACGGCGAAGCGGTGATGGGCCGTGATGCTCTGCCAACACTCGAATACGTGTATCCGGAAGAAGGCATCATTGCCTGGCTGGACAGCTTCGTGATTCCGAAAAACGCCAAAAACTCGGAAGCGGCTCACGAGTTCATCAACTTCATGCTGAAGCCGGAGATTGCGGCATTGATCAGTGAAGACATCGGTTACGCCACCCCAAACCTGCCGGCCCGCGACCTGCTGCCGGATGAAGTGGCGAATGATCGGGCCAGTTATCCGACCGCCACCGACATGGTAAATGCCGAATTCCAGACGGATATTGGCGATGAAGCCCTGCAGGTGTACGCCAAGTACTGGGAAATGCTGAAATCCGGCCAGTAAGACAGGGCGGTTACTCAGTGTCAGAAAAAGGAAGCTGCGGCCTCCGTTTTTGTTTGTCTATATTTTGCACAGTGGCGCATCGTTCCTATACTGAACAGTACAAACCTTGAACAAGGAGAAGGACGATGGCGAACGCAATCAATGGCAAGTTCAAGAACATGGACCAGGCGCGCAACACCCGGAGTGATCTGATCGGCAGTGAAATTCCGCAGGATCTGATTTACATCGATGAGCAGGAGCAGACGATCCGTGTGATGCTGCCCCCGGGCGAAGCGCGGGAAGTGTACGAAATCTTCGAACGCCATGGCATTACCCACGAATAAGCAGCTGGATTCAAAAAAGCCCGGGAGGTTGACACCTTCCGGGCTTTTTTGTGCTCGTTATCCGGGCGTTGGTCAGGGAGATTACACCACCAGTACCGGGCACTTGGCGTGGGACGCCACCCGGTGCGACACACTGCCCAGGAACATGCCGTCCTTGTCGCTGTTGGTGCCTTTGGTGCCAACTACAATCAGATCCGCCTGTTTTTCCTGGGCAAATTTGACGATCACCTTGGACGGCCGGCCTGCTTTCACGAACCCGCGCACCTTGGTGGCACCATGCTCGGCGGCCAGTTCTTTGGCGTGATTGACCACGCCTTTGGCGTATTCCGACAACACCTTGTCCGGAATATCCATGTCATCCGGCCGGCCAATCGACAAGGACGCCTCGAACAGACTGTGGTGCTTGTAAACGCAGAGAATCAGAATCTCTGTTTCCGGCATCAGTTTCTGCAGATCAATGGCCTTGTCCAGTGCCTTTAAGGAAGTCTTGGAACCGTCCACCGCCACCAGAATACGTTTGAACATACATGTCTCCTTTTTCAGTTCGTCAGTTGGCGGGGACTTAGTCCCTGAATGCCACGTCCCGCAGGAACAGGGCGATGTCCGGGAAGATGATCAGCAAGGCTGCCGCGCCCACCAGCATGAAAATAAACGGCGGCGTGCCACGGATTACTTCCATATAGGGGCGCTTGAAGATGGCAATGGCGGTGAAAATGTCACAACCAAACGGCGGTGTCGCCGAACCGATGGCCACCTGCAGGGTGATCAGAACACCCACCAGCACCGGGTCCAGGCCAGTGGCGGCAATGGCTGGCGCGAAGATGGGCGTCAGCACCAGGATCACCACAATTGGGTCCACGAACATGCAGGCAATGAAGAAAGACACACAAATGGCGATGAGTACGCCGGTCGGGCCCGCTTCATTCACGCCCACCGCTTCCATGATCGCTTGCGGAATCTGGGCAAAGGAGATGATCCAGGAGAAGCCGTTGCCGACTGCCACCAGAATAAACACCACGGCGGTGATCAGGCCGGTGGATTTGGCAATCTTGTAAATGTCGGGAAGGCTGAGCGAGCGGAACACCACAAACTCCAGCAAGAACGCGTAGAGCACGCACACCGCTGCCGCCTCGGTGGGGCTGAAGATACCACCATAGATACCGCCCACGATGATCACCGGGAACATCAGCGGCCACGAGGCATCTCGTACCGACAAAGCCCGTTGTCTCCAGGTGGCCCTTTCCTCGGTGGGCACGTTGTTGCGGTAAGCGTAGATCAGGCAGTAGATCGAGAACATGATCAGGATCATGATGCCCGGGCCGATACCGGCAATGAAAAGCTCGGCAATGGAGGTTTCCGAGATAACCCCGTAGATGATCATGCCGATACTGGGCGGAATCAGGAAGGCGATGTCACTGGCGTTGATGATCAGCGCCAGAGTAAACGGGTCCGAGTAACCGGCCTTGAGCATTTTCGGGCGCAGGGGCGAGCCCACCGCCACTACCGTGGCCTGGGTGGAACCGGACACCGCACCGAACAGGGTGCAGGAGGTGGCGGTACTGATGGCCAGACCGCCCTTGATGTGACCAATAAAGGCCATGACCATGTTGATCAGCCGGTCCGCAGACTGGCCCCGGGTCATGATATCGGCGGCCAGAATGAACATTGGCACCGCAATCAACGACGCCGGCCGGATGCCACCCATCATCTGCTGAATGAATGTACCCATCTGGCCGAAGCCGTCAAACATCATAAAGAAGCCGAACACCGCAGCGGTGGCCAGCGGAATCATCATCGGGAAGCCTAGAAGCAACAGCCCGATCATGATGATCATCATCCAAGTTGCCATGTGATTATCCTCTTGGTTCAGGCTGCATCAGACTTCGGTTTCGGTATCGGCGTAACCATCTACCACACCGGTCGACAGATACACGTCTTTACTGGTGAAGTTTTTGATGGCGGTGAGCAGGTATTGGATGCCGGTAATGGCAAAGCCCACCGGAGCCCAGATGTAAATCCACCAGATTTCGAAACCCAGGGCCGGCAATATACGTCCCCGGCTGTAGAGTGTCTGGATGTATTCGAACGAGTGGTAGCACAGGAAAAACATCATGGTAGAAGTGAACAGGGCAATGACGATCATCAGCACCCGGCGGGCGGTGGTCGGCAAAGCATCGTAGACCGCCGACATGCGAATGTGGCGACCGTGGCGCGCAGCATAGCCAATGCCGGCAAAAGTGATCAGGATAATCAGGATCCGGTTGATTTCACCGGAGAAAAACAGGCCTTCACCGAACACGAAACGGGCAATCACGTTTACGCAGGTGTTGACCGCCATGAGAATGACGCCCAGGGCCAGCAAAACGGCCTCGAATTTGGCGATCCACTCATCAAGGGTGCCAAGAAACCCGGGCAGGCCGGATTCATAGTGACCGGTATCGTCTTCGATTTCCGGGGAATTCTCGGACATGGATTCTGCTCCAGAACATGTCGCTCCCGGCGGGAAGATTCCCCGGCGGGGCGGGGTTAAAGCTGAAATGAGGCCGGGCCTGCTGGCCCGGCGTCACTGGTTCCTTCAGGATCAGTCGTTCTGCACTTCCTGCAGATCTTCGTTGAACTGGTTCAGCAGTTCTTCACCGCGCTCACCAGTCATTTCGATGAACTTCTCTTCCACCTGCGGCGCACGGGCCTTGAAGGCTTCGATCTGTTCATCGTTGAGGCGGGTCACGGTGACTTCATCGCTGGCGCTGGTGATCTTGTCCAGAGCTTCGTCAGCCAGACCGTCGATGTGGACGATGATCTCTTCAAAGGCATAGTCAGCGGCGTCTTGCACCAGCTGCTTGTCTTCGTCAGACAGGCCGTTGTAGAAGTTCTGGTTGGCCATCATGGCGGTGGTGAACCAGCCGTGACCGGTGAAGACCAGGTTCGGGGATACTTCGTACAGGCCGCCGGACTCAATCCAGAAAATCGGGTTTTCCTGACCCTGGATCATGTTGGTCTGCAGCGCGCCGTATACTTCGCCCCACGGCAGCGGAGTCGGGGTTGCGCCGAACGCCGAGTAGGTTTCAGACAACAGCGGGTTGGTCATGACCCGGATTTTCTTGTTGTTGAAATCTTCAGGCGAGGTAACCGGCTCGTCCACGGTGACCACCATCTCGCCTTCCGGATACATCTGCAGCAGCTCGAGACCTTTTTCGGCGTACAGTTCCGGGAAGTCTTCGTTGATGGCTTCGGATTCGCGGAAGAATTCGATCACCATGTCCATGTCGGTGGGCATGAGATACGGAATGAAGAAGATTTGTGCTTCGGGAATCAGCGAGCCGGTAAAGCCCGGTGATTGGTTTACGAAGTTCAGGATGCCGGCTTGGGTCTGTTCCATGATGTCATCGGACTCGCCCAGCTCACCAAAGCGATACACCTGCAGGGTGTGGTCGGAATTGTCTTCGATGTATTCCTTGAACGCGTAGGCATACACGTCTTGCACATCGCCTTCGTATTCTTCGTGGGCGTAACGCCAGTTGGCGGCGTTAACCGAGTTTGCGGCCGTCAGACCGGCGAATGCCAAGGCTGAAACAATGCCCAGTTTCTTGAACGTCGTTGTGCTGCTCATTGCGTTTTCTCCGCTGTTTTTTCTAGTTAAGCGACTGTCACGTTTTTTTAGATTGGCAAAACAACGGGGTTTTCGCAAGGAAATCGGGAAAATGAGTCATCCCCGGCCGGTGCCTGAAGGTGTATGGCAAGTCCATGAAAAACCGGTTTAATTGATTCCGGGCTCAGCAGAAAATCGGGGAGCGGAGGTGCTTTCGAGGGGAAGGAAGTCCGCAAAGGCGGCCGGGGGTCGGCCGCCTGCAGGCGTATGGATCAGGCGCCCGGTGCGTAGCTACTGCACCAGCCGTTGGCGTTGACCTGAACGCTGGCGAACTGCGGGTGGCGACAAGTGCCCCAGCCGTCTTTCGCGTCTTTTGCCCAGAACACACAGTTCTGGCACTGCTGACCATCCTGGTGACGGGCGTGGTCTGATGTGCTGGCATCATTCACATAATTCAGCGCGTGGCCATCTTCCGCGTGCGGCTTGGCGGCGTGCGCGGTGGGGACGGCAAAACGCGCCATGGGCACGGCGGCAGCGCCCAGAGCAGCGGTGCGCAGGAAAACTCTTCGACTCTTGTTAATCTCGCTCATTGGTGAATCCTCTCTCATCTCATCACATTGAACTTCGGGATTTCTGCCCGGTTGACGTGCTGTTTTTGTGGTGGTGGGCAGAGGTCGCATAACAACCCTAACAAATCAGTTCGACAGCGTACGAAATTCGGATGACATATATCAATTGTTTCTGAGCTTTAATGATTTCGAAATTAGTTGCGCGGCTGTTTCTTTCAGGGCTGAGGCGTTATTCTCAAGGGTCTGAACAATAATCGGACAATGACTTCCGGAGGAGCAGGCGTGTCGAGCACGGACTATTACGAAAACAACACCACGCTGGCGCAATACCTGGAATTTCATTTCGGCGAGACCTGGCATGGCGAGGGCAACTTCCCAAAGGAATTAGCGGATGCCGCCATGGCCGTGCTGGATGGTCGCCCGACACGCCGCGCCCTGGACATCGGTTGTGCCTGTGGTCGCACCACGCTGGAGCTGGCGCGGCAGTTTGATCACGTGGACGGCGTGGATTTTTCGCACCGCTTTATTGATAAATGCAGGGAAGTGATTCGTCTGGGCGAAGCCCGTTATGCCCGCCCCGAGGAGGGGGAGCTGGTGAGTTATCAGGCGCGGTCGCTGGCCGCCTTGGGGCTGCAGCCTTACACCAATAAAGTGGCTTTTCACCAGGGTGATGCCTGCGACCTGGCGCCGGATCTGGCCGGTTACGACCTGGTGGTGGCCGGCAACCTCATTGACCGGTTGTATAAGCCGGCAAAGTTTCTCGATGATATTTGTCATCGAATCAACGACCTGGGACTGCTGGTGATCGCCTCGCCCTACACCTGGCTGGAAGACTATACCCCAAGAAGCGAATGGCTGGGCGGGTTCGAGAAAAACGGCGAACAATACACCACCCTGGATGGACTGCAGGATGCCCTGGCCGGCCGCTTCCAACTGATGATGGAGCCCCGCAGCCTGCCGTTCGTAATCCGCGAGACCCGCAACAAGTTCCAGCACAGCTTTTCCGAGCTGACAGTCTGGGAAAAGCTGCCGGCCGCTTAATAACCGCTTTTTCGACGCAGGGCCCGCTGCTTGCGGGTTTCCTCTTCGCTGTGTTGCGAAATGGCGCTTTGGACAAAGGCAATGTGATCGCCGGCAATGCCCCGGGCCTGTTCGGCCTGCCCTTCCATTATGGCCTGAAACAGCCGCTGGTGCTGTGCCAGGAGGCCCTGGCGAGTGTCATTTTCCCGCGCATAGAGCCCGCCGATGCTGGTAACAATGTTGTGTTTGAGCATATGGAAAAGGTTGCGCATGGTGTGCAGTAACACCGCATTGTGGCTGGCTTCGGCAATGGCGAGGTGGAAGCCGGCATCCGCCGCGGCTTCCCGCTCGATGGTGTTCTCCGGCGGGTTCTGATAGCAGCTTGCCAGCTCCGCCCAGGCCTGCGCCAGCCGTTCCCTGTCGACATCGGTCGCCCTGAGGGCTGCGTAATAGGCGCAGTCGGCCTCCAGCGTGCGTCGGAATTCCAGCAGGTCCCGGTGGGCTTCCGGGTGGCTTTGGAGCAATTGCACCAGCGGGTCGCTGAAACTGGTGCCCAGTTTTTCGGTGACGAAGTTGCCGCCCCCCTGGCGACTGACCAGCAAACCCTTGGCGACCAGTCGCTTTACGGCTTCACGCAAGGATGGGCGGGACACGCCGAACTGCTCGGCCAGTGTCCGTTCCGGCGGCAGCCGCTGTCCCGGTTGCAGGGTGCCTTCCAGGATCATGGTTTCCAGTTGCTCGACAATCGTGTCGGCGAGCCGCTTCGGTGCAATGGGTTGTGGAGACATTGGGCTTCCTGATGCTGTTTTCGGAATTGGTCAGACCAAAATTTCGGGAGCTGTTTGTACCTGTTTTTACTGTGAAACTGCAAGCAAATAAGACCAATGTCTTAGTTTTTCGCTTTGACAGCCCGCGAGTGCTCAAATACCGTGCTGGTTTGTTTCTTGTAAATTGGTATTACCGATTATCCAAAAATAAATCATCACAACAAGACTCTGGAGAAAACCATGTCATCCGGATTACTCGCCCTGCTGGCATTTGCCCCCATTCTGTTGGCCGGAATTCTGCTTCTCGGCCTGCGATGGCCCGCCCGAACTGCCATGCCTGTTGTCTTTCTGGCAACGGCCGTACTTGGCTATACCGCCTGGGACATGACCCTGAACCGAATTTTCGCCTCGACCCTGCAGGGACTGGTGATCACGATCGGTGTGTTGTGGATTATCTTCGGCGCCATTTTGCTGCTGAACACCCTCAAGCACTCGGGAGCCATTGCTACCATTCGCTCTGGTTTTACCAATATCACGCCGGACCGGCGGATCCAGGCCATTATCATTGTCTGGCTGTTTGGCAGTTTTATTGAAGGCGCATCCGGCTTCGGTACGCCGGCAGCCATTGTGGCGCCGTTACTGGTGGCGGTAGGTTTTCCGGCCATGGCGGCGGTTATGCTCGGGATGATGGTGCAGAGCACGCCGGTGTCGTTTGGCGCGGTCGGCACACCGATCATTGTCGGTGTGACCACGGGGCTGGACGAGGCCACGATCAGTGGCCAGCTGGAGGCCGCAGGTTCCAGTTGGGAAGCCTACCTGCAGCTGATTACCTCCGAAGTTGCCATTACCCACGCCATTGCTGGCGTGATCATGCCGCTGCTGATGGCGGTGATGATGACCCGTTTCTTCGGCCAGAACAAAAGCTGGAAGGAAGGTCTGGAAGTGTTGCCGTTTGCCCTGTTTGCAGGCGTTGCCTTCGTGGTGCCCTATGCCATCACGGGTATACTGATGGGGCCGGAGTTTCCGTCGTTGCTGGGTGGCCTGATTGGCCTGGCGATTGTCACGTTTGCGGCCAGGAAAGGCTTTTTGATTCCGAAGAAAACCTGGGATTTTGCCGAGCGTGAAGACTGGCCGGCCGAGTGGGTTGGCAAACTGGAAATGAAGCTGGAAGACATCGCCGCCCATCCCATGAGTGGCGTTCGTGCCTGGCTTCCGTATGTGCTGATGGGTGCAATTCTGGTGATCAGCCGCACGGTAGCGCCGGTGAAAGACTTCTTCGTCAGCATTGGCGTATCCTTCTCGAACATTCTGGGTGAGGCCGGGGTCAGCGCCGGTGTGCAGCCACTGTATCTGCCTGGCGGCATTCTGGTGATGGTGGTGATTGCCACCTTCTTCATCCACCGGATGAGCACCAGGGCCATGGGTGAAGCCCTGAAAGAGTCGGGCGGGGTGTTGCTCAGCGCGGGCTTTGTACTGCTGTTCACCATTCCGATGGTGCGGATCATGATCAACTCCGGCGTCAACCTGGCCGACCTGCCAAGCATGCCGCTGGCCATGGCCACCTGGGTGGCGGATTCTGTGGGCGGCATTTATCCCTTCCTGGCGCCTACGGTCGGTGCGTTGGGTGCTTTCCTTGCCGGCTCCAATACCGTATCGAACATGATGTTCAGCCAGTTCCAGTTTGGTGTTGCCCAGGGCCTCGGGTTGTCTACCGCACTGATGGTGGCGGTGCAGGCTGTTGGTGCGGCTGCCGGTAACATGATCGCGATTCACAATGTGGTGGCGGCTTCGGCGACGGTTGGTTTGCTGGGCCGTGAAGGCCAGACTCTGCGCAAAACCATTCGCCCGACTATCTACTATCTTGTAGTAACCGGTGGGGTTGCCCTGGTGGCCGCCTATATTCTGGGCGTTACCGACCCCCTGATGAACTGACCTGAAACAACGGGCAGGGCTGCTCCGCAGCCCGCAGAACCCGGAGGCAATGACTGATGAGTGAGCTGTTCTACGACGCCGCCCCCAATGCCACCCGTGTGGCTCCGGAGCGCCCCAAGCCCCGGAGCTACCCGGCCAAGCCGGCCGAGGTCACGCTGTTCGGCACCTGCGTGGTGGACCTCTTCTTCCCGGAAGCTGGCCTGGACGCCATCCGGCTGCTGGAGCGGGAAGGCATTCGCGTGCACTTTCCACAGGCGCAATCCTGCTGTGGCCAGCCAGCCTGGACCTCGGGCTATGTGGAAGAAGCCCGGGAGGTGGCCCGGGCCCAGCTGAATCTGCTCGATAATGGTATGCCCGTGGTGGTGCCTTCCGGCTCCTGCGCGGGCATGTTTCGCCAGCATTACCGGGAAGTGTTCGCCAACGAGCCAGACACCCTCAAGCGGGTTGAAAGCCTGGCGGAACGTACGTTTGAGCTGACCGAGTTCCTGCTGCACGTGTGCAAGGTGCAATGGCAGGATCTGGGCCCGCCCACGCAAATCGCCCTGCACACCTCCTGTTCCGCTCGGCGGGAAATGAATACCCATCTGCACGCCCGGGAATTGCTGGCGGGGCTGAGCAATGTCGAGCGCCTGGACCACGACCATGAAAGCGAATGCTGTGGTTTTGGCGGTACCTTTTCGGTGCGCATGCCGGAAGTGTCCGGCGCCATGGTGCTGGACAAAACCCGTTCACTCAGAGAATCCGGTGCAGCGGAAATAGTCACCGCCGATGGTGGCTGTCTGCTGAACATTAACGGCTCGCTGGCCAAACAGAAACAGGCTTTCCGGGGCCGGCACCTGGCCAGTTTCCTGTGGGAGCGGGTCAGCGGGGAGGTGCGATCATGAACCAACGTATTCCGGTTACCGAGTTAAGCGATACCTTTCGCGGCCGCGCCAAAGAAGCACTGGCGGACGACCAGCTACGCACCAACTTCCGCGTGGCGATGGATTCGCTCATGCAAAAACGCGCGGACGCCTTCCCGGACGAAGAAGAGCGCGAGGGCCTGAGGGAGCTGGGCAACCGCATCAAGGCCCGTGCCCTGTCCCGTTTGCCGGATTTGCTGGAGCAGCTGGAGACGAAGCTCACGGAAAATGGCGTGAGCGTCCACTGGGCGGAAACCACCGAAGAGGCGAACCGGGTTGTTCACTCCATCATTGAATCCAAACAGGGCTCGCAGGTGGTCAAGGGCAAGTCCATGGTCAGCGAAGAAATGGAGATGAATGATTACCTGGCCGAACGGAACGTGGAATGCCTGGAGTCGGACATGGGCGAATACATTGTCCAGCTGGACGGTGAGAAGCCCTCCCACATCATCATGCCCGCCATTCACAAGAACCGTTACCAGGTCTCGAAGCTGTTCCACGATAAGTTGGGCGAGGAAGAAACCGACGATGTGAACAAGCTGATCCGCATCGGCCGGGAAACCCTGCGGCAGAAATTCATGGAAGCGGATGTTGGTGTGTCCGGCGTGAACTTTGCCATCGCCGAAACCGGTACCCTGCTGCTGGTGGAAAACGAAGGCAACGGGCGCATGAGCACTACCGCGCCCCCCGTGCACGTGGCGGTGACTGGCATCGAAAAAGTGGTAGAGAACCTGCAGGATGTGGTGCCGCTGGTGTCCCTGTTGACCCGTTCGGCGTTGGGCCAGCCCATCACCACCTACGTGAACATGATCTCTGGCCCGCGCAAACCGGATGAACTGGATGGGCCGGAAGAAGTGCACCTGGTGCTGCTGGACAACGGCCGCACCGGCGCCTTCGCGGACGCCCAGATGCGCCAGACCCTCAACTGCATCCGTTGTGGTGCCTGCATGAACCACTGCCCTGTGTATACCCGGGTGGGTGGCCACACCTATGGCGAAGTTTATCCAGGCCCCATCGGCAAAATCATTACCCCGCACATGGTGGGTCTGCAGGCAGTGCCGGACCATCCGAGTGCTTCCTCCTTGTGTGGCGCCTGCGGGGAAGTCTGCCCGGTCAAGATTCCGATTCCGGAGCTGTTGCAGCGGCTACGGCAGGAAAACGTGAAAAGCCCCGATGAGCAGCCAAAGGTGAAAGACGGCGGAGCCAAATACTCCGTTAAAGAACGGGCAATCTGGCGTTTCTGGGCAAGCCTGAACACCCGCCCAGGCCTGTATCGCGCGTTTCTGTGGACAGCTACGCGGTTTGGCAAGCTGACCCCGAAAAAAGTGGGGCCCTGGACGGATAATCACACGGCGCCGGTGCCCGCCCGCCGCTCCCTGCACGATCTGGCGCGCCAGCATCTGACGACAAACGAAAATCCGGGAGGCCGGTCATGAGTGCTCGCGACAATATCCTTAACAAGCTTCGGGGCAGTCTTGCCGGCACGACCCCGCGCCCTGACCCGTTCGACGAAGCTCTGGTCACCCGCCCCTGGCAGTATGCGCCGGAAGACCGGGTCACGCGTTTGCGCTCGCTGATGGAAGCGGTACAGACTGAGGTGCATCAATTGCCTGCGGCGCATTGGCCAGAGAAGGTGCTGGCGCTCTTGCAGGAGCGGGGGGTGGATAACCTGTTGTACGCGCCGTGCACCGAGCATGGGCAGGCGTTGGCCGGCTACTGGAAGGAGGTTGGCGCCAGCCCCGAATTGCTGGCCTACGAGCGGCCGGTGGAAGAATGGAAAGATGAATTGTTCTGGCAGGTTCAGGCGAGCGTAACCGGCACCATCGGCGGCATTGCCGCCACCGGCTCGCTGGCACTCTGGCCGGACCGGCACGAGCCACGGCTGATGAGTCTGTTGCCACCGCTGCACATCGCTCTGCTGAAAGCCAGCGAGATCGAAGACAACCTGTACGCCATGATGCAGAAGCAGAACTGGTCGGCGGGCATGCCCACCAACCTGTTACTGGTGTCTGGCCCGTCGAAAACCGCCGATATCGAGCAGGTGCTGGCCTACGGTGCCCACGGGCCGAAGGAGCTGGTGGTTCTCATCCTTGAGGACCGGTAGGGGCTTTTACTTCACCCTTTATTTCACCCCGAAGCCGCGCTTCTCCAGGAATTCCTTCATGTGGGGGCGCAGCTTGTCGGTAAACAGCGGCTTGAGCTCCTGTGACCAGTTGCTGTCTTTCTTGCCACCGGTTCTTTCCAGGTAGTACTGGTGCATGGTGTCGTCAAAGGCATTCACCTGGGTTTTGTCCTGACTGTCGTCGTAGTAATCCTGTTTTAGCACGGTTTCCACCGGCAGGCGGGGTTTTACCTGCGGGTCGTGGTCCGGATAGCCAATACACATGCCGAACACCGGGTACACATGCTCCGGCAGTTTTAGCAGCTCGCTGACCTGCTCGGGGTTGTTGCGCAGCCCGCCAATGTAGCAGATACCCAGCTCTTCAGATTCAGCCGCCACGGCCACGTTCTGGGCCATCAGGGCGGCATCGATGCTGGCCACCAGCAGTTGCTCGGTCATGCCTCGCACTACATCCGCACCGGCGCGCTCGGCGGCCTCGGTAGCCCGCTTCATGTCGGCGCAAAACACCAGGAATTCCGAAGCGGCCTTGATCCACGGCTGGCCGCCGGCCAGTTCCGCGAGCTTTTCCCGATTGGCCGCCTCGGTCACTCGGATCACCGTGTAAGCCTGTACCTGGTTGGAGGTTGCGGCACACTGGCCGGCGCTGATCAGGGTTTCCAGCAGGCCGTCGGGCAATGGCTGATCCTGGAATTTGCGAATGGAGCGGTGGGATTTCAGAAGCTCGATGGTTGCGTTCATGATTCCTCGTCTGCGTCGGAAAAGCGTTTACGATAGCCTTGTTGTCTGGCCGGGCGCAAGATGGACTATGCTCGCGGGATACTCAACACAAAAAAGGCGCACCCGGAGGTGCGCCTGATCAGAACGTTTTGTTTGTCCGTTTATGGAACCTCTTACGGGACCATATCCACCGGCTTCGGCGTGTTGGCCGTGCTCGGCGGCAGCTCCGGATAAGTAACTTCCGGAACGGTGCCGGTCAGGGTCTTCAGGAAGGCGACGATGGAGTCCACGTCCTTGTCGTTCAGCTCGGTGCCCAGCTGGGCCGTACCCATGACCGCAACCGCTTCCTCCAGGCTCCAGACCGCGCCGGAATGGAAGTAAGGTGCTGTCAGCTCGATGTTGCGAAGGGGCGCTGCACGGAATACATACTCGTCCGTGGCAGTTTCAGTGACGGCGAAGCGACCTTTGTCGCCTTCCGGCAGAATCTGACCACCTGGGCGTGAAACCAGACCGAACGGATAGTAGTCCTGACCACCCAGGTTCACGCCGTTGTGACAGACGGTGCAACCACGATCCATGAACAGGGTCAGACCTTCTTTCTCAACCGAGCTCAGAGCGTCTTCGTCACCGCGCAGGTACTGATCGAAAGGTGCATCCGGCGTGATCAGCGTGGCCTCGTAGGCTTCAATAGCGGTGGCCATGTTGTCGAAAGTAACCGGGTCGTCCTGGCTCGGGAAGGCGTCTTCGAAGCGCTCAATGTACTCGGGCATGCTCTTCAGGGTGGATTCCACACGCGCCGGCGTGCTGCTCATTTCCACGCCCGCTTGTATCGGGCCCTTGGCCTGCTCGGCCAGGTCAGCCGCGCGGCCGTCCCAGAACTGGGCCGCGTTGAACACGGCATTGAATACGGTCGGGGAGTTACGCGGACCTTTTTGCCAGCCGTGACCGATGGAAGTAGGCAGCTCATCGTCGCCACCCAGGCCAACATTGTGGCAGGTATTACAGCTGATTAGATGACTGGAAGACAGGCGCGGTTCAAAGAACAGCATTTTGCCCAGTTCAACCTTGGCCTGAGTCAGTTCATTACCATCAATAACTGGCGGCTGCTTGGGAATGGGTTCAAATTGACTGTTGGCGCGATCCATTAGTTCGCTCGCCATGACAGGCCCTGCGGCTACAGCTGCTCCCAGCGCCAGAGCCTTGATCAGAGGGTGTTTGGTCATATCGCTTGCTCCTTGTGAGAAGTGCTTGCTCTCTCTTTTGCATAACATTAACAAAATGTTCAGGTTGGTCACGTGTATTCCAACCTAGTCGCCAATGGAATTGACGTCTATCAAGTTCGCTCTTCGCAACGTGCGGTTTGGCGGTTGTCGCGTCGTTTCGCCTAGGCGGGCACCTTATAGTCGCCATAGCGAAATAGTCGACTGGTAAAGCCATGGGTTATAAGGTTATTCTTTATGTGAAGTTCATTGAGCGTAGGAGAGAGTAATGAGAGTCCTATTGTTATCAGCGTTGTTTACGTTTGGCCTCGTAACCTCGGCCCCGGCTGAAGAGGCCTTGTCGATGACCCCTGAGGAAGTCTACGAGATGACTCAGAAACAGGGCGATGACGTGTTGTTTATCGATGTGCGGGACCCCGTTGAAATCATGTTCATCGGCTTTACCGATTCGGTAGACACGAACATTCCGTTCAAGCTGGTGGATCGCACCCGCTGGAATGACAAAAAAGGCGTATTCGCCATGGATACCAATCCTGACTTCGTGGCTGAAGTGGATCAGGCATTGGCCGCCAAGGGGCTGGACCGGGATGCCCTGATTGTCACCATGTGTCGTTCAGGTTCCTCCCGTGGCAAACCGAGCGCCGACTACCTGCTGGAGCGTGGTTTCGCCAACGTGAAGTACGTGAATAACGGCTTCCAGGGTGGCAGCGTGAAAGAAGGTAAATACAAGGGCCTGCGCGTGAAGGAAGGCTGGCAGAATTCCGGCCTGCCGTGGACCTTCAAGGCCAACCCTGAAAAGATCTATCGTCCGTAAGCGCTACCAATCCGGACTGTAACAAGGCGCCAGTGTTGAGCAGGCGCCTTTTTATTACTTTGGTTTTTATTCCTCCACACAAATCTCCCGCCGGCTCACGGCAACTACCGTCCGCGCCAGAAGCCCCGAAATTAATACCACCAGAAGCACCAGCAATGCACCGCCCAGCCATTTAAAGAAGGCCGAATCCAGCGCTTCATACATGCCCAGAGTGGCAATGGTGATGGCGGCCATGGGGAACGAATAGGCCCACCAGGACAGGAAAAACTGCAGTCTTACAAACCGCGGCACCTGGGTCAGCAGCATCAGGGTCAGGAACAGGGCGCTGTAATAGAGAATGCGGGCAAAGGCATCCACTTCGCCGTTTAGTTGCAGCCAGGACACAAACCCCACGCCCGGCGGGGCAATCAGTATGAACAGGGTGGGCAGCAGCTTGCCCGGCAGCGGCTGATGGAAAAACATCCGGTAGAAAATAATGGTCAGCAGCACGAGCCAGAACACCAGCCCGATACTGAAAAAGAACCAGCCCAGTTCGGCAAAGCCATGCTGCACACCAGCAATGGGTACGAGGATGTTACCCACGATGGGAATGAACCAGGCCGGGTTTATGTGGCTGATCTCAAAATGGGTATGGTGAATCCACGCCGACAGTACGTAGAGAGTGAATAGTAGATGCAGGCCCGCGCCGGTCGCCCACACCACAAGCGACAGCGGCTTGTGATGCGGCAGCAAGGCAATGCTTATCAGGATCAGTCCGATGGAAATGGTGGGAAAGAAGTTGAGCTTGATAGGGTGGCTGAATTCGGCTTTGACCGCGCACGGGTGTCGCACAGCCTTGAGGGCATAAAGCAGTGCCAGGGATAAAAACACCGCGATAGTGATGAGCAGAGTCGCGGAGCTGGCCGGTATCGGCAGGCCAAACAGGGTTTCCGCCCGGTGCAGGGCGATGGTCAGTCCGGCCAGCCCCATGACCATGGCAAACCAGGAGATCGGAAAGTGCTGCAAGCGGGAGGTATCTGCGGGGTTCATTAAACGCCTCAACTGTCAGGAACCAAATGAAAAACGCCAGCCCCGGAAGGCTGGCGTGAATACTGCTGTTTGATGCGACACCGGTTTAGAAAGTGAAGGTGCGCATCTTGCGGTCCAGCATCTGGCCGGCCATTTCCGGCGGCATGGCAACGCCAACACCGTCAATCAGGTCGTTTTTGCTGTACTCGCTGTTGGGCAGGTACAGAGCACAGACTTTCACGCTGCCACCGGCTTTCATAAGGCCACGCATCATTTTGCCCGGGGTCAGGTCTTTCGGAGCCAGTGCGTCGGAAGAGTAGGATTTCAGAGCCAGGTCGCCTGCTGCGTCACACAGCAGTACATTCACCCTGGCGCCTTTCTGAGCCATGGTATTGGACAGCACCATGGCCATGCCCTGGGTTTGCAGTGAATCGCTGGAAAGGATCACCAGTACCTCATCCACCTGGTTGCCCTTCCCGGCTGTCTTTTTCTTGTGGTTGTCGGCCATGGCTTGCATTGGGGCGAGTGCAACCACCAGCGCCAGCGCGAACAGTTTCATGCTTTTGATCATAACGTCTTACTCCTGCCTTGGGTTTGTTCTGACGGTTTTCAGATTAGGAGGCGAGGGGCGAAAGTTCAGTGACTAAGTCACTATTGTGGTTGTGATGCGGGCAACGTGGGTGTGACAGAGGGTCGCAGGCCTTGCCGAGTTTATAACAACGCTTTGTCAGCTACACTTTGAATCCACGATAAGGATATTCCGGAAGATGGTGAACGTCATGGATAAACGAGCTGCCAAAGCCTTCTTGTGCGGTTTGCTGCTGATTGGCTTTTCAGGCCTGGTGTCAGCGGCGGCAGACCGTTCCCAGCCGACCGCGGACCATAGTAAATTCAAAGCCCTGCAGGGGCCGTTCGAGCGCGCTGAAGATGTTACGGCGGCTTGTCTGGAGTGCCACACAGAGGCGGGCGAACAAGTGCGGGGCACGACCCACTGGACCTGGCTGTATGAGCATGACCAGACCGGCCAGACCCTGGGCAAAAGCAAGGTGATTAACAGTTTCTGTGGCATGACCGTCACCAACGAGCCGCGCTGCACTTCCTGTCACGTGGGTTATGGCTGGGAAGACATGAACGAGCCCCCTCCCCAGGCCGACAACGCCGTGGATTGTCTGGTGTGCCATGACACCACCGGTGAATACTGGAAGTTCCCCACGCTGGCGGGGCACCCCACTTACGAGCCGCGTGAATGGCCGAAAGGCAGTGGCAAAATGGTGCAGCCGCCGGATCTCGCTAATATTGCCCAGAATGTCGGCGCCAGTGACCGGCAAAACTGCGGCAGTTGCCACTTCTACGGTGGTGGCGCCGACGGAGTGAAGCACGGCGACCTGGATTCATCTTTGGTGGACCCGCCCAAACATGTGGATGTGCACATGTCGCCGGAAGGGCTGGATTTCGCCTGTTCCGATTGCCACACCACCTCCGGACACGAAGTGACCGGCAGCCGGTATCAGGTCAATGCCCGTGACGAGCTGGGTATTGATGTACCGGGCCATACTGATCTGAGCCGCGCCAGCTGCGAATCCTGCCATGGCATGGAGCCTCACGAAGAAACCAAGATCAACGACCACGTGGACAAGCTCGCGTGCCAGAGCTGCCATATTCCGGCGTTCGCCCGGGGTGGCGTGGCGACCAAAACCTGGTGGGACTGGTCGACCGCCGGCCGGCTGGATGAAGACGGCAACCCGATCAAGGAGTTGGATGAAAACGGTCATCCAAGCTATCTGAGCGAGAAAGGCGACTTCCGCCACGGCGAGAACGTGGTGCCGGAATACGCCTGGTTTAACGGCACCGTGGAATACACCCTGGCCGGCGAGCCGCTGGATATCGACAATCCGCCGGTGCCCATCAATGACATTCAGGGCAGTGCCGACGATCCGGGCTCGCGCATCTGGCCGTTCAAGATCATGCGCGGCAAGCAGCCATTTGATACCGAACTGGAAACCCTGCTGGCCACCCACGTGTTCGGTGCCGATGACACCTCCCTGTGGAGCAACTTCAGCTGGGAAAAAGCTCTGCAGGCGGCCAGGGATATGTCCGGCCGGCCCTACAGTGGCGAATTCAGCTTCATTGAAACCACCATGCACTGGCCGATTACCCATATGGTGGCTCCGGCGGATGACTCGGTGCGCTGCGGCTCTTGCCACCAGGCCGACAGTCGGCTGGCGGGCATTGGCGGTATCTACATGCCGGGCCACGACCGCAATGTCTGGCTTGACCGGATTGGCTGGTTCCTGGTGGCGGCCACGCTGTTTGCCGTCTTGCTGCACGCCATCGCCCGGGTGATCTTTCGTGGGAGGAGCGCAAAATGAGCCGTGAAATGGTTTTCAAACGTTTCGAGCGCTTCTGGCACTGGACTCAGGCTCTGCTGATCTTCGTGCTGCTGTTCACGGGCTTCAATATTCACGGCACGCTGGATTCGCTGAAGTTCAGTACCGCCGTGCAGGTGCACACGCTGGCGGCCTGGGCGTTGATTGTGTTGTGGGTGTTCGCCATCTTCTGGCACTTCACCACTGGCGAGTGGCGACAGTACATTCCCACCCGTAATGGCCTGTTTGCCGTCATTCACTATTATCTGATTGGCACCTTTACCGGCGCCGAGCACCCTTACAAAAAAACCAGTAAAGCCAAACACAATCCTCTGCAGCGCCTGGCCTACCTGTTTTTTAAGTTGGGCATTACGCCGGTAATCTGGGTGTCCGGCCTGTTGTACCTGTTCTACAACGACTGGCCGGAAACCCTGGCCGGTGCCCTGGAACTGGAAACGGTGGCGCTGGTGCATACCGGTGCCGCTTTCGCCATGCTGGTGTTCATCATTGCCCATGTGTACATGGTCACCATGGGCAAGACCCTGACCAGCCATATCAAGCCGATGATCACCGGCTACGAAAACCCCGACGATCACTGAAAAGTCTCGTCCAGTTAGTCCTGTCCCGGCCGGCAAGCGTTTTTGCGGCTGGGTTTTCTTCACCTTTACTTAAAACTAATAGAGCTATAGATAGATTATTTTTGAATAAAGGGCCGAGCCGGTTTATTGTAGAGGTGTTGAAAGCCAACACCACTTACTTGGCTCTGGCCCTGGGCACAACCCAAAACTGACCTTAGGCACAACCCAAAACAGGAGAATGACTATGTCCATCAAACTCGGTTCAATCGCACCGGACTTCAAAGTAGACACCACCAAAGGCGAGATCAGCTTCCACGATTGGAGTGGCGATTCCTGGGTGTTCTTCTTCAGCCACCCGGCCGACTTCACTCCGGTGTGCACCACCGAAATGGGCCGCACCGCTCAGCTGGCGGAAGAATTCGCCAAGCGCAACGTCAAACCGCTGGGTCTGTCTACCGATTCGGTGGAAGAGCACGTGAAGTGGATTGAGGACGTGAACGACACCCAGAGCTGTGACCTGCAGTTCCCGATTGTTGCGGACGCCGATCACAAGATCGCCAAGCTGTATGAAATGATCCACGAAGGCGAAAGTGATACCGCCGCCGTACGTAGCGTGTTCATCATCGACCCGAACAAGAAAGTGCGCCTGACCATGACCTACCCGATGGCGGTTGGCCGTAACTTCGACGAGATTCTGCGTGCGATTGACGCCCTGCAGACCGCCGATGCCAACAACTGTGCACTGCCGGCCGACTGGCGCATGGGTGGCGACGTGATCATCCCGCCGTCCATCTCGGACGAGGAAGCCAAGGGTATGTTCCCGAACGGCTGGGAAGAGCTGCGTCCGTACCTGCGCATGACCAAAATCTGAAGTTTGTCCTGACAGACAGCTGAGGATTGAAAAAAAGCCTCCGGCTCGCCGGAGGCTTTTTTGTGTCTGGAACAGATACATTGGATTAGTTGATGCGTAAGTGTCGGTGATTGCGAGGAATTGCTGCTATTGTAGAGGTATTGAGCAGAGTTTCTTTTTTACGAAGCCGGGAACCCATCCATGGCGGATTCAGACTCCACATTTGTTGAAAAGCCGGGCAAAACCCTCAAACCGTTGGCGGTGTATCTGCTGGTGATGCTAGTGCTGGTGGCCTCTGCCGCCACCGTTGCCATACAGACTTATCAGCATAATAAGGACACTGCCGCCAGCCGCTCCATCGCCCGGGCGGATCTGGCCGCCGAATTTGTTGCCAATGCCTTTATGTCCTCACGTTCCGGCTTGCAGACGGTGGCTGGTTTCGTGGAACCGATGATTGTTCAGGCTGAGGTATTGCCCGATACCGGGCTGGAAAGCCTGGAACGTCTCCTGGATAAAAAGCGCCGGCAGCTGAATTATGTCCACGCCCTTTTTATTACCGATACCGCCGGCAACCTGCTGTATGACTCGGAGGCGTCCGGTGCGCAAAAACTGGCGAGCTGGGATTTTCTGCGTGCGCAGCTGGCCAACAGCGAACGCGAGAGCGTGATCACCCCGTTACACCGTGCGCCGCAAACCGGCCAACTGGCGATCTGGAATGTCCAGGCCCTGCGCTCCCCCTCCGGAGAATTGAACGGCTACTTGGTGGCTCGCCACACCCCGGCGATGCTGGCTGATTCGCTGACACGTTTGTCCATGTCCGAAGGCCAGAGTATCGCCATTCTGGATACGGCCATGACGCTGGTGGGCCGCCTGCCAGCCAACGGCAATGTGGTGCACACTGGCATTCGGGTAAAAGAGCCCTATACCCGGGATTTTATTGCCAGCGGTCAGGATTTCGCCCAGGCGACCACTGCTTCGCCGGTGGACGGCACCCAGCGCCTGTACACGTTTCAGCGGGTGGGAGATACGCCCTATCTGGTGATTGTCGGCGAGGAAGCGGCGGTTATTTTCCGCGCCTGGTGGCAGAACCTGTGGATCAGCCTTGTGGCATTTGTTGTTGTGACGGTGGTTGGCTGGCTGTCGGTGCGTCAGTTCCAGCGGCGGGCAAAGGCCGAACAGGCGCTGCTGGCGGAGAACCGCGAACGGCTGACGCTGCAGCACTCGGCCCAGGCCAGCGAGGCGCGTTTGCGGGCACTGATTCGATCGATTCCCGACCTGATTTTTGTATTCGACGAACAGGGGCGTTTCGTTTTTGTGCACGCCTCTGACGAAGACCAGTTGATCAAACCGGCTGAAGACATGTTGGGTGAGCATTACCAGGATATTCTGCCGCCGGAGTTGTCCGGTCGCCTGGCCAGTGTGACCGAGCAGGTCGGGTTAACCGGCCAGCCGGCGGACCTTGAATACCAGCTGGTATTTGAAGGTGAGGTCCGTGAATTCAGCGCCAAAATCACCGTGCTGGCGGACAGGGAAAACCGCAATACAGGCTTCCTGGCCGTGGTGCGGGATGTGACCGAAAGCAAAATCCAGGAAGCAGAACTGCGGATTGCTTCAACCGCTTTTGAAACCCATCTGGGCATTATCATCACCGACGATCAGGGGGTGATTCTGCGGGCCAACCAGGCTTTTACCCGCATTACCGGTTATGAAGAACACGAGGTGGTGGGTAAAACCCCGGCAGTGTTGCAATCCGGGTTGCAGGACCGGTCGTTCTACCAGAATTTCTGGGCCAGAGTGAAAGAGCTCGGTTCCTGGGAAGGCGAGATCTGGAACCGCAAGAAAAACGGCGAGGTATACGCCGAGTGGCTGACTGTGACCGCCATCCGTAGCGAATCCGGTGCGATTCTCAATTACGTGGGTACCTTTCACGACATTACCAGGCGCAAGGAAGCGGAACGGGAAGCGCACCGTCTGGCGTTCTACGATTCTCTGACCGGCCTTGCCAACCGTGTGCTGCTGGAAGACCGGGTAACCGAAATCACCCGAAGCAATGCCCGCAGTGGCAGCCATGCCGCCTTGCTGGAGGTGGAGATTGACCAGTTCCGGGCGGTCAATGATACCCGCGGCTACGAGGTGGGAGATCTGGTGTTGAAAACCGTCGCCGAGCGGTTATCCGGGTTGGTGCGCAGTAATGACACCCTGGCCCGCATTGGCGGTGACGAGTTTGGTCTGTTGTTGTTGGATCTGGATGAGGCAGAGCAAATGGCGGCCCGATCAGCCGAACGTATGGCTGAAAAGATTCTGGCGGCTTTCGAACAGCCGGTGGAAGTAGCAGGCCACTCTATACAGCTTGCGACGACGGTCGGCATTGCCCTTATCAGCGACCAGAAAATCCCGGGCGACCAGCAACTGCAGCGGGCTGAACAGGCCACCCAGCAGGCCAAAAGACAGGCCCGGCAAACCGGGAGCCAGTCCATCGCTTTCTTTGACCCGGAAATGCAGGCCCGTGCGATCGAGAATATTCTGCTGGAAGATGAGTTGCGCAACGCCCTGGGTGCCGAGCAGTTTCAGCTGTATTTCCAGCCGCAGATTGCCCATCCGGATAAGGTGCAAGGTTATGAAGTGCTGTTGCGCTGGCAGCACCCGGACCGGGGCATGGTTTCGCCGGGAGTGTTCATCCCTCTGGCGGAACAAAGCCGGTTGATTGTGCCCATTGGCGAATGGGTATTGCAGCAGGCCTGCGAGCAGCTGGCACGCTGGCGGGCCGACCCTGACAAGAAAGATCTGTACCTTGCGGTGAATGTCAGCGTTTACCAGTTCCAGCATGCCGGCTTCCCGGACCAGGTGGCCCGGATTCTGGATGAGACCGGTGCACCACCGCATCTGCTGGAGCTGGAAGTAACCGAAAGCTTGCTGATGGATGACCCGGACCGTGTCACCGAGATCATGAACCGGCTGCGTGAACTTGGCATCCGTTTCTCGTTGGATGATTTCGGTACCGGGTATTCCTCGCTCAGCTATCTCAAGCGTTTGCCGCTGGATCAGATCAAGATTGACCAGTCCTTCACCCGGGACCTGGGCGAGAACAGCGCCAGTGGTGCGATTGTCGATTCCATCATTGGTTTGTCCAATGGCCTGGAATTACAGGTGATCGCCGAAGGGGTAGAAACCGAAGAACAGCGGGAATGGCTGGTGGAACACGGCTGCCGGCATTTTCAGGGCTATCTGTTTGGCCGGCCGGGGCCGTTACCCGCTGACAACTGAGAGAACCGGTTGCCAGCGGGACAGATGGCTTAGGCGGCGGTCTGGCCCCGGTTTTCAGAGGCATCGGTTGGCACCAACGCCCGCGCCAGATCTTTCATGTGCAGGGTGCCCACCTGCTGGTCACCGCGCATCACCCGGAAATTGAGGGTCATGTCGCCACCGGATCTGCGCAGAACCTCTTCCAGGTTGTCCTTCTCGGAGATGTCGCCGGCGTAGTCGGACTCTCCCGCGTCCGGCTCACTCATCATCGAGCGCACGCGCAGCACCCGCGCCCGGTTAATGTCGCTGATAAAGTCGACAATGTAGGGGTCGCCCGGGTTGAGCAGGATATCCTGCGGGTCGCCCTGCTGGATTACTTCGCCTTCCTTCAGAATAACCAGGTGGTCCGCCAGTTTCAGGGCTTCGTCCAGATCGTGGGTAATGAACACGATGGTTTTCTTCAGTTCTTCCTGAAGTTCCAGCAGCAGGTCCTGCATGTCGGAACGGATCAGTGGGTCGAGTGCGGAAAAGGCCTCGTCCATCAGCATGATCTGGGCATCGGACACCAGTGCCCTGGCAATACCCACCCGCTGCTGCATGCCACCGGACAGTTGGTGAGGGTACTGGTTTTCGTTGCCTTCCAGGCCAACCCGGGCCAACCACTTTCGGGCTTCGCCTTCGAAGTCTTCGGTGGTGTAGCCACGAATGTCCTTGGCCATGCCGGCGTTTTCCAGCACCGTCTTGTGGGGCAGCAGGGCAAACTTCTGGAACACCATGGACATGCGCTCCCGCCGCAGCTGGCGCAGCTGTTCCTCGTCGTAGTTCATGATGTCTTCGCCCTCCACCTGTACCTCACCAGCGGTGGGGTCAATCAGGCGATTCAGGTGCCGGATCAGGGTGGATTTACCAGAGCCGGACAACCCCATGATCACGGTAATCTCACCCTCGTGAACGTCGACGTTGATGTCGCGCAGGCCCAGCACATGGTTATGCTGCTCGAGCATTTCGGCCTTGTGCATACCCTGGCGTGCGTACTCCAGCACAACATCGGGTGTCGGGCCGAAGATCTTGTACAGGTTCTTGATGGATATCTTGACGTTGCGTGTCATGTACCTTACCTCAGTGCTCTTTCGACACGTCGATGCGTGCAAGGGATGCTTTGGTTACCCGGTCCAGGATGACGGCCAGAATCACAATGCCCAGACCGGACACCAGGCCAACGCCCAGCTCCAGGTTGCGGATGCCGCGCAGCACCAGCACGCCCAGGCCCGGTGCGGACACCAGCGAGGCGATTACAACCATGGCAAGGCTCATCATGATGGTCTGGTTCACGCCGGCCATGATGTTGGGCAGGGCCAGCGGGATCTGCACCTTGTACAGTTTCTGCCGGGGCGTCATGCCAAAGGCATCGGCGGCTTCAATCACGTCTTTGTCCACCAGCCTTATGCCCAGGTTGGTCAGGCGGATGACGGGCACAATCGCATACAGAATAATGGCTATGCCGTAGAGCTTGGATTCGGTCACGCTGAACAGGAAGATCAGCGGAATCAGGTACACAAACGGCGGCAGGGTTTGCAGCATGTCGAGGATGGGAATGACCATGCGCTGCAGCCGGTCACTGCGGGCCATGGCAATGCCTATGGGGACCCCGAGAAGCACACAGAGCAGGGCGCAAACCATGATTATAGCCAGGGTTTGCATGGCGTAATCGTAGTGGTCGATGAAGGCCAGGGCGACAATGGCGCCGCCGACAAACGCCACCAGCTTCCAGGATTTGGTGACGACAAAAACCACGGCCAGCAGCACCGGGATAACAATCCACCAGGGTGTGCTGAGCATGGCGTAAAGCGCACCGTCCAGAAACCAGCTAAGTGGCTGAGTCAGTGGGTCGAGTACAAGGCTGAGGCTGTCCTTGATGGCGAGGAAGCCTTGTTCCAGCCCTTTGGTCAGTTCCCGCGATTGTGGAAAAGCGGCGCAGGATTCATTCAGGGCGTCCATGGACGGGAAAGGCATTTCCCAGAGTGAGGTGTCTTCTGTCTGTTTGCCGCTGGTTTTGTTCAGCAGATCGGCCATCGACATGGGGCCGCTGCTTTCGCCTTCGGAACACCATTCCTTGAGCCCGAGTGTTTCAAACAGGGGGTCGTAAGTTGCCATGGGCGGTCAGTTTCTCCTGCGCGTATGGGAAAGCGTGGTTGTACAAAAAATCGTCCGGGGCGCAGGGGATACGCCCCGGACAGGGCAGGTCAGTTATTCCAGGATGTTGGCCAGCCGTTTTCTGGCATCATCACTCAGCCAGGACGACCATTCATCGCTGTTGTTGCTCAGGAAGTAGACCGCCGCCTCTTCGCCGGAGGCGTTGTTCGAATCCATCCAGGCGAGGATTGAACTCATGGTGGAGGTCTTGAAGGTCATCTTGCTGAGCATCTCCGCCACTTCCGGCTCACGATCCCGGAAATCCGTGGTGATCGAGGTCAGGATCGGTGCCGCCGGAAACTCGGAAACGCCCGGGTTGTCGGCATCCGGGGTCTGGTTTTTCTGGTGCACTTCCGGCTTGTATTCGCCCAGCTCAACGCGGGTCATGTCGTATTTGCCGAGAGGGACGGTCGGGCCCCAGTAGTAGCCGAACCAGGGTTCCTCGCTTTGCACGGCAGAAGCCATGGAGGAGGCCAGGGTTTCACCGGAACCGTGATTAAACACTTCGATGCCAGAGTCTTCGAGATCCAGTGCGCGAATCAGGTTGTCGCTGACCACGCGGCAGCCCCAGCCGTCAGGACAGTTGTTGAACCGGTTGTCGACCAGTTCCGGATTGGCCATCACGCCTTCGATGGTGGTCAGCTCCGGGTGCTCCTCGGCCAGGTAGGTGGGAATCCACCAGCCTTCCACACCGCCCGGGTCCAGCACCCGGCTGACACGCTCAACCTTGCCCTGCTCTTCCAGGCGCAGATAGGCTTCGCCTGCGGAGTTCAGCCACAGCTCGGTAAGAATGTCCGGCTCGCCGTTTTCGGCAACTGAGGTAACGGCCGGCACGGTGTCCGACGGCACGATGGTGACGTCACAGCCGTAACCCTGCTCCATAATGAAGGTGGCCACATTGGTTACCACGGTGTTGGAAGCCCAGTTCATTTCGGTGATGGACACCTCGCCGCACTCGGCCTGTGCCAGTCCGGGAACTGAGAGCGCGCACAGCA
Organism: Alteromonadaceae bacterium; assembly: GCA_013393545.1. The sequence goes on along the minus strand of JABXHG010000585.1, from coordinate 2,328 downwards.
TTGCAGCAGACGTAAGCTTTCGCATAGTCACTTTCCTCTTTCGGGTTTTTATGGTTGGAATGTCGTTCCGATAACGGGAAGCCGCGACCCGGGCGGGTCGGGATAACTGCCATGTTTTGTTCACGAATGTGATGTGACAAACCAGTGAATCTCGGTTAGTACCTATAATTAGGATAACGAACGGGGGAGTAGTTGCAAGGGCGTATGTGAAATGTGTCTTTGTTATCGGCGGGTTTTTGGGCCTTGGTTGTCACCAGGGCAGCCCCCGGGCAAACCGTTCTACCAGAAATTCGTTAAGCACCTTGAGTTTGACCGAACGCTGTTTGGCTTGCGGGTACACCAGCCACACGCCGCTGAACGGGTAGCGGTATTGTTCCAGCATGGACACCAGCTCGCCCCGGGCCAGTAATGGCTCCACGTAGTAGTCCGGCAGTTGGGCGATACCCAGCCCCTTGCGCACGGCATCGAGCAGTGCGGGGCCGGAGTTGGAGCGCCAGTTGCCGGTCACCTTTATTTCCCGCCGTTGGCCGTTCTCGCTGAACAGCCACCAGGTGTTCGAGCCCAGCAGGCAGTTGTGGTGTGCCAGCTCGGCGAGGGTGTGAGGCATGCCATGGCGCTGTAAATAGGCTGGACTGGCGCATAGGTATTCCCGGCGGTCGCACAGCCTTCTCGACAGCAGAGAGGAATCTTTCAGCGATCCCATGCGCACCGCCAGGTCATAGCCTTCGCTGACCAGGTCGGTTTGCCGGTTGGTCAGGTGCAGGTCCAGCTGAATGTCCGGGTAGCGTGTTACAAAATCATTCAGTGCCGGTGCCAGGAACCGCTCACCGAAGGTGGTGGCGCAGGTGACCCGGAGGGAGCCGGCCGGCTTTTGCTGGGCCTGGCGCAGTTCTTCTTCGGCACTGATAAACCCTTCCATCAGGCTGTGGCATTGCTGGAAGTAGGTTTCGCCGGCCTCGCTCAGGCGTATTGAACGGGTGGTGCGGTACAGCAGGGGGGTGCCCAGGCGTTTTTCCAGCCCGGCAACCTGCCGGCTGATGTGGGAAGGTGATACCCCGAGCCGGCGGGCGGCGGCACTGAAACTGCCTTCCTGTACGACGGCAATAAAGGCTTCGATGGCATCCCAGTGCTTCATGAGGGCTCCGCTTACCAGTGGTCTGTGTGAGATGCCCCTTCATACGCTAATTGTTGCTGTGTGGCAACAATGCTTTGCCACCTGTGCAGAGATGAGTGGCGTGGGGTGGTATACACTGGGAGCATTGTTCATCCAACCGTTCTGGAGATGCCTGTTATGAAATCACGCGCTGCCGTTGCCTGGGGACCAGGCGAGCCACTGAGTATTGAAGAAATCGACGTCCAGGGCCCGAAGGCCGGTGAAGTGCTGGTGCGCATTGTCGCCACCGGGGTTTGCCATACCGATGCCTACACCCTCTCCGGCGCCGATCCGGAAGGCATTTTTCCGTCGGTTCTGGGCCATGAAGGCGCTGGCGTGGTGGAAGAAGTGGGCGAGGGAGTGACCTCCCTGAAGCCGGGCGACCATGTGATCCCGCTGTACACCGCGGAATGCGGCAAGTGCAAATTCTGCCTGTCCGGCAAGACCAACCTGTGTGGCGCGGTGCGTGCGACCCAGGGCCAGGGCCTGATGCCGGACGGCACCAGCCGGTTTTCACTGAATGGCAAGACCATTCACCATTACATGGGCACCTCCACCTTCTCCGAGTACACGGTACTGCCGGAAATCTCCCTGGCCAAAATCCAGGTGGACGCGCCGCTGGAGAAAGTATGCCTGCTGGGCTGTGGCATCACCACCGGCATTGGCGCCGTGCGCAACACCGCCAAAGTGGAGCCGGGTTCCACCGTGGCGGTGTTTGGCCTGGGCGGCATCGGCCTGTCGGTGATCCAGGGCGCCCGCATGGTGGGTGCCAGCCGCATTATTGCCATCGATATCAACGAAGAGAAGTTCGAGATGGCCCGCCAGTTCGGCGCCACTGACTGCGTGAACCCGAAAGATTTCTCCGACCCGATCCAGCAGGTGATCGTGGACATGACCGACGGCGGCGTGGACTACTCCTTTGAATGCATCGGCAACGTGCAGGTGATGCGTTCAGCCCTGGAGTGCTGTCACAAGGGCTGGGGTGAATCCATCTTCAGTAGCGTCGCCGCTGCCGGCCCGGAAATCTCCCCCCCCCCGTTCCATCGGGCGACCTCCCCGGCCTGCGCCGGTCCCTCCTGCGGTCCCTCTGTACCCCGTCGCCCGCGCCCCGGTCAACTCGCACACCCCACTCACGGCCAGCTACCAATCCATGCGATCTCGACTCCGCCCACCTC
>JABXHG010000584.1 GCA_013393545.1 Alteromonadaceae bacterium | reverse complement strand
AGAACAAACAGCAAAAGAGGAATGTGACGGAAGGGAAAAGGAAAGGAGAAGGCGTTAAGGAAATAAAGCAAAAGGCGGGAGAAGCGCACAACAAGTTCAAAAAGAAAATACGGAAAGGAAGGTTTGAAGTTCTTATGAAAGGAAAAAAGGGTTTTGTAGTAAACGGAGACGAAATTGTGAAGGGCTTCCACCACAAAACGGCCTTTTGCCGCTCGGCTGATCTGGCTAATGGCGGGCAACTCTCCGTTGGGAAAAATATAACGGTCCATCCACGGATCGCTACCGGTAGCGTCCTCACGGGTACCAATGGTGTGCAGCAGGAACAGGCCATCATCTTTCAGGCACCGACGGGCGACATCCATATACGCACGATAGTTTTTACGCCCCACGTGCTCAAACATGCCCACACTGACAATACGGTCAAACTGGCCGCTGATGTCGTGGTAATCCTGCAGGCGGAATTCAATGGGCAGGCCGGCGTATTTCTGTTGTGCCCAGGCCGTCTGCTCACGGGAAACGGTAATGCCCACACACTCCACACCATAGTGCTCGGCGGCATAGCCCATGAAACTGCCCCAGCCGCAGCCAATGTCCAGCTTCCTCATGCCCGGTTGCAGCCCAAGCTTGCGGCAGATCAGGTCCAGCTTGGCTTCCTGCGCCTGTTCCAGGGTTTCGGCGTCTTTCCAGTAGCCGCAGGTGTAAGTCATGCGGGAATCGAGCATGGCGCCGTAGAATTTGTTGCCCAGATCGTAATGATGCTCGCCCACCTGCCAGGCTTTCTCGCCGGTCTGGCGGTTGAGCAAACGGGCTTTCAGGCTATGGAGCAAGGCGCGGGAGGGTTTTACTTTTTCCTGGACACGGGCACGCAGCAGGCGATGGAAGAACTGGTCCAGCCGTTGGCAATCCCAGCCACCCTGCATGTAGCTCTCACCGAGCCCCAGGCTGCCCCTGGCCAGAATGGCATCGGCAACGGCCGGATCATGAATCTGCATGTCCCACGGGCGATGCCCGTTTAACAGAATATCGGCGGGTTCCAGCAGTTCCTGCAAAAAGCGTTCGGATGGCGAGTGCCCACTTCCCAACTGTTCGCCACTATGGCCGTTCGATGCATATTCAGACACCACTGTTCCTCCTTGTTGCCAAAGAAAAACGGACGTCTAAAAAGTGTAGTACAGATGGCGAAAATGCCAGCGATTAGTCCCATTGTTCCTGCGAATAACGGAACACCGGCAGGGACAGGTGCCAGCGAATGGCCGCCATGCGCAACAAAAGACCCACGCTGAAGGCGGCCAGCAAGGTGACATTTTCCCCGACCCCGAGATCCAACATGAACAGGTACAGGATAGCGACCACCAGTGACACGCTGGCATAGAGCTCATGGCGCAACACCTGCGGCATGCGGTTGCACATCAGGTCGCGGAGAATACCGCCGAAAATACCGGTGGTAATGCCGGACATCAGCACCACAATGGGATCATAATCCAGCCCCAGGGCAACGTTACAACCGATAACCGTGAACGCCACCAGGCCGATGGCATCCAGCACCAGAAACAGCTGGTGCAAATGGCGCATGACCCGGGCAATGATAATGGTCACCAGGCCACCGCCCAGAACCAGGTAGATATAAAGCGGGTGTTGTGTCCAGTTAACCGGGTAATTACCCAGCAGGATATCGCGGACGGTTCCGCCGCCCAGGGCCGTCAGAAAGGCCACCACGGCAACGCCGAAAATGTCCATGTTACGACGACCAGCGGCAAGGGCTCCGGACATGGCTTCGGCGGTAATCGCCATCATGTAGATATAGATCAGCACACAGTTCTCCTGCGTTTGCGTGCCTCTCCCCCTGTCCTGATACCTGAGAGTTTACAGGGTGGCCCCTGCTTGCCCCTTCGGTGGACTGCGCTGCAGTCGCTCTCCAGTCGGCTTGATGTGAAGTTCCGCAGTACGTGTGCCTGAGCGTTTATGGGAGATTGCGCCTTCGGCGGGGCCTATGTGCCCTCTCTCCTGCGGAAAGGCGCGATTATAGCGCGCTACAAGAACGAGTCCAAGAACTACCAGAGGTCCTTCTTAATCACCGACCAAAGCTCGCGATAGGCCGCTGCCGCCGGGCTTCTGGCATCCAGTTTTTCCAGTGGAAGGCCTTCTTCCCCCATGCGCTCCACCACGCTGGCGTAGGGGATGGCGACATCGGCATAGTTGTTCAGTCGTTCAGGCCCCTGCTGCACCAACGATTGGTGAAGGTTCTTGCGGCGGTCCACCATGGAGAAGAACGGGCGTAGCTTTTTGGCTCCCAGCTTTTTGTCTTTGGCGAACTCGTAAAGCTGGTTCCAGCTGTTCATGGACAGCCAGGTGGGCACCAGCGGCACGTAGACCTGGTCTGCCACGTCCAGCACCTGTTCGGTCAGGCGGGACAGGGTGGGAGGGCAGTCCAGAACCACCAGGCTGGTTTCTTCGGACAGCGGCGCCAGCATCTTCTTCAGCTGATTGCCATCGCCTTCGTCCTGGTCCAGCTTTATGTCGAAATGGCGGAAACTGCTGTGGGCAGGAATGAAATCCAGCCCCGGATAGATGTCGTCGTGGACAAACTTGGCCATGGGCGACTTGCCTTCCAGCAGCTTGGAAAGCTTGCGTCCTTTCACCGGTTCGGCGCCGGCCAGGTAGAAACTTGAGGCACCTTGCGGGTCCAGATCCCACAACAGCGTGCGGCAGTTATCCTGGCTGGCCAGGTAGGCGATGTTCACCGCCGCTGCCGTTTTACCCACGCCACCTTTGGGGCTGTATAACGCAATAATCCTCATGGCTGCCCTGCTCCTGCATTGAATTCTGTAGACTAAACGGTACAGGATAACAGCTTGGGCTTTTTGACTTGTGACGCTTTTATGACAACCGTCAATTTATAAGGAAGCACACTCATGACACTCACCATCTGGCTGACCTTTCTGGTTGCGGCCTTGTTCATCAGCCTTTCGCCCGGTGCCGGCGCGGTTAACTCCATGAGCAGTGGTCTGCGTTATGGGGTCAGGAAGTCTTTACCGACCATTGCGGGGCAGCAATTCGGTTACGGCGCGCAGATTGTGTTGGTGGGCGCCGGGCTCGGCGCCATTGTGGCTTCATCAACGACCGCGCTGATGGTCATCAAGTGGATTGGCGTGGCCTACCTGGTTTGGCTCGGCATCCAGAAATGGCGCGAGCCACCGGTGGAGGCCAGTCGGGAAGACCTGGCCGGCTTCAGCAAGCGCCAGCAGTTCTGGAACGGTGCGCTGGTAAACCTGACCAACCCCAAGGCCACCATTTTTCTGATTGCCCTGTTTCCGCAATTCCTGGTGGCCGACGCCCCTCATGGCCCGCAACTGGCCACCATGGGCGCGACACTGATTCTGGTGGATATTCTGGTAATGGTGGGTTACGCCGTGCTGGCCAGCCAACTGTTCCGTTTTATGACCACGCCCCGGCGGCAAAAGCAGATGAACCGCGTATTTGGCACGCTGTTTGTGACTGCAGCCGCCGCACTCGCCACCTTCAAACGGGCCTGATCCGGCAGGTATCATCTCCGCTAGCCCAGCAACCCCGGCGTGGACAGCCATTGGCTTACATCGGGGTATTGCTCCAAATCCAGCACAAATTCCTGTCCACGGGCTGCACACTTCAGCCGGCACCACTGCTCGTCTTCTTCCTGCCAGCGCGCCAGCTTGTGGTGGTAACTCAAGGGCTCTTTATCAGGCCCGGGCATAAATGCAGCCGGCAACCGCCAGTCGGTCACGCCACTGGCATCCGGCGCGGTTAAACGCTGGCGTCCGCCAAGCCCCGGCACCACACCGGCACCCGGTAGGGGCTTATGCAACCCCGGCAGCCTCAATTGCTCGTCCGCCACATACAAACTGTTATGCGCCGAACGCTGGCCATGCAGGTGCGGGTGATACGCCGCCCAGGCGGGCACCTGTGACGACTCACCCAGAGGCCAGACCTCTGCCACCTGCAACCAGCCCCAGATAGCGTGAAAAGCCCGCGTTCCGGGCACAAACCGCCAGCGCCCTCTATGCTGTTCCGCCGGGCGAAACAGTGCGAAGAACAAAAACAGATCCCCTTCGCCCACCCCGTGATTATCCAGGTGCGCCTGCGCCGCACTGTGCTGGCCCAGCAGCGGCCGCCAGCCCGGCTCCCGTTCATATGCATCCGCCAGCAGATCCGGGTCCAGATGAGCGCCTTTACGGGAAAAACCACGGTTACCGGTGAGCTGCGACACCATTGGCCCAATGGATTCGCCGTCATGTCGAATCTGGCTGTAGCGAATGGGTGATTGCGGGTCCGGAATGGGCAAAGCCAGAAAGCTGCCATCCGGAAAAACCGGGTTCGGGCAGCCACCGGCAGAGGTGTCGAAGCCTTTTCTGCTGAGGATCAGCTTCATGGGTTTACGCGCCTTATAGCTGTGAAATCAGAGTGTTGGCAAACCAGCTTTTGCTGTTCCAGATTACTGCACAAATCGTCCCACCCAAAACCCTTTATTATCACTTGTTAACGATTATCATTTGCTGAGCTTAAAGATTGCCAACCAGTAAGGAGTTATCCATGGCGTTCCAGAAAAAGCTGTTAGCGGTGGCCATTCCTCTGCTCTCCACCGGGGTCTCGCTGAATGCATCTGCCCAACCCCAGCCCACCGAGCTTGACGAGATTGTTGTATCGGCTTCCGGCTCCGAGCAGAAAATAACAGATGCGCCGGCCAGTATCAGCGTGGTCAATCAGGAAGCGCTTCAGCAGAACCAGTATTCCAACCTGGCTGAAGCCCTGGAAACCGTGGAAGGTGTGGATGTGCGCCAAAGCACGGGCAAAACCGGCGGGCTGAACATCAGCATTCGCGGCCTGCCCAGTGAATATACTCTGATCCTGATCGATGGCCGCCGCCAGAACGCGCCGGGCGGCGTTACCCCGAACGGCTTTGGCGACACTTCAACCAGCTTCATGCCACCGGTCTCCGCGATTGAGCGCATCGAAGTAATCCGGGGCCCCATGTCTACCCTCTACGGTTCCGATGCTATCGGCGGCGTGGTTAATATCATCACCAAGAAGGTGTCTGACGAGTGGTCCGGCTCCGTTTCCCTTGAGCACACTTTCCAGGAACACCGGGAATATGGCGACACTGGCAAAACCAGCTTCTACACCAGCGGCCCGTTGATCGAGGATACCCTTGGCCTGGCCGTTCGCGGCAGCGTACTGGACCGCTCCGCTTCCGATATCACATTCGATGATGGCAGCGAGGCGCCCAAGCGGGGCGTGGCGCCGGTTGACGGCCGCAACAGCCATATTGGCGCGCGCCTGTCATTCGTTCCCGTGACGGGGCATGAGTTCTACCTCGATGCGGAGACCGGGAAGCAGGTTTACAACAACGATGAGTGCCAACTGGGGACACTGGACGGCAGAACCAGATCCTGCGAGCCAGATACCGACGACCAGGCCGATGGCTACTCGGATGAACTCCGCTTCAATCGTGATCAGCTCGCCCTGGGAAGCAAAAGCCAGCTCGATTTCGGCACCTGGTCGAATGATCTGACTTACAACGTCACTGAAACAAAAGGTCGAACACTGCCTGGCCCGTTCGGGGAGGCCTACGACCCGCCCTATCAGGACCTGATTGGTGGCGCGGATCGTGAACTGGAGTCCAAAGACACTGTTCTGGACACCAAACTTGTCTCTCCCCTTGGCAACAACCATATCGCAACGTTCGGTGCGCAATACCGTGACACAGAGCTGACTGACGGCATTGCCGGCACCACGTTTGAACAAAGTTCCTGGGCCGTATTTGCGGAGGACGAGTGGTACCTGCGCGACGACCTGGCACTGACACTGGGCGGCCGCTACGAAGATCATGATGCTTTCTCGGGCCATTTCACCCCCAGAGCCTATCTGGTATGGAACAGCACACCCTCCTGGACATTCAAGGGTGGCGTAAGCCAGGGATACAAAACACCTGAGATCAGTGACCTTCATGACGGAATCAATGGTGTAACTGGTCAGGGCGAAACCATCACCATCGGCACTCCCGGCCTCGAACCGGAAAAAAGCACCAACTATGAAATTGGCGCTTACTACGACAACCTCAACGGTTTCAAAGCGAATGCCACGGTGTTCTACACCGATTTCGAGGACAAAATTGACGACGGCACCTCTGTCACCATTACCAATGACCCGAAAATTCCGGATGGAACCTATGACCAACTGGACAACATCGGCGAAGCGGAAACCCGGGGCATTGAACTGGCCTCAAGCTGGCAGTTCGCCGAGGACTGGAGCGTTCGCGGTAACTACACCTACACCGACAGCGAACAGAAATCCGGCGTCAACCAGGGAGCCAAACTCACCAACACCCCGGAACACGTGTTCCATGCCCGCCTGAACTGGCAGGCCACAGACCAGCTCGACCTTTGGCTCTCTGGTGAATACCGTGGAGAACGAACCCGGTATACGAAAATCAAAGGGCAATACGACGCGGAAGAGCAAGCGATCGACAATGCGGTAGGGGAATTGGATGCTTATGCTCTCTTTCATCTGGGTGGAGTCTATCGCGCCGCTGAAAACGTGACCCTGACAGCAACCATCTACAATCTGCTCGATAAAGATTTTCTTTCTGGAGAGAGCTACACATACGTTGAAAACGGAGACCAGGAAACAGGCTGGGCCTCGGATTACATCTACCAGAGCCGCGGCATGGCTCGGGGAGGTACGGTAGAACAAGGCCGTCGCCTCTGGCTCTCCGCTACCGTGGAATTCTAAGCCGCACCATTTACGTTAACTCAATTCAGGGGAGGCCGTTCGGCTTCCCCTTTTTTGTCTAAGCACACTCGGAATTCTGCCGTTCAGTGGCCCCGACACTGGCCGGTTCGACCCAGGCCTCCGGCACCGAGCGCCGCACATGGGCAAGAAACGCCCGTACCCGGCGTGGCAGGTGGCCGTGGGGGTACAACAAGGTCACGGGCAATTCCGGCCCCAGCCAGTCTGGCAGGCAGCATTGAAAGCTCCCGGGGTGCGCTTCCATTCGGCGCTCCGCGAGCCAGTGGGGCATCAGCCCAAGGCCTCGGCCTGCGGCGATGGCATCGCCCTGCACGCAGAGTTGATCCACGGTCAGCCGGCGGGCGGGAATGGCGACCGGGTAGGAACCAAGTCGGGCATGATGGAGCACCAGCCCACCGTCGGCCGCCCCCAGCAAATCCACCCAAGGGTGATCTGTCAAATCGCCGGGTGTTGCGGGCCTACCCCGCTCCCGAAAATAAGAAGGGCTGGCGTAAATGCCCTGGGACAAGGTTCCGAGAACCTCTTGACGCAGCGCGGTTTCCCCCACCGGGCCAAGCCAGAGGCAAACGCCGTCTTCCAGGTTATCCGGGACCTCTCTCTGGGTCTGGATCATCACCTGGAGGTCACCATGTTCGGCCATAAACGCTTCCACCACCTGGGAAAACCAGCCCCGTACGAACGATTCATGGCATTGCAAAACCAGCTTGCCGGTGACTTCCTCTTTCAGCTCATCAAGCGCGGCACGCCCTTGCGCCATCAACTCCAGAATGTCATTGCTGTAGCGGTAGAACACCCGACCCGCCTCGTTGGGCACGATTTTCCGGGACTGGCGCAGCAGCAGAGGCTGCCCAACAGTGTCTTCCAGCTGTTTGATGCGACGGCTTAACGTGGATTTCGGCAAGCCGAGGTCCCGGGTGCTGGCCGTCAAACTTCCCGAGCGCACCACCGAGACAAAGGCTTCAAGCTCGTGCAGGTCATACATGTCTACGTCTCATTATTTGCAACCGACCGTCCCAAGATAACACTTTAAAATATTAATGCGAACCATTATCATTATTTTCATTCTTGATTTGTTTCCTACCCAACACCCATTGGAGCACCAGCCCCATGAGTAATGCCCAATCACGCGCCCGGGCCGCAGCGAAAAAATCCTTTCTGGCGCTGGCCGCCGTTGCCTTTTCGCTGAATACCGCAAAAGCAGACACTCGCACCGTTGAAAGCAGCTTCGGACCAGTCACCATCGAAGGCCAGCCGGAACGCGTGGTTACACTTTACGAGGGAGCGCTTGATGCCTCTGTGGCAGTGGGAGCCAACACCGTGGGCGCGGTCATTACCCGTGGCGGCAGCGACGTGGCCGATTACATTCAGCCCGAAACGGGCCATATCGCCATTGTTGGTGCACCGGCGGAAACCAATATCGAAGCGGTCATAGCCGCCCGGCCGGATCTGATTCTCGCCGCGCCAAGAACCAGCGAACAGCAATACCAACTGTTATCCCGGGTTGCGCCAGTGGTGGTGTCTACAGTCCCCATGTTCCAGCCCGACAGTTGGGTACAGGAGACCGAGCTGTTCGCGCAAGCGCTGGGCCGGGAGGCCGCCGGTCAGGCGGTCATCGACAAAGTGGAGAACCGCATTGCTGAGGTTCGCCAGCTGGTGGAAGCCACCATTCCCGAAGACAGGCGCGATGCCACGCTAGTACGTTGGATGCCCCAAGGCCCGCTGGTGATGGCCGAAGGCCTGTTCTCCGCCTCGATTCTGCAGGCCGCCGGTTTTGAGGTAACGGACAACAACCTGGTGAAGGAAGGACGCCCCCACAGCGAACCGCTGAGCCTGGAAAACCTGTCGCGCATGGATCAGAACTGGGTGGTGCTGGCGACCCTGAATGAAGATGGAGAGAAAGCGCTGGAGTCTGCCCGCAAGTCACCAGCTTTCGAGCGCCTGAATGCCGTTCAGAACGAACAGGTCATCAGTGTCAGCGGCCAGCTCTGGACCAGCGCTTCCGGCCCGTTAGCGGCGCTGGCCATTCTGGATGACATCGAAAAAGCGGTCCGCGAGATTCATCCTTAAAGGTTCGCCCCTTGAACATGCCTGCCTCCAATCGCGCGGTTGCGTCTCGCGCCTTGTTCCCGCCCCGGCTATTGTCAAAATGGCTCGTGGCGGGCTTTTTATTATCGCTGGTCACTCTTGCCAGCCTGCTGTTCGGTGCGGGGCCGGTGTCCCTGGGCGAAGCTTTTTCCGCCCTGTTCGGACAGGGTTCAGAAGAAGCCCGGTTTGCGGTCACCGAACTGCGCGGCCCGCGCACGGTGATCGGTCTGGTTACCGGCCTGGCGCTAGGACTGGCGGGCGCCTTGCTGCAATCGATGACCCGCAACCCGCTGGCTGAACCGGGCCTTCTGGGCGTCAGTGCTGGCAGCGGCTTTGCCGTGGCCCTGGCCATTCTTTTTGGCGCCAGTACCGCTACCCTGACCACTTTTATCGCGCAACTCGGCGCCCTGGCCGGCTGTGCGCTGGTGATCGCCGCCACCCGGGTGCAGGGCCTGGGCAATGATCCGGTCCGGCTGATTCTGGCCGGTGCCACTTTGAGTGGCCTGCTGCTGGCGCTGACCTCCATGCTGATGCTGATGGACCAACGCGCCGCCGATGAAATCCGTTTCTGGATCACCGGCAGCATTGCCGGAAAACCACTAAGCCTGCTCAACAGCACCCTGCCTTCCATTGCCGTCGGTTTGCTGATCATTGCCATGGTTGCGCGGCCGCTAGCGGCCATGGCGCTGGGCGAAAAAGCCGCCGTCGGGCTGGGGCATCATCCCGGCCGCATTCGCTTTCTGATTACCTTCTCGGTCGCCTTGCTGGTGGGTTCCGCCACCGCCCTGGCCGGCCCGCTGATCTTCGTCGGGCTGGTCGTGCCGTTCATCGCCCGGGCCTTCGCCGGCCCGGATATTCGCAAAACCCTGTGGCTTTGCGTACCAATTGGCCCGGCCGTGGTGCTGGGCGCTGATGTGCTATCCCGGCTGATCGCGGCCCCGTCGGAATTACCACTGGGCGTAGTAACCGCACTGATTGGCGCGCCAGTGTTGCTGGCCATCGTGCGGGCAGGGCGAATGCCGTCGCTGTAACACTTGAACCCACAGGTTAATTGAACATGCTCCTTGCCCTGACCGACAAACGCACCGGACTCGCCAATGGCTTTCTGTTACTGGCCCTGATAGCCGCCAGCCTGAGCTCGCTGTCACTGGGCACGATTTCCGTGGCACCCCTCGATGTGCTGGGCTCGCTGTTCGGCAAGGCCGACCCGATGACGGATTTCGTGGTGAAAGAATTGCGCGGCAGCCGCATTCTGGCCGGCCTGCTAAGCGGCGCGGCCCTTGCCGTGGCCGGCTGCCTCATGCAAACCCTGGCCCGCAACCGCCTGGCCACGCCTGGCATTATCGGTATCGATAACGCCGCCACCGCTTTTGCCGTGGCATCGGTGGTAGGCATTGGCCTGAGCCTGGCGCCTTCAGCCATGGCACTGGCAGGCGCAGCTGCCGCCACTTCACTGGCGTTCGGACTGGCGGGGGCGAACGGTACGCGGGGTTATCGGTTCATCGTCGCGGGCATTGGTATTGGCGCCATCGCCGGTGCCGCGACTCAGGTGATGCTCAGCCGTGTGGCGATTGACGCCGCCAACGCCGCTTATCCCTGGACCGTCGGCAGCCTGAATGCCCGGTCCGGTCACAGTGTGGTAATCCTGTCCATCGGCCTAGTGCTTGCCGCTATCTTGCTGGCCATTATTAATCGTGGCCTGAACACCCTGCAGTTTTCCGACGCTGTAGCCATTGCCCTGGGCACCCGCTTGCGGGCTATCCGCATTCTGGGTCTGGGGCTCTCGGTATTGCTGACTGGCCTGGCGGTTTCTGTTTGCGGACCGGTGGGGCTGGTGGCTTTGCTGGCGCCGGAGCTGGCCCGAGCCCTTTGCCGGCCGGGCAAGGTTCCCCTGCTGGCCTCCGGGCTTGCCGGCGCCACCTTTATGGTGCTGGCCGATTTGCTGGGCCGCACCCTGTTCTCTCCACTGGAAATTCCCGTGGGCATCATCACTGCCATTGTTGGCAGCCCCTATCTTTTGTGGATTCTGCTGAAACCGTCCAATCGGAGCCTTACATGAACCTGACCGAGACCGCCACACTGGCTGCCGACAACATCACCCTGGCCCACCGGCAGTTCACGGTTGCCAGCAACCTGAGCGTGGCACTGCCGTCTGGCAAAGTTACCGCCATTGTCGGCCCCAACGGCTGCGGTAAATCCACGCTGCTAAACGGCCTGGCCCGGATTCACGCACCCGACACCGGCACGGTTCTGCTGGACGGCAAGGACATTCACGCTTTGCCCTCCAAAGACGTCGCCCGAAAACTCGCGCTCCTGCCCCAGGACAACACCGCACCCGAAGGCCTGACCGTGGCCGATCTGGTTCGTTTTGGCCGCCAGCCCCACCAGGGCTGGATGAAACAATGGTCCCGAAAGGACCAGCAAGCGTTCGATCAGGCCGTGACTGCGGCGGATGTCATCGAGCTGCAGGATCGTGCACTGGATACCCTCTCCGGCGGACAACGCCAGCGGGCCTGGATTGCCATGGCCGTGGCTCAGGAGACGCCTTTACTGTTATTGGACGAACCTACCTCGGCGCTGGACCTGGGCCACCAGATTGAAGTATTCGAGTTGATTCGGCAGCTGGCGGCCCGGGGGAAAACCCTCGCCATGGTGGTGCACGATCTGGCCAGCGCCTGTCGTTACGCTGACCATATGGTGGCGATGAAGGCCGGAGCGCTGGTAAAGGAAGGTCCTCCGGGCGAGATTGTTTCGCCGGAGCTCGTGCATACCTTGTATGGGGTGCACTGTGATTTGCTGGAAGACCCGGCGACGGGGAGTCCACTATTGGTGAATGTGCGGCGAGAAATAAATGACCAAGCCCTACCCCCTTACTGACTTGCACACAGTTTAATCAACCACGCTTCGAAGCCAACCCCGCCTTCTCCCTCTGCACCGCCCTCGGCGCACCCAGCGCCAATAGCGCGGCACCTGCAGAGCAGGCAAGCATGCTGGCAACAATCGGCAACAGGCTTTCGCCACCAAAGGTGGATGACAAAGCGCTGATGCCACCAGCCAGGGTGAACTGGGAAGCGCCCAGCAATGCGGCGGCAGTTCCACCCATGTGTGGGAAGAAGTCCAGGGCGTTAGCCATGTTGTTGGGCACGATGCCGCCCTGGAAGCCAACACTGATAATGATCAGCCCGGCCACTGCCCAGAACGGGCCGTCCAGTGCGACGACGGTTACCAGGCCTATTAAAGCCAGGCTTTGCAGCAGCACCTGGAAGCGCAGCAGAACCACCGAGTGGAAATGGCGCAACAGCGGGCGGTTGATCAGGTTCAGTGTGGCCATCAGGGCGATGTTGGCCGCGAACAGGATAGAAAAGCTGCTGTTGGAAAGGCCAAACCACTCCTGGTAGATGAATGAAGAATGGGTGATAAACAGCAGCATGGCGCTGAAACAAAGCACCTGTATGCCGATAAACCGCATGGTGGTTTTATGGCGCAGCACCAGCAGGTAGTTGGTCACCAGGGTGCTGACCGGCGTGGTGGCGCGGGGACGGGGTTTGAGCTTGGGAAACAAAGCCAGCTGCAGCACCATGGCCAGAAACACGGCGTAACCGGCCAGCACGACAAAGATGAAATGCCAGTCGCCCAGTGCCAGCATCAACGCACCGAGTGAAGGCGCAGCCGCCGGGGCGATGAACATGATCAGGCCAATCAGGCCGAACAGCCGGGCGGCGTCCTGGCCGCTGACCTGGTCGCGCACGATGGCCGGCACCGAGACCGCACAGAAGGCACCGCCCACGCCCTGGATCACCCGCCAGACCGACATTTCCATCAACGAACCCGCTTGCGCCACCATCACCCCGGCACCGGCAAAAATGGCAAGGCCACCCAGTAGAATCATTCGGCGCCCGTAGCGGTCAGACAACGGGCCACCCACCAGCTGGGCCATGCCCAGGGTGGCCACGTAGGCGCTGAGCGTGAGGCCCACATCGGAGTGGGGAATACCAAAACCGTCGGCAATGTCGGGAAAGGCGGGCAGGTAGGCATCGAGAGCCAGGGGGCCCAGTGCCACGGTCATGCCCAACAAAAGTGCCAAGTGAAAATGGGACAAAATCTACCTCCTGTTAGCAGGTAGATAGCTAACAATAATTATTATCAAAGGGCAATGAGCGGTTTCCGAAAGCCCGGCAACGCTGTAAGCCCGATCAGCCCAGAATGCATTCCCGGCTATGCTGTCGGCTCAGTTCACGGCGCTGCTCCCGCAGCCGGTTGCCCCGGTCGTTTTCGTAGCCATCTCGCAACTGAGCCTGGATACGCTCCAGGCGCTGTTCCAGTTTTCGACAACTGTCGGCCTTTGCGGATTTGTCTCCGGAGCTGAAGCGGTCTTCGTGTTCAGATTCCAGCATTTTTCCCACGGCTCGCCGGCTGCGGCTGACACTATCGGCCTGTTGCAGGTTCTCGTGCATGGGTACAGTAACCATGGGTTGCATGTCTAAGGGCTGGTGGTTGCCCTGCTCCGGCGGGGTGTCGGAGAAATGCACGGCGCCGTTGGCGTCGGTCCATTGGTAAATTTCGGCAAACGCATTAGGGGATAGCCCTGCACAAACCAGCAGGGCCAGGGCCGTGATCCTTGGCATGATGTTCACTTCCTGTGTTGTTTAATAGCTTGTTACTAGTCCGACCGTCAGTTTACGGGGGAGGCCTTTCCAAAACACGCTGTAAAGACATCCCTGTCCCGCTCGAGCTCCGCCCTTCAGCGCTTATTGCTCCTGCGTCGCACTGAAGGTCCAGGGCAGGCCATCCATGGCCAGCCCGTGAAGAGCTGTTCGCTCTTCACCCATGGCTCCGCACGGTTTTGGAAAGGCCTCCCCCGCAAACCGACTCCTATCTGCAACCCTAGACTGAACAGATCGACGAGTGCAATACAACGCGCCTACCGATCCAACAACTCTACCCAGTGCTGCACAGGCACCTTGGCCTTACTTTCCAGATGCAGCTGACAGCCGATATTGGCGGTAACAATCCGAACCGGATCTTCTACCGTCAGCGCCTTCAGCTTGTTATCCAGCAGCTTCTGGCTCATTTCCGGCTGGATGATGGAATAGGTGCCGGCGGAGCCGCAACACAGGTGCTTGTCACGGGTTTGCGCCAGGGGCACACCGGCCCGGGTCAATACCTGTTCCACCACGCCGTTCTGTTTCATCGCGTGCTGCAGGGTGCAGGGGCAGTGGAAGGCTACCTTGCCACCCTCGGCACTGGCTTTCAGCGGTTCCAGGTCTTCTTTGAGCAGGAATTCACCCAGATCCACACACAACTCGCTGACACGCGCCGCCTTGGAGGCATAGACCGGGTCATGGCGAAGCAGATGGCCGTATTCCTGCACCATGGCGCCGCAACCGGACGCGGTCATCACAATGGCCTCTGCCCCGGCTTCGATGGCCGGCCACCAGGCGTCGATGTTGCGGCGCATTTCCTGCAAACCACGCTCGTGCTCGGACAAATGGTAATTCACCGCACCACAGCAACCGGCCTCCGGCGCTTCCACCAGGGTGATGCCCAGCTTGTCCAGCACCCGGGCTGCTGCTGCGTTGGTGTTGGGCGCGGCTGCAGGCTGCACGCAACCGGCCAGGGCCAACACAATGCGGTTGTGGCTGGCCGCCGGCCAGGGGCTGGCCTTGCGTTTGGGTGGCACTTTGGCCCGCAGCGCTTGCGGTAATACCGGGCGGAAGGCCTGGCCCACTCGCAAACCCAGGCCAAACAGGCGGCGGTTGGGCAGCAGCCGGGTCAGACCCCAGCGCAGCCACTTTTCCCTTGGGGAACGAGGCAATTCTTCCTCAATCAGGTCCCGGCTGATGTCCACCAGCCGACCGTACTTCACGCCGGAGGGGCAGGTGGTCTCGCAGGCGCGGCAGGTCAGGCAGCGGTCCAGGTGTTCCCGGGTTTTCTCGGTGACTTCCCCGCCTTCCAGGAACATCTTCATCAGGTAGATGCGCCCCCGGGGGCCGTCCCGCTCGTCGTTCAGTTCCTGGTAGGTCGGGCAGGTGGCGGTGCAGAAGCCGCAGTGTACACACGCCCGCAGGATCTCCTCGGCTTCCTGCCCCTCGGAGGTATTGGCAAATTGTTGAACCAGATTCGTTTGCATGATTACAACCAGCTGTAGAGGCGGCCCGGGTTAAACAGACCGTCGGGATCGAACGATTGCTTGATGCGGCGCTGAATGGCTTTCAGCGCCTCGGGCTGAGAATGCATCACCTCAGCGGTGCGATCACCGCCACGGAACAGGCTGACCTGCCCGCCGGCCTCGGCCGCCAGTGGCTCCAGGTCTCTCAGGGTCGCCTGCCCCCGATACCAGCGCTGGGCGCCGGCCCAGTCCACCAGCCAGGGGCCATCCAGGCTCGGCATGACGGCAGAGGATCTCACGGAAAAGCGCCAGAGCGGGTCGTCGCCAGCGAAGTAGTCGTGCTGCAGGTCCCGAATCTGCTGCCAGAGTGCATCGCCGTTTTCGATCACCTCGCCGTCCCATTGCTCGGCCGTGGCCTCCACTGCTGAGCGGGCACCCGCCAGACGCAGGTAGACCTTGCCATCCAGCCAACAGGCGCCGGTCAGAGGCTTGGGCTCGCCGGCGCGGCGGTTCATGTAATCAATCGCGCTCTCCAGGGGCATTTCCTGCACCAGGGTGGCGGTGGTGGCCGGTTTGGGCATGACTTTCAGGCTGATCTCGGTCATCACGCCGAGCGTGCCCATGGCCCCGGCCTGCAGGCGGGAAACGTCATAACCCGCCACGTTTTTCATTACTTGGCCACCAAAGCGCAGGTGTTCGCCCTGGCCATTGAGCAGCCGAAGCCCCAGCACCTGGTCCCGCACCGAGCCGGCCCAAGGCCTTGCGGGGCCGGACAGGTTGCAGGCCAGCGTACCGCCGATGGTAGCCCCGTCACCCAATCGGGGCGGTTCGAAATGCAGGCACTGGCCTTCTTCGGCCAACACCGCTTCAATTTCACTCAGCGTGGTGCCGGCGCGCACTGTCAGTACCAACTCCACCGGATGATATTCCACCACGCCGCTGTGTTCGGCCAGGCTAAGGGTGGCGGCGTCATTGTCTGGTGTCCGCCCCATGAACGATTTGGTACCACCACCGACGATATTCAGTGTTTGCCCGTCCGCGCGGGCCTTGAGTACTTGCTCCTGCAGGGATTGAATCTGATCAGCCATGCTCGGCACCTGCCTGTTCGTGCTTGTTTTGTTTATGCTCAATGGAGCGGTATTCCTGACAGAATTTGAGCGTAGGCACGCCCTTGCCCGGGTTGAGGATACCTTTGGGATCGAAGGCGGCTTTCACGCTGTGGAACTGCGCCAGTTCCTGATCGTCGAACTGCACGGCCATCTGCCGGATTTTCTCCACGCCCACGCCGTGTTCGCCGGTAATGCAGCCGCCCACTTCCACACACAGCTCCAGAATGCGGGAACCGAAGGCTTCGGCTTTCTCAAACTCTCCGGGCACGTTGGCATCAAACAGGATCAGTGGGTGCAGGTTGCCATCACCGGCATGGAAGACATTGGCGACACGCAGGCCGAACTCGTCCGACATCTTTTCCATTTCGAGCAGCACCCGAGCCAGATGGCGCCGGGGAATGGTGCCGTCCATGCAGTAGTAATCCGGAGAAATGCGCCCCACCGCCGGGAACGCCGACTTACGACCTTTCCACAACAGGGCCCGTTCTTCTTCGCTGGTGGAGGTGCGAATGGAGGTGGCGCCGAGTTTGCGAAACACGCCCTCGGCTTCGGCGATGTGTTCATCCACCTCTTCTTCGGTGCCATCCACTTCGCACAGCAGCAGGGCCTTGGCCTCCCGGGGGTAACCGGCCTGACAGAAATCATCGGCGGCAATAATGGCGTGGCTGTCCATCATTTCCAGCCCGCCCGGGATGATACCGTGAGAAATAACCGCGCCCACCGCGTCACCGGCTTTCTCAATGCTGTCGAATCCGGCCATGATCACCCGGGCCACCTCAGGTTTCGGCAGCAGTTTTACGGTGACTTCCGTGACCACCCCCAACAACCCTTCCGAACCGGTTAGCAGTGCCAGAAGATCCATGCCGCAGGCATCCAACCCATCGCTACCAACGGTGACTCGTTCGCCCTCGACAGTGATCACTTCCACTTTCAAAAGGTTGTGAACGGTCAGCCCGTATTTCAGGCAATGCACACCGCCGGAGTTTTCCGCCACGTTGCCGCCAATGGTGCAGGCAATCTGGGAGGACGGGTCCGGCCCATAATAAAGGCCGTAATGCGCCGCTTCTTCGCTGATCGCCAGATTGCGCACGCCCGGCTGCAGGCGTGCCGTGCGAGCCACCGGGTCGATGTCGAGGATGCGGTTGAACTTGGCCAGCGACAGCACCACGCCCTCTTTATGGGGCATGGCACCGGCACACAGCCCCGTGCCTGCCCCCCGGGCCACTACCGGCACGCCCTTTTCATGGCAGATCCGCATGACGCGCTGTACCTGCTCGACGGTCTCGGGCAGCACCACCAGCATCGGCATCTCCCGGTACATGGCCAGGCCGTCGCACTCGTAGGGCTTCAAGGTTTCGTCGTCTGTGATCACAAACTGCGGATCGATAAACGACCGGAACTCGTCAGCCAACTGCTGCTTGGTGGGTCTGGATTCGCTTGTCATGGCTCTCTCGGGCTTTTAGTGGCGTGTTTCTAGAAAGTAGTCAATTCCGGCCTGGGCGCAATCCATGTCCTGTTGCGGCGTGCCGGAGCTCAGGCCAATCCCGCCCACCACTTCGCCGTCGACGATAACCGGCAGACCGCCACCGACGGAACTCATTCGCCCGCCCACCTCGGTGTTAATGCCAAAGGCCAGATTGCCGGGCACGTTCGCCGCGTTGTATTCATGGGTGGGTTTCCGGGCCGCGCCCGCGGTGAAGGCCTTGTCCTGGGCGATGATCACACTGGTGGTCTTGCCGCCGTCCATTCGTTCAAAGGCAATCAGGTTGCCGGATTCGTCGGTCACCGCTATGCACATGGGAACACCAATATCCCGGGCCTTTTCAGAGGCCCCGGCAATCAGCATCCGCGCATCCTCCAGGGACAGTCGTTTGATGGTCAGCATGGTCGGCACCTCTGTTGTTTTTGGGTTGGTTACCGCGTTACCACTTTGATGGTCTTTGTATTCTGCCCACACGTCCATAGGTTTCCTCACTGGTCCGACCAGTTTATTCGACACCGAATTCGGTGAATGACGTTAAATCAAGGTGTGTCGGGCAGTTTGCCGTGAACACGGGCCATCGCCTAAACTACCGATAAACCCTCCAACTGGTCAGACCAGCACGCCATGGGCATATCCAGAGACATCTCGTACCGACTTGAACACCTGATCCTCGAAGGGGGACTGGCGCCGGGCCAGAAAATGCCTTCCGAGCGCCAGCTTTCCGCACGGCTGCAGGTGTCCCGATCCGCAGTGCGCGAGGCACTGCACGAACTCCAGGCCCGGGGTGTGATTGAAACCCGTCACGGCAAGGGCTCGTTCGTGGCCAGCATCGTTCCGGACGCTGACAACCGGCACTCTGACAGCCCGCTGATGTATCTGTATCAGGGTCATTCCCGCACGCTGTTCGATTTGCTCGAAGTGCGTGAACAGCTGGAGGGTCAGGCCGCCTTCCTGGCGGCCCAACGGGCCACCAATCTGGACCGTCATCGCCTTACCCAGGCTTTCCAGGCGCTTGAGAACACCAATCCACTGCGTAATGCCCGACTGGACCACGGCTTTCACCAAGCCATTGTCGAAGCCTCTCACAACCCGGTGCTGGTGCATGTGCTCAGCGGCCTGAAAAACATGATGCTGCTGACTGTCCAGGCCTCGGTATCAAACCTGAATCCCCGGGAAGAAATGCGGCGCAAAATCACAAGACAGCACAAACAGCTGTACGACACGATTATGGCTTCCAAACCGGAACAAGCCCGCAAGGTGGCGACTGACCATGTGCGCTTTGTCAGACAGACACTTCTGGAAATGGAGAAACAGGGGGAGCAACTACTTCGCGTACCCGCTCCGGAGGAACTGGAAGACCTGTTAACTCAGGAAACGTCTGCTTAAGCTGGCGTTACACTTGCATTGATCAACAATTAAGCGAGAATGGCATTCAAACATCCGTTTTGAATAAGACAATTTGCTATTGATTTCCTCGGCCGCAGTCCGTAAAAAAAGCGCCTTTGAAAAACAGCCTCAGGAGCCACCCCATGGCGGAACCCGCGCCTCTGATTTGCAGGGACATTCACAAGACCTTCGACAAGCACGAAGTACTGAAAGGAATCTCTCTGGAAACCCGCAAGGGCGATGTGGTCTCGTTGATTGGCAGTTCCGGCTCCGGCAAGAGCACCTTCCTGCGCTGCATCAACTTGCTGGAAACGCCCACCTCCGGCGACATTATCGTGCACGGTGACCCGATCCGGTTCACGGAAAACCGCAAGGGCCTGCGCATTCCCGCCGACAACAAGCAGGTAGAGCAAATTCGTAGTCGCCTCTCCATGGTGTTCCAGGGCTTTAACCTGTGGTCGCACATGACCATTCTGGAGAACATCATCGAGGCGCCGGTACACGTGCTGAAGGTGCCCAAAAAAGAAGCCATCGAGCGGGCCGAGGCGTATCTGCACAAGGTCGGCATTTACGAGCGCAAAGACTACTACCCGGCGCAGATGTCTGGCGGCCAGCAGCAGCGGGCAGCCATCGCCCGGGCCCTGGCCATGGAGACGGAAGTCATGTTGTTTGATGAGAGCACCACGGCGCTGGACCCGGAGCTGGTGGGCGAAGTATTGAAAGTGATGCAGAGTCTGGCCGAGGAAGGCCGCACCATGATCGTGGTCACCCACGAGATGGCCTTTGCAAGGGATGTGTCCAGTCAGGTCCTGTTCTTGCATCAGGGCGTGATTGAAGAGCAAGGCACACCGCAGAAGGTATTCGACAACCCGGATTCCGAGCGGATGAAACAGTTTCTTGCTCCCAAGTTCTGAGCCGGTGCTACCCTTAACCGGTGATGAACACTTCCATAAAAATGAACGCCCACAAGGCGAAGCTGGAGAAGTGACACATGAAAAAACTGATGGTTGCCGCAACAACTGCCCTGGCCCTGATGGCTGGTGGTGCCCAGGCCCAGGACCGCGACTTGCGCATTGCATTCGATGTTCCCTACGAGCCGTTTGAATACCGCAACGACGCCGGCGAACTGACAGGCTTTGAAGTCGAGCTGGCCGAGGCCATGTGTGAGGAAATGCAGGCCAACTGCGAATTCGTCATCCAGGCGTGGGACGGCATGATCCCCGGCCTGCTGGCCCGCAAGTTTGATCTGATCATGTCCTCCATGTCGATCACCGAAGAGCGCGCCAAGCGGGTGAACTTCTCCGAGCCCTACTACATCACCCCGGGTGGCTGGTTTGCTCCGGAATCCTTTAATACCGACGTGACCAACATGGCGGCCATGGAAGGCAAAACCGTGGGCGTGCAGCGCGGCACCACCATGGACACCTACGTAACAGACAACATGGGCGGTACCGTCAACATCAAGCGTTACACCACCGCCGAAGACATGGTTCTAGACCTGGAAGGCCAGCGCCTGGACGTGGTGTTCGTGGATTACCCGGTGGGCGAGCAGACTATCCTGAACCGCGACGGTTTCAAGGAAGTGGGCGAGCCGGTCAAGCTGGGCCAGGGCGTTGGTGTGGCCATGCGCAAGCGTGACCGTGAGCTGGCCGGCGAAGTGAACGAGGCCCTGAAAACGCTGAAGGAAGACGGCACCTACGATGCCATCATGAAAAAATACTTCAGCTACGACATCAAGATTTAACTCAGCTGTTGATCACAAGCCCGGGAGCAGCGCCCTGCTGCTCCCCGCTTCCCGGATATTCCCATGTTTGATCTGAAAGGTTACGGCCCGGAGCTTGCCGAAGGGGCGCTGGTTACCATTGAACTGGCCTTTTCTTCCCTGGCCCTGGCGCTCACTCTCGGTTTGCTGGGCGCCAGCGCCAAGCTTTCGGGCAACCGGTTTCTGGCCGGTTTTGCTGCCACTTACACCACGCTGATTCGCGGTGTGCCCGACATTGTGATGATGCTGCTGTTTTATTATGGCGGCCAGGTGGGCGTCAACATGCTGTCGGATTATCTGTGGGAAGCCCACGACATCGACTTTTTCTTCCAGTTTGATCCGTTCATGTCCGGCGTGGTGACCATCGGGCTGATTTTCGGTGCCTATATGACCGAAACCTTCCGGGGTGCGTTTCTGGCGGTGGAAAATGGCCAGATCGAAGCGGCCCGAGCCTACGGTTTCACACGCTGGCATACTTTCCGCCGGGTGATGGTGCCGCAAATGCTGCGACACGCCCTGCCCGGCATCGGCACAAACTGGCAGGTGCTGCTGAAGACCACCGCGCTTGTCTCTATCATCGGTCTGACCGATATGGTGCGGGTGGCCGAGGAAGCCGCCAAGGCCGAGCGCATGCCGTTTCATTTCTTCATTCCGGTGGCAGCGGTCTATCTGATTCTCACCGCCGTTTCGGAGCTGTTCATCAAGTGGCTCGACAAGCGGGCGCACGCCGGCGTGGTACAGGGGAGCTGAGTGATGCCTGAATTTATGGTCGAGTGGTTGAACCAGAACGACATTTTTACCGCCATGACCCTGATGGAATATTGGGACGGGCTGGTGACCACGGTTCATCTGGTGTTTCTGTCGCTGGTGATAGGTCTGGTGGTGGCGGTGCCGCTGGCCATTCTACGCACGGTGAAGAATCCGTTTGTGTCCGGCCCCATCTGGCTGTACACCTATCTGTTTCGTGGCACGCCGTTGCTGATTCAGCTATATATCATTTACTACGGCGTGGCGCAGATTCCCGGCATTCAGGACACTTTCTGGTGGGCGATTTTCCGGGAACCTTTCTATCCGGCCCTGCTGGCGTTTACTCTTAACACGGCGGCGTATACCACGGAGATTATCCGGGGTGCGATTGTGGCTACGCCCCATGGCGAGATTGAGGCGGCCAAGGCTTATGGCATGAACTGGGCGATGCGGATGCAGCGGATTATTCTGCCCAGCGCGGCTCGGCGGGCGGTGCAGGCTTATGCCAATGAGGTGATTTTCATGCTGCATGCCAGTGCGATTGCCAGTGTGGTGACCATTGTGGATTTGACCGGGGCGGCGCGGAATATTTATTCGCGGTTTTATGCGCCTTTTGAGGCGTTTATTTTTGTGGCGCTTTGCTACATGGTGCTGACGTTCTTGCTGGTGTTTGCGTTTCGGAAGCTGGAGAATCATCTTTTGAGGCATCAGCGGCCGGTTAATGGTTAGCAAGTGCAAGAACTGCCGCTGGGGATGCCTTTCCGGAAACCGCTACAAGCACATCCATGTGCGCTTCTCTCAGGCCATCCTTGGCCTTCGAAATTTCCGGAAAGGCATCCCCACCGTCAGTCCCCGTACATTTTCCTTGCCTGAGGGACTCAATGAACGCTTCAAATCACCTCTTTGATTTCCACGGCGACTGGCTCACGCACACCCTCGCAAACGCCTCCTCCGATCTCCCTGAAACCAAAACCGAGCTACCAGACGGCACTCGTGTGTCGCGCAAGGGCACCGGTGTACTGTGGCTCGCGCCACCCGCCGGGCGGGCCAACCCGAACCAGGAAGCGCTGATTGTCTCGGCCGGGATTCATGGCAATGAGACGGCGCCGATTGAGGTGTTGAACGGGTTGGTGTCGGAGTTGTTGGCTGGTGAGTGGTCGCTGGGTTGTCCGCTGTTGCTGATTCTTGGCAACCCGCCGGCGATGGTTGCGGGTGAGCGGTTTTTGGATGTAAATCTAAACCGATTGTTCAATGGGACGCATCAGGAGTGCCAATACGAAGGGCTGCCGGAGGCGCGGCGGGCCCGGTTTCTTGAGGAGATGTGTCGGCAGTTTGCCATGGCGCATCACGGGTTGGCGCTGAGTCATTATGATCTGCACACGGCCATTCGGCCTTCGATGCGGGAGCGGTTTGCGTTGTATCCGCATGTGGAAGGGCGCTCAGTGCCACCCGCGGATCAGTGTGAGTTTTTACTGGAAGCGGAGGTGGAGACGCTGCTTCTCCAGCACAAGGAATCCACCGTGTTTTCGGCGTTTTCCGCCAGCCTGTTAGGGGCGGAGAGTTTTACCGTGGAGCTGGGGAAGGTGGAGCCGTTTGGCCATAATGACCTGCGCCGGTTCCAGGGTATTGAGCAGGCTTTGCGGCGGCGATTTCGGGGGTTGCCGGCGCCGGAGGCGGGGCCGCCGTTTAATCATTTGACGGTATTCGAGGTGGTGCATGAGGTTCTGAATACCGGGCCATCGTTCTGCTTTCATGTGCCAGACGATGTGGCGAATTTTACCGAGTACCCATCGGGCACGATTATCTGGGAGGATGACCAGACCTGCTATCGAGTGGGCACGGCACCGGAGGCGATTGTGTTTCCGAATCCGGCAGTGCCCGTCGGCCAACGGGTGGGTCTGCTGGTTCGGCCGGCGCCGCCCGCTTACAACTGGAAGTCGTAGATACTGCCCAGGCCCAGTATGCCGGTGAGTTCGTCCAGGGCCTTGCGGCTTTCTTCCAGCAGCATGGGGTCGGCCAGGTCGGCTTGCGTGAGCTCGTCCCGGTAATGGGCTTCTACCCAGGTGACCAGGCGTTCGTACAACTCATCCGTCAGCAGCACGCCGTGGTTCATGGCTTTCAGTTCGTCGTCGGTCAAGACCACCCGTAAGCGCAGGCAGGCGGGGCCGCCGCCGTTGCGCATGGACTGTTTCACATCAAACACTTCCACGCTGGTGATCGGCCCGTTGCTGCGCAGCAATTCGTCCAGATAGCGGCTCACGCTTTCGGTTTCACGGCACTCGCCCGGTACGGCCAGTAACATGCCGTCGGGCGTGTTGAGCAACTGGCTGTTGAACAGGTAGGAGGCCACGGCGTCTTGCAGTGGTACTTCTTCCGTTGATACCCGCACCGCTTCCAGTTCGGCACCGGTCAAACGTTGGCGAATGTCCGCCAGAACCTTTTCTTCTTCCAGAAACGCCAGTTCATGGTAGAACAGGGTATTGCCGTTGCCCACGGCGATCACGTCGTTGTGAAACACACCCGCGTCGATGGCGGCCGGGTTCTGCTGGGCAAACACGGTATGGCCTGCGGTTAACCCGTGCAGGCGGGCGATAGCCTGCGAAGCCTCCAGGGTCTGCCGGGCCGGGTATTGGACCGGTGCAGGCGCGGCTTCGTTGAACGCAGCTTTGCCGTAGACAAACAACTCCACTCCCGGCTCACCGTAGCGGCTGCACAGCCGGGTGTGGTTGGCGGCGCCTTCGTCACCGAAGTGGCTGACCGATGGCAAGGCCGGGTGGTGGGCGAAGTAGCTTTCGTCAGTGAAGATGGCTTTCAGTGCCCGGCCGGTTACCTCGTGTTCGATGGAGCGGTGGAATTTCGCGCTCAGGTTGGCGGGGGTGAAATGCACCCGGTGATCGCCGGTGTCAGCGCTGGGCGAGACGGTTGCGGCATTGGCGGTCCACATGGCCGAGGCTGAAGAAACCGCCGCCAGCACGGCCGGGGCCGATTGAGCCGCCTGTGCCAGCACGTCGGCATCGCTGCCTGTAAACCCGAGGGCGCGCAAGGTGGGAATGTGTGGCCGCTCATGGGGCGGTAACACACCCTGCACATAGCCCCGGTCTGCCAGCCGTTTCATCTTGGCCAGACCCTGCAACGCGGCTTCTTTCGGATTGGCCACGGCGTTCACGTTGGTTTTGGAGGCCACATTGCCCCAGGACAAACCAGCGTAGTTGTGGGTAGGCCCCACCAGGCCGTCGAAATTGGCTTCCACTGCGTGCGTTACCATGGCGGGCGCCTCTTTTATTGTCGTGAGTCGTGGGTTGTGAACCTTCCGTTTTCGCGGCTCAAGGCGTCAGTCGAAGCTTAGGCCCGGTGCCAGGTTGTCCGGCAGCTCAGGTTTGTCGGCTTCCAGCGAGGCCATGGGCCAGGCGCAGTAATCGGCCGCGTAGTATGCGCTGGGGCGATGGTTACCACTGGCGCCGACGCCACCAAACGGCGCGGCGCTGCTGGCGCCGGTCAACGGGCGGTTCCAGTTAACGATGCCGGCCCGGGCCTCTTCTTCCAGCCGTTTGTACAACTTGCGGTCGTCGGTCAGGATGCCGGCCGCCAAACCGAAACGGGTGTTATTGGCCAGTTCAAGCGCCTCGTCAAAGCTCTTATAGCGAATCACGGTCAGCAGCGGGCCGAAGTGTTCTTCGTCGTGCTGCTCAAGGCCGGTGGCATCGATAATGCCCGGCGACAGCAGGCCGGTGCCCGGTTGCAGCTGCTGCATTTCCAGCAAGGGCTTGGCGCCCTGCTCCAGCAACTCTTTTTGCGCGTTCAGCAGTTTATCGGCGGCCTCCGGCGAGATCACCGCACCCATGAACGGCTGCGGCTCGGCATCAAACTCGCCGACGGTCAGGTTGCCGGCCACCTGTACCAGCCGGTCAAGAAAGGCATCGCCCTTTTTGCCCTTGGGCACCAGCAAGCGCCGGGCGCAGGTGCAGCGCTGGCCGGCGGAGACGAACGCAGACTGAATGGTGTGATGAACGGCGGCGTCGGTATCTGCCACGTTCTGCACAATCAGCGGGTTGTTGCCGCCCATTTCCAGCGCCAGGATTTTTTCCGGTTGGCCACCAAACTGGTGGTGCAGTTGATGCCCAACGGTGGCGCTGCCGGTGAAGAACAGGCCATCCACCATGGGGTGGCGGGCCAAGGCCTTGCCGGTATCGGCCTTACCCTGGACCAGGTTCAGCACACCCTCGGGCAGGCCGGCCTTTTCCCAGAGTTTGGCGGTAATTTCCGCCACGCCCGGCGCCAGTTCGCTGGGTTTGAACACGACGGTGTTGCCCGCTAGCAAGGCCGGCACGATGTGGCCATTGGGCAAGTGACCGGGGAAGTTGTAGGGGCCGAACACGGCGACCACGCCATGGGGCCGGTGGCGCAGTACGGCGCGCCCACCGGCCACTTCGGTTTCGGACTGGCCGGTGCGGGTTTTGTAGGCATCGATGGAGATGGCGATTTTGCCGATCATGGAGGCCACTTCGGTGCGGGCTTCCCACAGGGGTTTGCCGGTTTCCAGGCCGATCTGCCGGGCCAGTGCTTCCTTGTTCAGCTCCAACTGATGGCCAAACCCTTCCACCAGCGCCCGGCGCTGGGCAAAACTCTTGCGCCGCCAGTCAGCGAAGGCCCTTTGCGCCTCGCGTACGGCAGCGTCCACATCTTCCTGATTGGCGGCGTTGCCGTCCCACACGGTGTCACCGGTAACGGGGTGCTCGGATTCAAATACGGCTCCGTGGCCCTGTAGCCAGAGGCCGTTGATGTAGAGTTCGCCGGTGAGGGTGTGGTTCATAAAACCTCCTGCTAGCATGTGTGCCTGAGCTTGCGGGTACGTCTTTCCAAAACACGCTGTGAATACTTCCATGTAGCGCTCGAGCTCCGCCATCCCTGGCTCCGCACGGTTTTGGAAAGACGTACCCGCAAGCTCTCAAAACTTTGAGTAAACATCTATCTACAGGTATTGCTCACAACCCCACCTCTTTCAAGGGCGTGACCCGCACCTCGTCATCTTCTGTAATCTGCAAGGCATCCATGACCGCTTTCGGTAAGCGCAGGCGGGAGTCATCGCAGGCCGGGACAATGGCCACGCGAAAATCGCTGAACGAGCCATTGCTGACCATGACCGGGTTTTCGCCTTCGTCCATGGCCACGGTGTCGTCTTGCACCACCGAACGAAGGGCACTTTGGCGAATGCTGCGGATGTTGTGCAGAAAGGCTTCCAGCAATGGGCCGCCGTCGAATATGTCCACCAGTCCGTTGAAGTTGAAGCCTTCGGCCTGGAGCATTTTCAGGGCTGGCCGGGTGTCTCGGTGTACCTGGCCGACCACTTCGGTGGCGCTTTCGGGGAGTAGCGACAGATAGATGGGGAAGCGCGGCATGAGTTCGGCGATGAAGCTTTTGTTGCCCAGGCCAGACAGGCGGTCGGCTTCGATGAATGACATGTCGAAGAACCGCCGCCCGAGGGCTTCCCACAGCGGGCTGACGCCCTGGTCGTCTGATATACCGCGCAACTCGGCGAAGATTTTGTCGGAGAAGTGTTGGCGGAACTCGCCCAGAAACAGGAACCGGCTGCGGGCCAGTAGCAGGCCGTTGCCGCCACCGCGGTAGTCTTCGGCCAACAGCAGGGAGCCGATTTCGGTGGCGTCGGTCATGTCGTTGGTGAGGTAGAGCGTGGGGGTGCGCACGTGCACGTCCAGCTCGCGGCTGTCGTGCACGGTGATGCTCAGGCGGTAGTTGTAGAATACTTCGTCCAGCCCTACCCGGGCCTGGATGCCACTCACACCCACACAACGGTTTTGTTCCAGGTCTTCGAGGACGAACAGGTAGAGCCCGGCATCTGGCGGGCAGCGGCCTTCGAAGGTGTCCCGGGCCTTGCGGATTTTCCGTTGCAGGAGGTCGCGGTCCCGGGGGAGCGTGGTCAGGCCGTTACCGGCGGCGCCGGTGAGTTCGTAGAGGTCGTCCAGGTCGTGGGTTTGGATGGGCCTTATTATTAGCATTTTTTGGCTCCTGCTCTACATGCCTCAAACTTCGGTGAGCACCTTGGCAGGCCCTCCCTTCCGGGAACCGCTACAAGC
The DNA here is from genome assembly GCA_013393545.1 of Alteromonadaceae bacterium. The sequence continues at coordinate 1,569 of JABXHG010000584.1, read as the reverse complement.
ACATCCATGTGCGCTTATTTCAGGCCATCCATGGCCTTCAAAATTCCCGGAAGGGAGGGCCTGCCAAGGTGCAGCAGACTATGTGAGTCAGCCTGCCAGCTTCGCCACCGCCCGCTCAAAACGAGCCAATGCTTCTTCTATATCAGTTTCGGGAATAATCAGCGAAGGCGCCAGGCGCACCACATCGCTACCGGCAACCAAAACCATAACCCCCTCATCCAGACCAGCGGCGACAAAGTCCTTGGCCCGACCTTTCCATTCTTCGGTCAACACACACCCCAGCAGCAAGCCCGCGCCGCGTACTTCACGGAATACGCCATAACGCTCGCCGATGTCCATCATGCCCTTGCGCAGCATGTCGGAATGGGCTTTCACGCCCTTGAGCACTTCCGGCTGACTGACGGTGTCCACCACTTTTTGTGCCACGGCGCAGGCCAGTGCGTTGCCGCCATAGGTGCTGCCGTGGGTGCCCACGCTCAGGCTGGCGGCGACTTTTTCGGTGGTAAGCATCGCCGCCACCGGGAAGCCGCCACCCAGGCCTTTGGCGCTGGTGAGGATATCCGGGGTTACGCCATACATTTCGTAAGCGTAAAGGTGGCCGGTGCGGCCGGCGCCGGTTTGCACTTCGTCGAACACCAGCAGCGCATCGTGTTCGTCGCACAGTTCGCGCAGGCCCTGCAGGAATTCTTTATCGGCGGGCAAAACGCCGCCTTCGCCCTGAATGGGCTCGACCACCACGGCGCAGGTTTTTTCTTTCGAGATCAGCGCCTTTACCGATTCCAGGTTGTTGAATTCGGCATGGTGAATGCCACCCGGCGCCGGTTCGAAGCCTTCCAGGTACTTGGGCTGGCCGCCGACGGCGACGGTAAACAGGGTGCGGCCGTGGAAGGAGTTGGTGAAGGAGATGATTTCGTTCTTCTCCGCGCCGGCATGGTCCCAGGCGTAGCGACGCGCCAGTTTGAAGGCCGCCTCGTTGGCTTCGGCGCCGGAGTTGGCGAAAAAGACCCGTTCGGCGAAGGTCAGGTCGCACAGGGTTTTGGCCAGTCGCAGGGCCGGCTCGTTGGTCATAACGTTGGACAAATGCCAGATTTTCTCGGACTGCTCGTACAAGGCGCCCAGCAGCCCCGGGTGCGCGTGGCCGAGGCTGGTCACGGCGATGCCGCCCTGTAGATCCACAAACTCACGCCCGTCCTGGTCCCACACGCGGGAGCCTTCGCCTCGCACCGGGATAATGTTTCCGGGGGCGTAGTTGGGCACCATAACTTCGTCAAACAGTTCGCGGGAGACGGGGTCTTTGTTCATGGATCTCTCTCAATCAGTCAGTCTTAAAAGAAGCTTTCGGAACTAATACTAACGCTTGAGCAAGTAAGCGGATAGGTCTTTTCAAAACACGCTGTAAATACTTATATGTAGACCTCTTGTTGTGCAAGCCCCCAAAGCTTTCGGTGGAGTAAAAAGTTAATCAGGTAAAACTGCGCACGTATATCCGGCCTTTACGTTGAACCATCTGGTTGGTTCTGGCCTCAATGAAAACCGCGCCCTTGCCGCTTATCGTCCCTACGGAGTTTG
>JABXHG010000583.1 GCA_013393545.1 Alteromonadaceae bacterium | reverse complement strand
AAGGGTCGCTGCACGGCGGTGCCAATGAAGCCGTCATGCACACCTTCAACGAGATCGGTATCGACAAAAACGAATCTCGCGACGAAGCCGCGACCCGCTCCAAGGCATGGATGGAAGCCGCACTGGCATGAGCCACAACATCACCCTGAAGCACACGCACCTGCTTACGCCATTCGCGCTCTCAAAAAATGCAGACCGCCCCCTCAGAAGCTCACCGGTCGGTTCTTAAGACAGCCAAAGAACAGGCTTGCTCCACGGCAAGAGGCTCGAGCAACTTCCTCTAACGGCGGCAGCTACTCTTCGAAATCGAAATGCCCTGCGCAAACCAGACGGTGCAGAAGAAGACTAACGCGTTCACCAGAAAGGCCAGCATTGCCTCGCCGACCGATAGCGGATCAAAGGAGTAAGCCCCAAATGGCGACAACTCTGCCAGCAACATAAGGAATATCAATCCCCCGGCACCACATACAGTAGAGAGGCAGAACACCTGCCGCCGACTAGCGGTCAGCGAAGCGCTCCTCCAACGGCAGAGCAACAGAGCAGTAATAACCACAGCCCCAAGATTACCAGCAAGATTCCGCTCAAACCCCAACCAGAGATTAATCGCCAGTCCGGTCGCAGACAGACCCAGAACACAAACCAAACACACCAAAGAGCTGAGCAGGATACGCTTATGTGTCATATTCCGGAAATCCGCAGACAATCGCCGACCTGTCTAAAACAAGGTAACCGAATATCAGTTAACCAATGAGTTCCGGTTTGCCGGAATCGCTTTATGCCTGCTCTGTAGTTCAGCATTTGCACTTTCGCCTTGTTGATAAGATACCTCACCAATACCAACCAAAATAACGGATACCGTAAAACCTACGATGTTTCCGCTGGAGGCACCACGTTTGATAATACTCCATGTTGCCGCGCCAACACCGTAAGCCCCCGGGTTTGCGCCAACGACACTGGAAAACCGACCAAACTTTCTATGCGCTTCAACGATTCGTTCAAGTTCGCCGCTGGTGAGCGACCATTTTTCCCATCTCGGCTGAACAAGTACGTTCGTTATTTTACCTTCCAGTTGGCTACAGAAATGCCGGTGCCTAGCGCTAAACCTGCGTACTGCTTGCATGACTTCCCTGCGATGAGCACCATCAAGATGCCTGTACAAAACTACCCCAGCTAATGCAGCGACAACATGGTTATAATCGATGTCCTTGGGTATAAACACTCTCGATATACCTACTATGTCAGCAAGCCTAAACGCTGCCTCGCGTTTGCTTTCCGGCGTCTCATAGGGAATCATTTCGATAAAATCGGTCATATCATTCCTTTCCTTGTAGACTATTTCTTGACGTGAAGCCACACCGCTCCACCATTTCCTTCAAAGCCAATCTGACTTCTTTTTCGCCCAGAACTCCCGTAGTCTTAGACGACAACGCAGGTAACAACTGAACGCTTTGGAACCAACCGTCAAGAGACCTGATCCAGTAACCATGGGTCTGGCGGGAGCCCTCAAACTGCACCTTCAGCAAACCGCTCCGGCCTCCTGCCCCTCCCATATATCCCTGACTTAATTCACTTATTTCATATGGCAACTCGCTGTAGAAATACGGAATGTATGTTTCCGCAGTAACCGGAAACTCGTCGGACGTCGCTGGACTTTCATCTTTTCTGCCATCCTTCTGCAGCCTGACTACCCAAACCATGAAAGAATCGCCCTCGTCGTAGCCAAAAGTGACTCCTTCAAACTCAGGGGTGGAACTATCGTCAATAAAGAAACCCGGAGAGCCTATAGGGACTCCTTCCATTGCGCAGTTCAGACGCCCGGATGGGCTGGTATAGTTTGATTCCGAGAGGGAACCTTCCGGTCGGGGCTGAGCGAGGGCAGAAACGCCAAACGGAAAAAATGCTATGAGTGCAGCCAAGAGGCTGGGGAATTGAGAGAGAGGTAAATACAAAATGGATCCATCCATTTTAAAGCTTCCGTGCGAATAACGTGACACTACCTTGTCGCGCAGTCCACCTCAACCCCAGGGCCATAAACATATCGGCATCACTTACAGCAGGTCGGCGCAGGCTTACGTTGACTGTCTTGTGGTTGTTGTGCACCAAGTCTTGGGCGAGCGGCGTGTTCGCTCAATAACGAAAACCGTCAATTGGACTGGCCTAAACCATCGCTGGTGGTCAGTCCAGTTGCTATACCCTGAGCCATTACTCCCCCCAGCGCGGCACCAAAGCCTGCTCCAGACCCAAATGATCCAGAATCCGCGCCACCATGAAATCCACCAGATCATTGATGGATTCCGGCTTATGGTAGAACCCCGGGCTGGCCGGCATAATCACCGCTCCCATGCGGGTGAGCTTGAGCATGTTTTCCAGGTGCACTTCGGAATACGGGGCTTCGCGCAGCACCAGAATGAGCTGCCTTCGTTCTTTTAGCGCCACATCCCCGGCCCGTTCGATCAGATTATTGCTGGCGCCGGTTGCGAGGGCGGAAAGGGTGCTGGTGCTGCAGGGGCACACCACCAGCGGGGCTTTTTCCCCGGAGCCGGAGGCCGGTGGGGAGAACCAGTCTTCACGGCCGAAGACCTGTATTTGCCCTGCATGGGCGCCGGTAAAAACATCGAAGGCTTCTTTCATGGCGGGCGGAGAGCCCGGCAGGCGAAAGTCGGTTTCGGTGGCCATCACCACCTGGGCGGCACGGCTGACCATCACATTCACCCGGCAGCCGGCGGCCACCAGGCACTGCAGCAACCTCAAGCCGTATTGAGCGCCGGAGGCACCAGTAAAGGCCAGATTCACCAATTTCGACGTTTCAGCCACGAACTCTCTCCAGTTCTGCCACCAGTTTTTTATGAATACCGCCAAAGCCACCGTTGCTCATGATCACAATGTGGCCGGTCTCCGGCAGTTGCGCCAGTGCCTGGGCAATCAGCGTCTCCACCGAATGTTCCACCCGATGGCTGTCGGCACCACCCTGCTCCGCCTGCCACTGCTCTAGCAGCTCCGGCAGCCAGGCCATGTCACTCAGGTTACCCCAGAGCACACCATCGGCGGCGGCGGTGCTGGGGATCAGGGTTTGCCGGTGCACGCCCTGCTTCATGGTGTTCGAGCGGGGCTCGATAATCGCCAGTATCGGCTCGTCGGCCACCCGGTTGCGCAGGCCTTCAAGGGTCGAGGCGATGGCAGTCGGGTGGTGGGCGAAATCGTCGTACACTTTAATGCCACCAATATCCGCCAACAGCTCCATACGCCTTTTAACCCCGGAAAACCGGCTCAGGGCGGCAATGGCATGATCAGGTGTGATGCCAATATGGCGGGCGGCGGCAATCGCCGACAGGGCATTGCGCACGTTGTGCGTTCCAGTCAATGACCAGCTCAGAGTAGCCACCGGCTGCTCATGGTGAATCACCATGAGCCGGCTGCCGTCCTCGCTCAAAAGCTCCGCCCGCCAGTCACTCATTCGCCCTGTTTCGCTGCCCACAGCGGTATCTTGCACCGGCGACCAACAGCCCAGGGCCAATGCGTTATCCAGGTGAGCATCAACCGCGGGGCGAACGATCAGCCCCTGGGACGGCACTGTGCGCACCAGGTGGTTAACCTGGCGCTCAATGGCTTCAATGCTGTCGAAGATATCGGCGTGGTCATATTCCAGGTTGTTCAGAATGAGGGTGTCGGGGCGGTAATGGATGAATTTGGAGCGTTTGTCGAAAAACGCGCTGTCGTATTCATCGGCCTCGATGACAAAAAAATCGCTGCTACCCAGCCGCGCGGAGACCGGAAAATCCTTCGGCACACCACCCACCAGGTAACCTGGATCAAAACCGGCCTGATCCAGGATCCACAGCAACATGGAGGTCGTCGTGGTTTTACCATGGGTACCCGCAACCGCCATCACCCAGCGGTGACGCAACACTTCCCGGGACAGCCACTCCGGCCCGGACATGTAATCAATGTGGCGGTTGAGTACCGCCTCCACCTCCGGGTTGCCCCTGGACATGGCGTTACCGATCAGCACCAGGTCCGGCTTCGGCTTCAGATTGTCCGCACGATAGCCTTCCATCAGCTCAATGCCCTGTGCCCTAAGCTGGGTACTCATGGGCGGGTATACCCCCTGATCCGAGCCGGTCACCGTATGCCCAAGCTCCCGGGCAATCACCGCCAGGCTCCCCATGAAGGTTCCACAAATTCCCAGTATATGAATGTGCATCGAGTTACTGCCTCCGGTTTGAAACCCGCAAAGCCTCTACCATCGCACGGGTGGGGTCAAGCACGGTGATCGGCTCATGAAATGAGCTTCAGTTTGGCGTATCATCTGCGCCATTGTCGAACCAGCAAGAGGCTTACCCCGCAATGGCCACTAAAAACGCATTTTATGCCCAGTCCGGCGGCGTTACCGCCGTTATCAACGCCAGCGCTTGCGGCGTTATCCAGACCGCCCGCCAGCACCCGGAAGCCATCGGCAAGGTGTATGCCGGGCGCAACGGCATTATCGGCGCCCTGAAAGAAGAATTGATCGACACCAGTCTGGAAACGGACGAGTCCATCGAGGCGTTGTTACATACGCCCGGCGGTGCGTTTGGTTCATGCCGGTACAAACTGAAGAACATTACCGAGAACCAGCGCGAATACGAACGCCTGATCGAAGTGTTCCGTGCCCACGATATCGGCTACTTCTTCTATAACGGCGGCGGCGATTCCCAGGACACCGCGTTCAAGGTTTCCCAGCTGGCCGAGAAAATGGGGTATCCGATCACTTGCATCGGTGTGCCCAAGACCGTCGATAACGATCTGCCGTTCACCGACTGTAGCCCCGGCTTCGGCTCAGTGGCCAAGTACATCGCCACCTCTACGCTGGAAGCCAGCTTGGACATCAAGTCCATGTGCGACACTTCCACCAAGGTCTTCATCCTGGAAGTCATGGGCCGGCACGCCGGCTGGATTGCCGCCTCTGGTGGCCTGGCCGGTGAAGGCGAAGGCCAGCCGCCCCACGTTATTCTATTCCCGGAAGTGGCGTTTGACCGGGAGAAATTCCTGGCCCGTGTTGATCAGTGCGTGAAGGACTATGGTTATTGCGTAGTGGTAGCGTCAGAAGGCGCCCAATACGAAGACGGCCATTTCGTGGCCGATGCCGGTGCCAAGGATGCCTTTGGTCACACTCAGCTCGGCGGCGTGGCGCCGGCCCTGGCGAACATGGTCAAGCAAGCCCTGGGCCACAAGTACCACTGGGCGGTTGCGGACTACCTGCAGCGCTCCGCGCGCCATATCGCCTCCGCCACCGACGTGGAACAGGCATACGCGGTTGGTAAGGCCGCCGTGGAAATGGCGCTGGCCGGCAAGCAGGCACTGATGCCGACCATCGTGCGCGAGCAGGCGGAGCCTTACCAGTGGTCTATTGGCGAAGCCAACCTCAGCGAAGTGGCGAACCAGGAAAAGAAAATGCCGATCCACTACATCACCGATGACGGCTTTGCCATTACCCAGGACTGCCGGAATTACATGAAGCCGCTTATTGCCGGTGAAAACTTCCCGCCGTTCGAGGGCGGCCTGCCGAAAGTGGCCAGGCTGAAAAACCAGCTGGTGGAGAAGAAGCTGAAAGCCGGCTTCGAGTTGTAACAGCGCGATTCCATTGGTCACAAAAAAGCCCGGCTGAACAATCAGCCGGGCTTTTTTATGGCATACAGAGCAGCAGGCACTTTACTGGGCGGCTGTTGCCTCGTGCCGGCGAACGTAGGCGGAAAACTCGTCAAAGCCGCCCACATACTCACTGCCCACCAGGATTTGCGGCACGGTATGAACCGGCCGGCCGATCTCATCGGCGATGTCCTGCTTGCTCATGCCTCGCTCAATCATGTCGATCCAGGTGAAAGGGACACCCCGGGATTCGCACAGATTCTTGGCCATCACACAAAACGGGCAGCTGGTACGGCCATAGATAGTTACAGGTTCCATAATCACTCCTGAGCCTGATGAGTTGTTTAAAAGATTACCTTGATGATGCCACCGCCCCCGCAGATTGGAAATTAGCACTTACCATGACAGTGATAGTGCTTTACGATTCGGGCCATGAGCTACCTTACGCTGTTCCTGACGGCTTTTGCCGCCGCCACCCTGCTGCCGGCCTATTCGGAAATCCTGCTGGGCACCCTGGTCAGCCAGGATTATTCGCTGTTTTGGCTGTGGTTCTGGGCAACTGCTGGCAACACCCTCGGCTCGGTGGTGAACGGGATCATCGGCCGTCAAGTGGACCGCTTCAAACACAAGCGCTGGTTCCCGGTCAGTGATCTGCAACTGCACAAGGCCCGCAACCGATTCAACCGGTATGGCCAGTGGTCACTGTTGCTGGGCTGGCTGCCCATCGGTGGCGATGCGCTCACCCTGGTGGGCGGCATCATGCGGGTTCCCTGGCTGAATTTCGTGGTACTGGTGGCTATCGGCAAGGGCGCGCGCTATGCCTTTGTGATCTGGGCCGTGCTCAAAGCCAGCGCCCAGTTCAGCGGCGCCTGAGCCAGAGGCCGGAAGGCGATTTACTGAGACGCCAGGAGGTCGTTGGGCAGGGCCCGGGTATGATGAACCTCCTCACGCCCGAGCCTGAGCGCCAGCTGTTCAACCAGCTTCTGTTCAAGCTCGGCCACGGTCGCCGCTGGCTGAAAGTCACGCACCTGGCACATGGGCATGCCGGCGTAACCACAGGGGTTGATACGGGCGAAAGGCTCCATGTCCATGGCCACATTCAGCGCCAGGCCGTGGAACGAACAGCCCCGACGTACCCGCAAACCCAGCGAGGCAATCTTGGCCCCATCCACGTACACTCCGGGCGCGTCCGGGCGCGGCGCCGCTTCTATGCCCTGCCCGGCCAGTGCCGCGACAATGGCCTGCTCAATGTCATCCACCAGCGTCCGCACGCCCAGCTTGCGCCGGGACAGGTCAATCATCAGGTAAATCACGAGCTGACCCGGCCCGTGGTAGGTTACCTGGCCACCCCGGTCCACCTGCACCACCGGAATGTCGCCCGGCATCAGAATGTGCTCGGCCTTGCCGGCCTGACCCTGGGTATACACCGGCGGGTGTTCCAGGCACCACAGCTCGTCGGCCGTGGCGTCGTCCCGGCTGGCGGTAAAGGCCTTCATGGCCTCCCAGGTTTCGGTGTAGGGCTGGCGGCCCAGCGACCGGACAATCAGATCGGTCATCAAAGCACCATGTGCACGCGGCCACTGGCCTTGAGTTCTTCAAACAGCGCCTTGAGCTGATTCTCGCCGGTGGCAACAATCTTCAGCTGCACCGAGGAAAAACGGCCCTTGCGGCTGTCTGTCACGGTAATGTCTGTTTCGGCGATACCGGGTGCGTGCTGCTCGACCACCTCTACCACAAAGTCGGTGAAGTCCGGGGCAGCATTGCCGATCACCTTGATCACATAATCACAGGGAAACTCGATTTTCGGGGCTTTCGGCTCACTCATGCCGCTTTACTCTCCCGGTTGCCGGCGCACGGCAACCTCAGTCAGACGTTAAAACAATTGAACAAAGAACAACTTGATGGCGTCCCACAGGCGTTTGAACAGACCACCTTCGGGCACTTCGGTCAACGCCAGCACCGGCTCCTCCACCAGCGTTTCCCCGTCCAGGGTGACTTTCACCCGGCCAAGCTCATCGCCTACGTTAATGGGTGCTTTAATCACCGAATCAAGGTCAACCACCGATTCCAGCTGGTCGCGGGAGTCCCGTGGGATGGTCACAAACACATCTTCCGGCAGGCCAACCGACACCTGATCCTGCTCGCCGCCCCAAACGCGGCTTTCCATCAGCTCCTGGCCGCCACGGAACAGACGCTCGGTTTCATAGTAGCGAAACCCGTAGTTCAGCATTTTCTGTACTTCCTGGGCCCGAGCATCGGCACTGCTTGTGCCCATCACGGTGGCGATCAGGCGGGTCTGATCGCGTTTGGCTGACGCCACCAGGCAATAACCGGCTTCTTCGGTGTGGCCGGTTTTCAGGCCGTCCACGCTGTCATCACGCCACAGCAGGGTGTTGCGGTTGGGCTGGCGAATGTTGTTGTAGGTGAAATGCTTGACGGCATACAGCGGGTAATTTTCCGGGTAATCCTCGATGATCGCCCGTGCCAGAATGGCCATGTCCTTGGCAGTGGAGTAATGATCTTCCGCCGGCAGGCCAGTAGCGTTCTGGAAACGGGTATTTTCCATGCCCAGCAACCGGGCCTGCTGGTTCATGATGTCAACGAAGGCGCTCTCACTGCCGGCAATGTATTCGGCCAGGGCCACCGACGCATCGTTACCCGACTGGATGATCACCCCCTTGAGCAGGGTTTCCACCGGAACACTGGTGCCTTCCTGGATAAAGGTACGCGAACCACCGGTACGCCAGGCCTTGACACTGATTGGAACCATGTCGTCCATGGCAATCCGGCCCTCATGCAACTCGCGTTCAACGATGTAAGCCGTCATCATTTTGGTCAGGCTGGCCGGTGGCAGGCGTTCGTCACTGTTTTCCTCCATGATCACCCGGCCACTGAGGGGGTCCATCAGCACCCAGGAACTGCCGGCAGTTTGCGGCGGCGACGGAATCAGTACCGACTGGGCCGACGCCTGGCCGGCGAAAATGGTCAGGGAGAGCACCAGAATAAAAATGCGGGACATCATGTTAAAGGCCATTGGTTGTGTCATCGGTTATCGGTTGGTTTGCGTCGAGCACCTGTTACCAGATGCTGGTCAGTGAGTGTCGGTCAACACCGCGGTGTCACCGAAGCCTCTGGATTCGAAAACTGTCTGGGCCTGGCGGGCGGCCTGCTCGCTGACAAAGGGCCCCACCTGAACCCGGTGAAACCGGCCGTTGTCGGTGGCAATCTCCCGCACCCGGACGGGATTATCTACCGCCCCCTGCGCTCTGGCCTGCAGGGTGCGGGCGGTTTCGCGATTGCCAAACGAGCCCAGCTGAACAAAAAGGCTGCGTTGCTCTGCCCGGGCAGGGCCGCTGTTCTGACCGGCGGATTGGCCAACGCCCTGCTCTGCCGGCTCTGGCCGGGCACCTTCTTCTGTCACGAAGGGTTCTCCCGCCAGGGTCATGGCGCCGTCTGGCTCCACGGTGATAGCAGCCACTTCCACACGGGCCGTGCCCCGATTATGAAAACCCAGTTTTTTGGCGGCGGCGTAAGACAGATCAATCAGCCGATCGTCATGAAACGGCCCACGGTCGTTCACGCGAACGATAACCGACCGGCCATTGTCCAGATTAGTCACCCGTGCGTAGCCGGGAATACGCAGGGATTTGTGGGCAGCGGACATGGCATACATATCGAAAATTTCTCCGTTCGAGGTAGTGTGGCCATGAAACTTCTCGCCATACCAGCTCGCCAGCCCACGTTCGATATAGCCCTCATTGCTGCCCATCACCCGATAGGATTTGCCCCAAACGGTATAGGGAGACTTGTTTCCGGCCCGGCGAGGCGCCTCGAATCTGGGCCGTGCATCGGCCAGACCACTTGCGTCGAAATCACCCGACGGTGCCCGATCCTGCTTGATGGTGTAGCGGGCGGAATGATCAACCTCCGGCGCACCGGCACACCCCGCCAGTACCACCAGAGCCATTACCATCAGCCAAATCTGTTTTACCGCCACTTTTGCCGCCACCAGCCTGCCCTTGTTGTTTCCGCGAATATCAGCCAAGACTGACACAGGTCATTGTAACGGGTTCTCCATGTGCCATGCCATTACCGGCCGGCCATAAATCAGTGGCTGTCAGGCGGTGATCATTCGCCGATGGGTCTGTATCGACATCAGCACCCCGAACGCCGCCAACAAAGTAATGGCCGAGGTGCCGCCATAGCTCACCAGCGGCAAGGGCACACCGACCACCGGCAGTAGGCCACTAACCATACCGACATTCACGAACACATAGATAAAGAAGGTCATGGTCAGTGCCCCGCCCACCAGCCGGCTGAAGGAATCCTGCGCAGTGACAGCGATGTAAAGACAACGCAGAATAATCAGGAAATACAGGGTAATCAGCGCCAGCATGCCGATAAAACCAAACTCCTCGGCCAGTACGGCAACGATGAAGTCGGTATGGCTTTCCGGCAGGAATTCCAGGTGTGACTGGGTACCCTGCAGCCAGCCTTTGCCGTCAACGCCGCCGGAGCCAATCGCGGTTTTTGACTGGATGATGTTCCAGCCCGCCCCCAGCGGATCACTTTCCGGATCCAATAGCGTTAGCACTCGCTGTTTCTGATAATCGCGCATGACAAACAACCACATCAGCGGTGCCGATACAGACACCAACGCAAAAAACGCGGTGATCAGTTTCCAGCTGATGCCGGCGAAAAACACCACGAAAATACCGGCCATGCCCACCAGCAATGAGGTCCCCAGATCCGGTTGCCGGATAATCAGCGCCATGGGCACCAGCACAATGGCCAGGCCAATCATTACCCGGCGAAAGGTGGGCGGCAGGTAGTAGCGCGACAAATACCAGGCCGCTGTCATCGGTACCAGCAGCTTCATGCCCTCGGAAGGCTGGAATCTGGGAAGCCCGGGCAATGCCAGCCAGCGCTGGGCCCCCTTGGCGCCCACACCCATCACCAGCACCGCCACCAGCGCGGCAAGCCCGATAACATAGAACCAGGGCGCCCAGCGCCGGAAGACCGCCGGGTCCAGCTGGGCCAGGAAAAACATGACCGCCAGTCCGATACCAAAGCGGATGGCCTGGGCTTCCACCACCGCCAGGTTGCGATCCGCGCCACTGTAAAGGACAAACAGACCACCACCCATCAGCAGCAACAGCAAGGCCAGCAACACCGGATCCAGGTGCAACAGGGTCCAGACATTACGTTTACGGCCCAGGTCGCCGGCAGCTGCCCCGGACAAGGGCTTCACACCCGTCATTACGATTCCCCCTGGTTGCCGGCCGGTTCAATCAGCGGCGTGTGCTCGGCGGCCGGAAACTCTTCCAGCCATGCATCGAACAGCTCCCGGGCCACCGGCGCGGCCACGGCACTGCCGCCACCGCCGTTTTCGACAATCACGGCCACCGCAATTTTCGGCTCGTCGGTGGGCGCGAAGCCGACAAACAGAGCGTGATCACGCAACCGCTCACGAATTTCCTCGGCATCGTATTCTTCGTCCTGGCCCAGGCTGAACACCTGGGCCGTACCGGTTTTTCCGGCCATCCGGTAGCCTGCGCCAGCGCCGGCACGGCGAGCCGTACCCCGTGCCCCGTGCATTACCTCTTCCATGGTATCGATCACGTATTCCCAGTCATCAGGGTTGTTCAGCTCCAGCGGTTTATGGGTCTGTTCGGGCAGGAACTCCTGCACCGACCGCTTGCCCTTGATGTCTTTTAACAACCGGGGCTCTCTCCAGACACCGCGGTTGGCGATCAATGACGTGGCGGTGGCCAGCTGCAGCGGCGTGGACAGGAAAAACCCCTGGCCTATGCTCATGTTGACCGAATCCCCCGGGTACCAGATCTCATCACGGTTGGCCCGTTTCCATTCCCGCGAGGGCAGTATGCCTTCCAGCGCGCCGGAGACATCCAGAGTGGCGTCTTCGCCGAAGCCAAAAGCGGACAGGTACCGGTGCATGGTATCCACGCCCATTTCCACCCCCATCTCATAGAAATAGGTATCGCAGGATTCGGCCATCGCTTCCATCAGATCCACCCAGCCGTGGCCGGTACGCTTCCAGTCCCGGTAGCGCCGGCCGCCTTCCCGCAGCTGGAAATAGCCTGGGTCCCAGATTTCTTTTTCTCGCGTGGCGGCACCACTATCCAAAACAGCCACTGCCATCATCGGTTTGATGGTGGAGGCGGGCGGGTACTGGCCCCGCAATGCACGGTTGAAAAGCGGCTTGTCGATGCTGGTGCTGAGTTCTCGGTAATCCTCCACACTGATGCCGGTCACAAATTTGTTGGCGTCAAACGAGGGCACACTGGCCAGAGCCAGGATACCGCCGGTGGCCGGTTCAATGGCAATGATGGTACCTCGCTGGCCTTCCAGCAGTTCATGAGCCTTGCGCTGGAGGCGTAAATCCAGGTGTAGCTGGAGGTCTTCGCCCGGCACCGGGTTTTCCTGCTCCAGCACCCTTAAAATTCGACCCCGGGCGTTGGTTTCCACGTTCTGGTAACCCACTGTTCCGTGCAACACCTGTTCGTAAAAACGCTCAATGCCGGATTTGCCGATGTAGTTGGTACCGGCGTAATTGACCGGATCAATTTTTTGCAGCTCTTCACGATTGATACGCCCCACATACCCCAGTGCGTGAGCAGTGAGTGTGCTGTGTGGATAATGGCGCACCAATTCAGCCTCCACTTCCACACCCGGGAATTCATGGCGCCGGACAGACAGGCGGGCAATCTCTTCTTCGCTCAGATCATAACTCAGGGGGATGGCTTCGTAGGGGCGACGGTATTCGGTCAGGCGGCGCTCGAAGCGCTGCCGGTCATCGTCAGAAATAGTCAATATGCCCGCCAGGGCGTCCAGGGTGGCGGCCATGTCGTCCACCCTTTCGGGTACGATAGTCACGCTAAATACCGGGCGATTTTCCGCCAGCAGCAGGTTACTGCGGTCATAGATCAGGCCCCGGGGCGGCGCTATGGACTGAACTTGCACGCGGTTCTTGTCGGACAGGGTGGTGTAAGTTTCGTGTTCAACCAGCTGCAGCTGGTACATCCGGGCCAGCAGGCCGGCCAGCACCAGAAACACCATGATCAGCATCACCAGTGCCCGGCGCTGGAACAGCCGGCGCTCGCCTGCTGTATCCTTGAACTCACCCCAGACCATAACGACTCCTAGGCCCGGTGATAGGGGTGGTTACGGGTAATCGTCCAGGCCCGGTAGAGTTGTTCGGCCAGTACAATCCGTACCAGCGGATGAGGAAGCGTGAGAGGAGAAAGCGACCACTGCTGGTCGGCCCGTTGCCGGCAGGCGTCGGCCAGCCCGTCCGGGCCACCCACCAGAAAGCTGACGTCCTGGCCGTCGAGCTGCCAGTTTTCCAGCTGCCCGGCCAGTTTTTCCGTGGACCAGGGCCGGCCACCCACTTCCAGGGCAACCACCCGGTCCCGGGGGCCGACAGCAGAGAGGATGGCATCGCTTTCGCGCTGCATCAGCCGGGCAATGTCCGGATTTTTGCCGCGATGAGCCACGGGGATTTCGGTCAACTCCAGGGAAAGCTCCGGCGGCATTCGCCGCGCGTACTCGTTATAACCCTGGGTGACCCAATCGGGCATTTTCTGCCCGACACAGATCAGACGCAAACGCATGATTATTCGCTGCCAGCGGCACCCAGATCCGGCGCATCGCGCCAGAACCGTTCCAGGTCATAGAATTCCCGGGTGGCCGGCATCATCACGTGGACCACCACATCGCCGAGGTCCACCAGAATCCAGTCGCTGCCACCGCCTTCCACGTTGCTGGCGCGTACGCCTTCGTCCCGCGCTTCGGAAACCACCGAGTCCGCCAGCGATTTAACATGCCGGCTGGAGGTGCCGGATGCGATGACCATAAAATCGGTTACGCTGGTGCGGTCACGCACGTCAACCACGCTGACGTCCTGCGCCTTGATGTCTTCCAGCGCGTTCACCACCAGATCTTTCAACTGTTCTGCCTGCATAATTACCCTGTCGTTCGGGCTCTGGCCCCGCTGGCCGCCCGATGTGTGAGATTCGAAGCGATTGTAGCACTAAACCCGGGCGCTGGTGCAGGCGCCGTACAACCCGTTGGCACGAATTGTTTGCCAGACCGTATCGGGCATCAGGTAGCGGGGCGAACGACCATCGGCAATGCGCTGGCGAATGCCGGTGGCGGAAATGTCCAGCAGTGGCGGGTCCAGCTCAAGCACCAGACCGCAGGGCTGCAGGTGAAGGGCCTCTCCCCCAGCCGCCCGACGTTGACGAACCAGGCTCGCCGCCCCGCTTCCCTCCGGCAATTTCGCCCCCGGACGCTGTACCACAATAATGTGGGCCAGCTCCGGGATGGCCTGCCATTCCCGCCAGCGGTCAAACGAGGCGAAGGCGTCTGTTCCCACCACCATGGCCAGGGGCTCTTCCGGTCCAAGTTCTTCCCGCAACTGGCGCAAAGTATCGGCGGTATAGGAGGCGCCGGCCCGCCGCAGTTCCCGGTCATCCACCTGCAAGGCGCCTTCACCGGCAATAGCCTGACGAATCAGCTCCAGGCGCTGCTGCGAGCCGGCCCCGGTATCACCCCGGTGCGGCGGGATATGGCAGGGCACCAGATGGATGGCCGGCACTGCCAGCGCATCGCACACTTCCAGTGCCAGCCGCAGATGGCCGTGGTGGATGGGGTCGAAGGTGCCGCCGTAGATTACATGCATGGCATCAGGTCCGGATGTGGCCGTCGCCGAACACCAGATACTTCTGCGAGGTCAGCCCCTCAAGCCCGACCGGTCCGCGGGCGTGGATTTTGTCGGTGGAAATGCCGATTTCCGCGCCCAGGCCGTATTCGAAGCCGTCGGCAAAGCGGGTGGAGGCGTTGACCATCACAGAGCTGGAATCCACTTCCATCAGGAACCGGCGCGCCCGGGTGTAATTCTCGGTAATGATGCTGTCGGTGTGCTGGGAGCTGTAACGGTTAATGTGGTCAATGGCTCCGTCCAGACCGTCCACCACTCGAATGGCCAGAATCGGCGCCAGGTACTCCTCGTGCCAGTCGTTTTCGGTGGCCTCGGTAACGTCTGTCAGTACCGCCCGGGTGCGCTCACAACCCCGCAATTCCACGCCCTTCGCCCTAAACTGTTCGGCCAGCAACGGCAGCATGTCGTCGGCAATTTCCCGGTCAACCAGCAGGGTTTCCATGGTGTTGCAGGTGCCGTAACGCTGGGTTTTCGAGTTTACGGCAACGTTCAGGGCTTTTTCCGGATCGGCATGGCTGTCGATGTACACGTGACACACGCCGTCCAGGTGCTTGATCACCGGCACCCGGGCATCCCGGCTGATGCGCTCGATCAGCCCCTTGCCGCCACGCGGGACAATCACGTCCACGTATTCCGGCATGGTGATCAATTCACCCACGGCTGCCCTGTCGGTGGTGCTGACCACTTGCACGGCGGTTTCCGGCAGGCCGGCCTCGGCCAGGCCGCGCATCAGGCAGCGGGCAATGGCCTGGTTGGAATGAATGGCTTCGGAACCGCCGCGCAGAATGGTGGCATTGCCGGATTTCAGGCACAGGCTGGCAGCTTCCACGGTCACATTCGGACGGGATTCGTAGATAATACCGATCACGCCCAGCGGCACGCGCATCTTGCCCACCTGGATGCCTGATGGCCGATAGGTCATATCGGTAATTTCCCCTACCGGGTCCGGCAGCGTGGCCACCTGGCGCAGGCCTTCGATCATGGTGTCGATGCGTGCCGGCGTCAGCTCCAGGCGATCAAGCATGGCCGGCTCAAGGCCATTGGCTCGGCCAGCCTCCAGGTCCTTGTTGTTGGCCTCGGCCAGCTGTTCGCGGGCTTCATCCAGCGCTTGTGCGGTGGCTAACAGGGCCTGGTTGCGCACGTTGGTGGAAGAACGGGCAACTTCCCGGGCGGCGGCCCGGGCCTGCTGGCCCAGCTCGGTCATGTAGGCGGAAACATCCATTGGCGTACCTTTTGTTATCTCGGCGGTTTGCAAATTCGGGCTGTTACTTTACCTTTCGCGTTTCAAGTCCGCACCCCAAACGCCTATTATAAGGCTGCACAGGTTTCAATATTCAATGGATACGCCACCAGGAAATCCCTCCATGCTTCAATCGGTCACCCAATCGCCGTTGTCCGGAAAGCTCGCCCGGATCGCGTTTCTGGCGCTGGTGCCGATGGTGTTGATTGCACTCTGGCTGGGTTTCTGGTCGTTCAGTTACTGGCTGTACGCCTTGCCGCTGATTGCCTTCGCCCTGTTCCCCGGCCCGCTGGCGGCGGTGTTGTTGGCAATTAGCGTACTGGCGGCGCTGATCATTACCCAGTGGCAGATTGTCCTGGCCGACCGGCACCAGATGCAGCCCGCGTTGGTGCTGACGGTTCTACTGGCCATGGTGCTGGTGTTTTTACGGGAATACAAAGCCCGTCAACTGGCACCGCTGCGGCGCACCGACGAGCTAACCCAGGCCGCCAGCCAGGAATACCTGTCGGCCGACCTGCACAAGGAAATTCAGCGCAGTGAGCGTGAAGGCAGCCATTTGGCGGTTGCCATGATCGAGCTGGAAAGCCGGCAAGAGGCGCCGGCGCCGGAAGAAGATATCCGGGCTTTTTTACCTCGCATCGGCCGTTACCTGCATAGCCAACTGCGGGATTTTGACACCTACTACCGGGTGGGCAACCTGCAGTTCCTGATCATTCTTCCGGGCATGGGCAGCAGTGAAGCAGCGAAGGTCGCCGATCAGTTGCAACAAGGGCTAGAGAGACTACTGGCCACCGACGCGCTGGAACTGTCGGTCAGCACCGGTGTCTCGGGGCTAAACATTGGCGACGACAGCGAAAGCCTGCAGCGCAATGTGGCCGCGGCCCTGCGCCGGACCCGGCATACCTCGGAAGGAGTCCGACCATGACAGAAACCCGCTTGCGAACCTGGACACACGCCACCAGTTACGGCCTGGCGGCAATCTTCACTGCCGCGCTGGGCCTGCAGAACCTGCGCTATGGTTTTTACCCGGCGTTCTACCTGGCCATGTTCATGGCCACATTGCTGGGTGCGGGGCTGGCCTACACGGTTATATGCCGGCGACAACAATTATCGGCTCCGGGACACCTGGTGGTGCTACTGATCCTGAACGCGGCTCTGGTGCTCGGCATGCTCACGCTGCAAACGCCGGGCCTCAGTCACTGGGCAATGCCTTTGGCGTTGTTGAACCTTCTGGTGCTGCCCGTCCGGAAAGGACTGGCCCTGTCTGCCCTGCTGGTAGCCACCGCCGTCATTCCTGGCTTGCTGCAATCGCCCTCGGTGCCCACACTGAACATGGCTGCCGGTTCGCTGGTGCTATTGGCGACCACCGGCATGTATGTCTGGCATTATGACCACATGGCCCAATCGGCGAGGGATCTGGCGCTAACCGACCCGGTAACCGGCGCCAATAACGCCCGCTTTCTCGACGAAAACCTGGACAAGGAAATCAGCCGGGCCATTGCCACCGGCCATCCGCTCTCGGTGATCAGCCTGAATCTGGAGCACACCGATGAAATCCGGGCGTTACATGGCACAGGCGGACTGCAAGCACTACGCCGCAATGTCACCAGCCAGTTGTTCGACATTATTCGTGCAGGGGATTCTCTCTACGGTGCCGACGAACACGACAACGAAGAGGCCACTTTCTTTCTGGTACTGCCCTTCACTCCGGAAGAAGGTGTGCGGGTGATTGCCGAACGCATCCGGCGCAACCTCAGCGAACACGACTGGCCAAACGTGGGCAAGATTGCTGTCAGCCTCGGCTGCACGACCCGCAGCAGCGAAGATACCCGTGGCGTGCAATTGCGGGACCGGGCCCGGCAGGCCATGAATGAAGCCCGTGACCGGGGCGCTGATACCGTGTGGTTTCTGCCCGGAGACGCGGCCCGGGGATGAGCGAAAGCCTGTTAGCCGAACTGACCGCCTGGGTTACCGACAACCCGGGCTGGCTGACCCTTGCGCTCTTTGCCACCGCATTAACTGAATCCCTGGCCATTGCCGGTATTCTGGTGCCCGGCGTTGCCTTGCTATTCGCCCTGGCCATGCTGGCCGGCAGCACTGGCCTGGGCCTTGCGGAAATTCTACTCTGGGCCGGAGCCGGCGCGGTGGTCGGCGACACCTCGAGCTTTGCCCTGGGGCGCCTGCTGCAGGGCCGGCTCCATTCCGTCTGGCCCCTGAGCCGCTACCCGCGCCTGATTGATCGCGGCGAACGTTTTTTTCGCAGCCATGGCGGTAAAAGCGTGGTCATTGGCCGGTTTGTCGGCCCGGTTCGCCCGATAATGCCGCTGGTGGCAGGGGCTTTCCATATGTCCTGGCCCCGTTTTCTGACTTTCAATCTGGCCTCTGCTGCTGGCTGGGCACTGGTGTATGTGTTACCCGGCTTTGCTGTTGGCTCGGCAGTAGCCAGCGACATCAAACCGCCCCCGCACTTCTACCCGGTGCTGGCAACAGCAGGCTCGGTATTGCTGGTGATCTACATATTCACCCTTCGCCTCAGACTGGGACTGGGCGAAGGCAGCCGGCTGTATCACTGGCTGGAACAGCGAATGACCAATTACGACGCCACCCACCGTTTCTGGCGCCTGTACACCAATGAACGTCCCAGTCGTCGGGGCGAGTTTCCGCTGCCCTCGCTGGTGCTGGCGATCACCTGCCTGGCCTTGTTTACTGTGCTGGCGCAGCTTGCCACACTGAGCCCGGAACTGGCAGCGCTCAACAACCTCACGTTGCAATGGTTTGCCCAGCTGCGCCAGCCGTTGCTGGATGCGCCGGCGGTGGCCATCACCCTGCTCGGCGATGTGCCGGTACTGCTGAGCGCCGCGCTTCTGGCCACCCTGACCCTGGCGTTCCGGGGCTATTACGCGGCCGCTTTGCACATTGGCGCCGCCGCCCTGATCGCCACCGCCAGCGTTGCCCTGCTGAAAGCCGGTATTGGCATTGAGCGGCCGGAGCTGGTCAACGCGCCGCTGGGGTCCGGCGCCTTTCCCAGCGGCCACACCACGGGCATTACCGTGGTAGTGACTCTGGCGGCCAGCTTCATTGCTGCGGAAAGCCGTAAGAAACAGCGCTGGCAGAGTTATCTGGTTTGGTCACTGCCGTTAATTCCAGTGGCTCTGAGCCGGCTTTATCTGGGGGTGCACTGGTTTACTGATGTACTGGGCGGATTATTACTGGGACTGGCGATTACCGGCCTGATTCGGGCCAGTTACAGTCGCTATGACCGAGTGCCCCTGAAACCGGACGGTTTCTCATGGTTGGCACTGGGGCTCTGGCTGGCATTTGTGACGGTTTATTACAGCGCGAACTGGCAGGCAAGCCTGGCTGCTTACAGCCCCGGCTGACGGGCAACGGCGGCTACTCAGGAGCCGTCCAGCACCTCCAACAACGCCTGCAGATTTTCCAGGCGCTCAAGCGGGTTTTGCAATTCCAGCAAGTGTTGTTTCTGGTGAACTTCCAACGGCAGTAACTCGGTCAGGCGCCAGCCCACGGAACGGGCATCGTGAAAATCGATATTCATGCCCAGATCTTTTATCACCGGATGCCGGCTCAAGGCCTTGAGTACCGACGACAACTCCCGCAGATGGTCTGGCATGTCCGCCGGCGCCTCCTGCGGCAAATATTCCACATCGCCCACGTGCAACCGGTCTTTTTGCTGCCAGTTCCTCAGCACACGAACCTTCCGATCACCCTCCACCGTTATGCCCAGCAAACCGTTATCCAGTTGCTGGAAATCCACGATATTCACATGGGTGCCGACATCATGGAACTGGGCTTGTCCACCCGACTCACTGCCACCGGACAATAACACGATCACAAACCCGCACGGCTCTTTCAGGCAACGGGTCAGCATATCGATATAGCGGGGCTCAAACAGCTGCATGGGGAGGCGACCACCGGGCAAGATGACCGAGCCCAGGGGAAAAAGCGGGATATCTTTTATTGTGTCATTCACTGAAAACCGGCTCCGACAGCAATCAATGACCAGGATGCTTTCGTGTCCCGGACGATCTCAATGTAGTGTAACCGCCTCTCGCCAAAACAGCCATGCGCGGCCTGCCGAATCTGGTATCCTGTGTTTTTTTGACTCATCGCACAGTAAGAGAGACCCGCACACCATGCCTCAGTACCGTTCCTACACTTCCACCGGCGGTCGTAACATGGCCGGCGCCCGCGCACTCTGGCGTGCCACCGGCATGAAGAATGACGACTTCGGCAAGCCGATCATTGCCGTCGCCAACTCTTTCACCCAGTTTGTGCCCGGCCACGTGCACCTGAAAGACCTGGGCCAGCTGGTCTGTCGGGAAATTGAAGAGGCCGGCGGTGTGGCCAAGGAATTCAATACCATTGCCGTGGACGATGGTATCGCCATGGGCCATGACGGCATGCTTTATTCACTGCCGTCCCGGGAAATTATCGCCGATTCCGTGGAATACATGGTCAATGCCCACTGTGCCGACGCCCTGGTGTGCATCTCCAACTGCGACAAGATCACCCCGGGCATGCTGATGGCCGCCATGCGCCTGACCATCCCAGTTATTTTTGTCTCCGGCGGCCCGATGGAAGCGGGCAAGACCAAGTTGTCCGAGCACAAGCTGGACCTGGTGGATGCCATGGTCATCGCCGCCGACACCTCCGCCACCGATGAGATGGTGGAAGAATACGAGCGCCGCGCCTTCCCGCCTTGCGGCCCATGCTCCGGTATGTTCACCGCTAACTCCATGAACTGCCTGACCGAAGCGATTGGCCTGGCATTGCCGGGCAACGGCTCATTGCTGGCCACCCACGCCGACCGGGAGCAGCTGTTCCTGAACGCCGGCCGCCAGATTGTCGAAAATGCCAAGCGCTACTACGAGCAGAACGACGCCAGTGTGCTGCCGCGCAGCATCGCCTCGTTCGAGGCGTTCCAGAACGCCATGACCATGGACATCGCCATGGG
Source organism: Alteromonadaceae bacterium (assembly GCA_013393545.1). Next base: position 11,173 of record JABXHG010000583.1, on the reverse strand, counting down.
CGGTTCCACCAACACCATCCTGCACCTGCTGGCCGCCGCCCAGGAAGGCGGCGTGGACTTCACCGTGGCCCACATCGATCACCTGTCCCGCCATGTGCCGCAGCTGTGCAAGGTGGCGCCCAACTCGCCGCTGTACCATATGGAAGACGTGCACCGGGCTGGTGGCATCATGGGGATTCTGGGCGAACTGGAGCGCGGCAAGTTGATCAACACCGACCTGCCTACCGTGCACAGCAGAACCATGAAGGAAGCCCTGGATGTCTGGGACATCATGCGCTCGCCATCACCGGAAGTGGTGGAATTCTACAAAGCCGGACCGGGCGGCATTCCCACCCAGACCGCGTTCAGCCAGAGCACCCGCTGGCCCAGCCTGGATGGTGATCGCGAGAACGGTTGCATCCGCTCCGTGGAACACGCCTACTCTTCCGAGGGCGGCCTGGCCGTACTGTACGGCAACATCGCCCTGGATGGCTGCGTGGTAAAAACCGCCGGTGTGGATGAAAGTATTTACGTGTTCGAGGGCAAGGCCCGGGTGTTCGAGAGCCAGGATTCGGCCGTGAAAGGCATTCTGGACGACGAAGTAAAATCCGGCGAAGTGGTCATTATCCGCTACGAAGGCCCCACGGGCGGGCCCGGCATGCAGCAGATGCTCTACCCTACCAGCTACCTGAAATCCAAGGGCCTGGGCAAGGAATGCGCCCTGCTGACCGACGGCCGTTTCTCCGGCGGTACGTCAGGCCTGTCAATCGGCCATGCGTCCCCGGAAGCGGCTGCCGGTGGCGCGATCGGCCTGATCGAGACCGGCGATACCATTCTGATCGACATCCCGAACCGCAGCATTGACGTGAAGCTCGGCAACAAAGAGTTGGAGAAGCGTCGTGAAGCACGGGATGCCAAAGGCTGGAAGCCGGAACTGCCACGGGACCGTAAGGTATCGGCGGCCCTGAAGGCCTACGCCCTGCTGGCCACCAGTGCCGACAAGGGCGCGGTGAGGGATCTTGCCAAGCTGGATTGATTGCCACCCTGCATGAACAAAGCCCGCCGGACGCTCCTGGCGGGCTTTTTTATCACTTCTTGAGCGGGCATTTCAGCGCTGCCTGGACGCATCCTCTTGTTTGGCGGCAACGGCATGTGTCCCCGGATGGGCTTCGTGGCCGAATTCCCGGATAAAAATCCCCCAGAACGCCATGAACAACGCCGCCACCAGCGGCCCCATGACAAAGCCATTGATGCCGAACATGGCAATACCGCCAAGGGTGGACAGCAGCACCAGCCAGTCCGGAATTTTAGTATCCCGGCCCACCAGAACCGGGCGCAGCAGATTATCCGCCAGCCCGATCACCACCACACCGTACACCGTTAATACCACCGCAGGCACCACGTCACCCACGGCGGCCAGATACACCGCTGCCGGCACCCAGACAATCGCGGCGCCTACCGCTGGCAGCAAGGAAACCACCGCCATCACCACGCCCCACAGCAGGGCCCCGGTGATACCCAGAATCCAGAAGATGATACCGCCCAGCGCGCCCTGAATAATGGCAATCAACAGATTGCCCTTGACCGTGGCCCGGGTAACCTCGGCAAACTTGGCAAACAGCAGGCGCTCACGCTCATCGCCCAACGGCAGCGCCTTGATCAACAAATCCACCAGTTTTTGGCCGTCGCGGATCAAAAAGAACGTCAGATAGATCATCAGCGCCAGCGCCAGGAAAAACTGGAAAGTATTCTGGCCAATACCAATCGCCTGCTTGGCCAAAAACTGACTGCCGCCAACAAAGGCATTGACTGCCCGGTCCCGCAATTCATCCACGTTCACATTGAACTGACCGAGAAACGCCTCAATGGCCGGGAACGACTGGTTAATCTGATCGATGTACTCGCCAGGGCGAATCTCGCCACTCTGGATTTTCTGGTACACCATCATGCCCTCGGCAATCAGCGCTGCCCCCAGGCCAAGCACCGGGATCACCACAATGACCATACAAACCAGCAGGGTAATCAGCGCGTTGATATTGGGGCGGTTGCCCAGCTTGCGCTCCAGCATTCGCTCCACCGGGTGAAAAATCAACGCGACCGCCACGGCCCAGAAAATCGGCCCGAAAAACGGCTTCATCAACAAAACAAAGGCCAGGGAGACGCCAAGCAACATGGCCAGGAAAGTCCGTGTCTCGAGTTTTGCGTACATAATCCAAAGCATCCTTTTTACCGGCGGGCCACCGTCCGCGCCCATTTGCCCATAAGCCTACCACGGTGCTTGCCCGGTGTAGCCAGCTTCGGGTTATAGTAGAGGGCTGATTGTTCACTCAGTAACCGGTCAGGTTGAAACTCTTGGAGAATTTTACCGTCGAAACTGCGTTGCAGGCTGCCGCCGAGCTGCAAAAGATTCTTGCCGCGCGGACCCATCGCCGGAAGGTGATGGGTCAGGAGGTGGAAGTGCCCGGCCAGTTGGGAGAGGCACTGAAACTGCCAGCCATCACCCGGCGTTTGCGCAGCAAACAACAGCGCCAGCGGGATCTCGGGCTGGAAGCCTTCGAGGAACTGTGGCCGACCCTATCGGAACCCACGCGCGAGAAGGTTCTAAATGGCATCGGCTGGTACGATCCGAAGGAACTGGACTGGGACGACAAACGTTCCAACCGGCGGCCAGTGGTCGGATCTGACGATTAACACGTAGCTCTGAATGGAAAACACGCTCATACGGGCTGATACTGACTTTGAAGTGTCATACATCGCCCGTACTGTTACACGGATAGGAGGAAAATCATGACAGATAATAACTATTACACAGCCCTGCTGGCAGAACGCAGCGCTGTACCAACTCTGCTTTGTGGCCATTGCCATTCAATCATCCCGCGCGCCCGGATTTTCCGTAATCAGGGCGAGAACAAACAGGATTATGACTGCGGCATCCTGGCCCTGTGTTCCGCCGATGACTGCGGCGCCGTTAACTGCTGTGACCAGGCCATGAGCCGGATCGATAACCCGGAACGCGCTTTCGACATTGCCTGCTGAATACGGCAGGCACTGCCTTCCCGGCAATTACCTACCTTCCCTTCCGCATTAGTCGTATTAAAGCTCGCTCAAAGCGACTATAATAACGCGAAATCACGCATTGTCCCGCAATGCCATTCCCTTCGAATACCGAGTACATTCATGTCAGAATTGTCTTTTGCCGAACTGGGGCTGGATCCAGCTGTACTGGAAGCCGTCTCCTCTGTTGGCTATGAAACACCCACGCCCATCCAGGCGCAAACCATTCCAGCCCTGTTGGCTGGCAAGCATTTGCTGGGCGTCGCCCAGACCGGTACCGGCAAAACCGCCGCGTTCGCCCTGCCGCTGTTGAGCCGCATCGACGCCACGATTGCCGAACCGCAAATTCTGGTGCTGGCCCCGACCCGGGAACTGGCCATCCAGGTGGCCGAGGCGTTTACCACCTATGCCAGCAAGTTCAGCAACTTCCACGTTCTGCCGATTTATGGCGGCCAGGATTTTGCACCGCAGATTCGTGGCCTGAAGCGCGGCGCGCAGGTCATCGTGGGCACGCCGGGCCGTATGCTCGACCACCTGCGCAAGGGCACCCTGAAGCTGGGAGCCCTGAAAGCCCTGGTGCTGGATGAAGCCGACGAAATGCTGCGCATGGGCTTCATTGACGACGTGGAAGCGATTCTGTCGAAAACCCCGGACAACTGCCAACGTGCCTTGTTCTCCGCCACCATGCCGCCGCAGATCAAGAAGGTCGCCCAGACCTACCTGAAAAACGCGACGGAAGTGAAGATCGAGAGCGAGACCCGTACCGTTGAGCGCATCGCCCAATACGTGCTGCCAGTCTATGCCGAGCGCAAACTGGATGCGCTGACCCGCATCCTGGAAGTGGAGCCCTGCGATGCATCCATTATCTTCGTGCGCACCAAGGCCGAAACCACCCTGCTGGCGGAAAAGCTGTCAGCCCGTGGCCATGCGGTGGCGCCTCTCAATGGCGACCTGAACCAGCGCCAACGGGAAATGACGGTTGAAGATCTCAAGCGCGGCAAGAAAGACATCATCGTGGCTACCGACGTGGCCGCCCGCGGCCTGGACGTGCCCCGGATCACGCACGTGATCAACTACGATGTGCCCTACGACACCGAGGCCTACATCCACCGCGTGGGCCGTACCGGCCGTGCAGGGCGCAAAGGCAAGGCCATTTTGCTGGTAACGCCTCGCGAGCGCAGCTGGCTGCGTACTCTTGAGCGGGCCACTAACTCGCCAATGGAACCGTACCAGCTGCCCTCTCCGGATGCGCTGCAGAAAATGCGGGTGGAGCAGTTCGAACAGCAACTGATGAGCTTTACCGACGATCCGCGAGCGGCGAAAGCCATTGCCCTGCTGGACGAGATTGCCGAGCGCAACGACATGGACATGGCCGCCGTCGCCGGCGCTCTGGCCTGCTGGATGGAAGCCTCCCAGCCGGACTCGCTGCCGCTGAAGCAGCCCGAGGCCCTGCCGGAGATTTCCACGGCCCCTCGCCGGGACCGCAATGGCCCGCCACGCGGCAAGAAAAACTTCCGCAAAGGCCCGCCGGGCAAGAACTTCCGCAAGGGCGGCAAGCCCGGTGGTTTCTCGAAGGGTGGCAAGGGCAAACCGAACGGCAAGCCATCCGGCAAAGGCCCCAAGCGCGGTTAAGACCGCGCCTGCCTGATGTCCCGCCGGGTTAGTTTCTTAACCTGCGGGACACTAAAATAGCACCGCCAGTCAGGCTGACTGGCGGCGTTGGTAGACCACAAAGCTGTAATCATAGGGGTTGTTGTCAGACGCCTCAAAATCTTCCCGCCCGATTTCTTCCCACTCGCTCCAGTTAACCTCCGGAAAGAAGGCATCCCCCTCGACATCCGCGTGCACCAGCGTCACGTACATCCGGTCCACCATGGGCAATGCCTCGGTGTAGATCTGCCCGCCACCAATGATCATGACCTCTTCACTGCCATCCAGCGTCGCCTGGGCTTCGGCTTTGACCAACGCAGCGTCCAGTGAATCTGCCGGCGTTGTACCGGCGGGTGCCTGCCATTCAGGATTCCGGGAGATCACCACGTTCATCCGTCCCGGCAGTGGCCGGCCAATGGAGTCCCAGGTTTTCCGGCCCATGATCATGGGCTTGCCCATGGTGGCCTGTTTGAAATATTTCAGGTCGCCCGGCAGGTACCAGGGTAGCTTGTTGTTCCGGCCAATGACCCGGTTCTGGGCCATGGCTACTATGAGTGCCTTTCTCATTTGGTTTATTTCCCTGTTTTGAAATTCACCTGAGTGGGAGTTTGTCTCTTTAACTGCGTTACTGCTTATTATGGAGTGGAATGGGCTTGGGGGAAGCTTTCCAAAAAACGCTCCTTCGGCCCGTCCTTGGGTCGCTTATCCTCCGCCCCTCAGCGCTTATTGCTCCTGCGTCGCGCTGAGGGTCCAGGGCAGGCCATCCTTGGCCAGCCCGTGAAGAGCTATTTGCTCTTCACCCCTGGCTCCGCAAATTTTTGGAAAGCTTCCCCCAAGCCCACGCGATCGCACTTTTGGCACATGCCGTCAAAAGCACGGCTTAAAACAGCTCGAACGAACACTTATTGAGTCCAGCAGGATGTCGATAAGCAGGTAGGTGGGAAGGGTGTCCGAAAATGTGCGTAGCCATGGATGGCGAGCCAAGCTTACATGGAAGTATTCACAGCGTTTTTCGGACACCCTTCCCACCTACCTGCGACACTTCGAGCTAACAATCAAAAGAGGGCTAAATAGCAATCGGAGCCTTAATGACCGGGTAAGGCTCATACCCCTCGAACTCGAAGTCTTCCAGTTCATAGTCAAAAATCGACGCTGGCTTGCCCTTGATCACCAGTTTCGGCAACGCCCGGGGCTCGCGTTTCAGCTGCTCGAAGACAATGTCGTCAGTCAGGTGGTTCTGGTAGAGATGGCAATCGCCAAAGGTATGCACGAACTCACCCACATCCAGATCACACTGCTGGGCAATCATGTGGGTCAATAGCGCGTAGCTGGCGATATTGAACGGCACACCCAGAAACAAATCCGCGCTGCGCTGGTACAGCTGGCAGGAGAGCTTGCCGTCGGCCACGTAGAACTGGAACAGGCAGTGGCAAGGCGCCAGGGCCATGCGCCCCTCGCGCGCATTGTCCTGGGGCCCGATGGTCTCGTCCGGCAGTTCCGCCGGGTTCCAGGCAGAGACAATCAAGCGGCGGGAATTGGGCCTGGTACGGATCTGCTCAATCACTTCGCTGATCTGGTCCACAGTGCTGCCGTCCGGGCATTGCCAGCTGCGCCACTGCTTGCCGTAGATTGGCCCCAGGTCACCATTTTCCAGCGCCCATTCGTTCCATATGGGTACCTTGCGCTCTGTCAGCCAGTTGTTGTCGGTCGAACCCTGAAGGAACCACAGCAACTCGTAGATAATGCTGCGCAGGTGCACTTTCTTGGTGGTCACCAGCGGAAAGCCTTCGTTCAGGTCGAAGCGTAGCTGGCGTCCGAACACCGACCGGGTGCCCACGCCGGTGCGATCTCCCTTGTCGATTCCGTTGTCGACGACGTCCTGCATCAGGTCGAGGTAGGCTTTCATCAGGCGTTTCTCCGATAGGCAATAAACATAAGCAAGGCACCGGCCAGGATCATGGGCAGGGACAACACCTGCCCCATGGTTAGCCAGTCAAAGGCAAGGTAACCCAACTGCGGGTCGGGCTGGCGGACGAATTCCACCAGGAAGCGGAAGGCCCCGTAACCGATCAGGAACAGCCCGGACACGGCCATTTTCGGGCGCGGTTTCGAGGAAAACCACCAAAGGATAACGAACAACACCACGCCTTCCAGGGCGAACTGATACAGCTGTGAAGGGTGGCGGGCGAGACTGTCCGGGGCCTGAGGAAACACCATTCCCCAGGGTACGTCGGTCGGTTTTCCCCACAACTCGCCATTGATGAAGTTGCCAATGCGGCCTGCGCCCAGGCCCACCGGCACCAGCGGGGCCACGAAATCGGCAATGGCCCAGAAACCCGTGCCAGCCTTGCGGCCAAACCACCACATGCCAAGCATGACGCCCAGCAAACCACCGTGGAACGACATGCCGCCTTCCCATACCCGCAACAACCAGAGCGGATCGGCCAAAAAGCTGTCGAAATTGTAGAACACCACATAGCCAAAGCGGCCACCGAGAATCACACCCAGCGCCATGTAGAACAGCAGATCCCCCACCTGTTCTTCTTTTTTGAGGGGAGACCAGGGCTTGTGACTGCGCACCTTGCCAAGCCACCAGCCGGCCAGAAAGCCCACCAGATAAGTCAGGCCATACCAGTGAATCTGCAGCGGCCCGAGTGCAATGGCGACCGGATCAAATTGCGGATGCTGTAGCATCGGGTACCTCTCAGCTGAGAATGAAACGCAGGCCGACAATCAAAAGCACCACGGCAAAGATGCGCTTGAGTAATTTGGCATCCAGACGGTGGGCCAGGTTGGCCCCGAAACGGGCAAAGAAAACGCTGGTCAGGATAACGCCGAATAACGCCGGCAGGTAGACATATCCCAGGCTGTAATCGGGCAGTTGTGGGTGTGACCAGCCAGTCCACATATTGCCCGCCGCTCCCGCCAGGGCGATGGGCAGGCCACAGGCCGCGGAGGTGCCAACCGCCTGTTGCATGCGCACGTTGCACCAGCTCAGGTAGGGCACGGTCAGGGTGCCACCGCCAATCCCGAAAATAGCCGAGGCCCAGCCAATGCCACCGCCGGCCACGCCAAGCCCGGCGGGACCTGGCACATCACGGCCTGGCTTCGGGTTTACCATCAGCAACATTTTGAGGCCAACGGCGATGGCGAAGACACCGATAACCATCTGCAGCAGGTCGCCACTCATGAACGCAACGGTCCAGGCGCCCAGCACGGCGCCCCCGACAATGCCCACGGTCATGGGACGGAACAGATCCCATCGAACGGAAAGATGCTTGTTGTGAGAGCGTATGGAGGAGATGGACGTGAAGACAATCGTCGCCAGCGACGTACCCACCGCCAGATGAGCGCTGATGTCGGTGCTGAAGCCCTGCAGCTCGAAACTGAAAATCAGCGCGGGGACAATCACCAACCCGCCACCAATGCCGAACAGGCCGGCCATAACGCCCGCCAGCGCGCCCAGCCCGAGATAGCCGATCAATACCGTTAACAAATCCATAAGTGTCCAAGCCCGACAAAACCAGGGCTGGTATGATACACATCGCCCGCGCCGACTTCACCGTCGTCATTTATTGAAACCAGCGCCTGAACGCCTATGTGTTTGATTGCTTTCACCCTTGGCCAAAGCCGACATTTTCCCCTTGTGCTTGCCGCCAATCGCGACGAGTTTTTCAACCGCCCCACCCGGCCCATGGACTGGTGGCGCACACACGCCGGCAAGCCGGTGCTGGCCGGCAAGGATGAGCGCTCTGGAGGCACCTGGCTTGCGGTGACGCCTGATGGCCGGGTCACCGCTGTTACCAATGTCCGGGAAAGCCATACGGCGACCTCCCACCACAGCCGTGGTGAGCTGCCGCTGCAGGCGCTTACATTCGATCGGGAAGCCATGTTTGCAAGCCTGGCCGATACTGCCGGTGATTACGCGGGATTCAACCTGATCTGCCTGAATACAAACCAGGGCTGGTATTACAGCAACCGGGACGCCCACCCGGGCCGAAACCTGTTTCGTGGCAGTTACGGCCTGAGCAACCATCTGCTGCAAACACCCTGGCCCAAGCTGCTGCGGCTGCGCCAGTCGGTCAGCGATCGGGTCGCAGAGGCAGGCACGAACGCCCAGGCCCTGCATCACCAGCTGATCACCCTGTTACAGGACCCGACGGCCGCCCCCGACCACCTGCTGCCGGATACCGGCGTAGGCCTGGAAACCGAACGTTTTCTTTCGTCACCGTTTATCACCGGCACCGATTACGGCACCCGCGCAACCACGGTGGTAACGGTGGATGCCAGCGGGTACATCCGGGTTTCCGAACAAAGCTGGGGGCCATTGGCCGAAAAAGGGGAGCATCGGCATTTTGGCTGGCAGCGACACGCGCCCGGCTCTGATATAATCCCCGAAAAATTTTGCCACCCGACCGGAGGGCCCGATGGCCGGTGACAACAAAACCACATCCATAGCCGACTTCGAAAAATCCCTGGACGAACTGGAACAACTGGTTCGCAACCTGGAGCAAGGCGAGCTGTCGCTGGAGCAGTCACTTGGCGCCTTCGAACGGGGCGTGAAGCTGACCCGCGAGTGTCAGCAGGCGCTGAAAAGCGCTGAACAGCGGGTTGAACAATTGGTTCAAAACCCCGATGGCAGCCTGGAAACCCGTCCCTTCTCAGCGGATGACAGCGACTGATGAGCCAAAACACCTCCGCGGCCCAGGCATTCCTGGACCGCTGTCGCGCGCTGGTGGACACCGAGCTGGACCGAAGCATTGAGCAGGCCTCGGCCTCTGAACGCCTTCAGGAGGCCATGCGTTACAGCGTACTGGGCGGCGGCAAACGCATTCGCCCCGCCCTGTGCCTGGCCGCGGCACAGGCCATGGGCGAAAATTTCGAAAAAGCCCTGGTGCCCGCCTGCGCCATCGAATTGGTGCACGCCTATTCCCTGATTCACGACGACCTGCCCGCCATGGATGATGACAACCTGCGCCGGGGCCGGCCGACCACTCACATTGCCTTTGACGAAGCCACAGCCATTCTGGCCGGCGATGCCCTGCAGGCGCTGGCGTTTGACTGGCTGGCACACAACCCGGCCGTGTCGGCGGAAGCCCGCCTCGCCATGGTGCAGGCGCTCGCTGTTGCCGCCGGCCATCGCGGCATGGTTGGGGGCCAGGCCATTGATTTGGAGTCCGTGGGCAAGACCATCACGCTGGCGGAACTGGAAAACATGCACCGACACAAGACCGGCGCCTTGATTGAAGCCTGTGTACGCATGGGGGCGCTGTGTGCCGTCGATCCGGATGCCGACCGGCTGGACGCGCTGACCAGCTGCGCCCGGTCATTGGGACTGGCGTTTCAGGTGCAGGATGACCTGCTGGATGTAGAGGGCAGCACCGAGGTCATCGGCAAGCCCCAGGGCTCGGATCTGGCCCGGGAAAAGCCGACATATCCGTCGTTGCTTGGCCTGAACGGTGCCCGCGAGCACCTGCAGGCACTCCTGGCACAGGCCCAGGCCAGCCTGGCCGACTTTGGCCCGGAGGCCAATCCCCTGAGAGCCATGGCCGATTACGTGGTCGCGCGTAGCCATTGAACCGGCCTGCGCCAAAAGCGCACACTGTTCGTAACGGACTTCACAATCACCGGACTTCCACAAGACCCGAGACAGATGCAGGATATTTACACCTTCAAAGAAATCCCGTCACAGCGGCCCAACACTCCGTTGCTGGACCGGATTGACCTGCCGGCCCAGCTCCGGGAGCTGCCCGCCGACGATTTACCCCGTCTGGCCCGGGAACTGCGAGCGTATCTGCTGTGGTCGGTAGGTCAGACCGGCGGACACTTCGGTGCCGGCCTCGGCGTGCTGGAACTCACGGTGGCATTGCACTATGTATTCAACACGCCCTTCGACCGCCTGTTATGGGATGTAGGCCACCAGGCCTACCCCCACAAGATTCTGACCGGGCGCAAGAATCGCATGGGCAGCATTCGCCGCAAAGACGGCCTGGCCGGCTTCCCGAAGCGGGCAGAGAGCGAATACGACACCTTTGGTGTAGGCCATTCCAGCACGTCCATCAGTGCCGCCCTGGGCATGTCCATTGCCGCGCGCCTGCAGAAATCCGGTCGCAAAAGCATTGCCGTGATTGGCGACGGCGCCATGACCGCCGGCATGGCCTTTGAAGCGCTCAACCACGCCGGCCACCTGCACGCCGACATGCTGGTGATTCTGAACGACAACGACATGTCCATTTCCCACAATGTGGGTGGGCTGTCGAATTACTTTGCCAAACTGCTGGCCAGCCGCACCTACAATCACATGCGCAACAGCAGCAAGAAAATGCTCAAGGCGGCGCCGCCGCTGATGCAGCTGGCCAAGAAGACCGAAGAACACTTCAAGGGCATGATTGCCCCGGGCCCTCTGTTCGAAGAGCTGGGCTTTAACTACATTGCCCCGATTGACGGCCACGACCCGCCACCCCCGGTGTAACCCCGGGAAACACCGCGG
>JABXHG010000582.1 GCA_013393545.1 Alteromonadaceae bacterium | reverse complement strand
TTCCCGCTGCCAGCCATTACTTCGATCCTGCACCGGATCAGTGGCATCATCGTTTTCGTTGGTGTTGCTTTCCTGTTGTACGGACTGGAGCTCTCCCTGTCAGGAGAAAGTGGCTTTAATCGGGTAAGTGGACTGCTGGACAGCTTCCTTGCCAAGCTGATCACCTGGGGCATTTTGTCTGCTCTGCTTTACCACCTGGTTGCGGGTATCAAGCACCTGCTTATGGACATGGGCGTCGGTGAAGAGCTGCAAAGTGGCCGTGCCGCCGCCAAAATCACCATCGTGGTTTCAGTAATTCTCATCCTTCTGGCAGGAGTCTGGGTATGGTAAGCAGCGTAACTAACCTCGGTCGCAGTGGCGTATTTGATTGGATGATCCAGCGGGTCACTGCCTACGTACTCGCCGCATACACATTGTTCCTTCTGGCGTTCATGTTGTTCACCGACGTGAACTATGAATCCTGGAACGCAATGTTTGATCAGACCTGGTTCCGGATTTTCACTCTGCTGGCGCTTCTTTCTCTTGGCGCGCACGCATGGGTAGGTCTCTGGACAGTCACCACCGATTACATCAAAGCTACTCTGCCGCGTTTTCTGGTGCAGGCTTTGTGCGGTCTCGTGATGTTCGTGTACCTGATCTGGGGCATTCAGATTCTTTGGGGGCTTTAATAGATGGCTAACATCAAAACCATGTCTTACGACGCGATTGTTATTGGCGGTGGTGGTGCAGGCATGCGTGCCGCGCTGCAGCTGACTGAGTCCGGCGTCAATACTGCATGTATCACGAAGGTTTTTCCGACTCGTTCGCACACAGTGTCCGCCCAGGGTGGTATTACCTGTGCGATCGCCAGTGCCGATCCGAATGATGACTGGCGCTGGCGCATGTACGATACCGTCAAGGGCTCCGACTATATCGGTGACCAGGACGCGATCGAGTACATGTGTTCCGTCGGCCCCCAGGCCGTATTTGAGCTCGAGCACATGGGCTTGCCGTTCTCCCGCACCGAGCAGGGCCGCATCTATCAGCGTCCGTTCGGTGGTCAGTCCAAGGGTCCGGACAACCCCACTCAGGCCGCTCGTACCTGTGCCGCCGCAGACCGTACCGGTCACGCCCTGCTGCACACCCTGTACCAGGCCAACCTGAAAGGCGGCACTTCCTTCTTGAACGAGTGGTACGCTGTCGATCTGGTCAAGAACGGCAAAGGCGAAGTGGTAGGTGTTGTTGGTATTGAGATCGAAACCGGTGACGTTTGCTACATCAAGTCCAAGGCCACGGTTCTGGCTACTGGTGGCGCTGGCCGTATCTACTCCTCCACCACCAACGCCCTGATCAACACCGGTGACGGCATTGGCATGGCGCTGCGCGCCGGCTTCCCGGTTCAGGAAATGGAAATGGGGCAGTTCCATCCGACCGGTATTCACGGTGCTGGCACGCTGGTAACCGAAGGCTGTCGTGGTGAGGGTGGTTACCTGATCAACTCCGAAGGCGAGCGCGTAATGGAGCGTTACGCTCCGACCGCCAAAGACCTGGCCGGTCGTGACGTTGTAGCCCGCTCCATGGTTATCGAAATCCTGGAAGGCCGTGGTTGTGGCCCCGAGAAGGATCACGTACTGCTGAAGCTGGATCATCTGGGTGAAGTATCTCTGAACCTGCGTCTGCCGCTCATCTGTGTCCTGTCCCGCACCTTCGGACACGTGGGTCCGGTGGAAGAGCCGATCCCGGTCGTGCCGGCCTGTCGCTGCATCATGGGCGGTATTCCGACCAATGTGGGCGGCCAGGCGCTGACCCAGGACGAAAACGGCAACGTTCGGCCGATCCCGGGTCTCGTCGCCAGTGGCGCAGCAGCCTGGGTATCCGTACGCGGTGCCAACCGCCTGGGCGGTAACTCGCTGCTGGATCTGGTGGTCTTCGGTCGTGCGGCTGGTCTGCACATTGAAGGGCAGCTTCGCGGCGGCGTTGAAGTAGACGAAGCGTCCGAAGAAGACATCAAGAACGCCATGGCCCGTCTGGATCGTCTGGACAGCGCCAAAGAAGGCGAGAGCGTGGCTGAGGTTCGTAAGGACCTGCAGGCCTGCATGCAGCCGTACTTCGGTGTATTCCCTGACGGCAAGATCATGGAAGAAGGCCCCCAGAAGCTGGAAGCCCTTGGTCAGCGTGTTACCAAAACCAAACCGGCCGACACCAGCAGTGCCTTCAACACCGCCCGCATCGAAGCGCTGGAGCTGGACAACCTGTACGAGGTTGCCCTGGCGACTGCGATTTCCGCCGCCGCGCGTAAAGAAAGCCGTGGTGCCCACGCCCGTAACGACTTCACCGAGCGTGACGACGAGAACTGGCTGAAGCACTCCATGTACTTCCCGCTCGATAAGCGCGTTGGCAAGCGTGACGTGAATTTCGCGCCGAAGACCGTGCCGACCTTCGAGCCGAAAGTGCGGACTTACTAAGGGGGATAGAGAAGATGTTGGTAAGCCTTTATCGCTACAACCCGGAAACTGATAACGCCCCTTACATGCAGGACGTAGAGGTCGATATTCCGGAAGGCAAGGATCTGATGGTTCTTGATGTGCTGAACCTCATCAAGGAAAAAGATCCGTCCATGGCCTATCGTCGTTCCTGCCGCGAAGGTGTTTGTGGCTCCGACGGCATGAACATGAACGGCAAGAACGGTCTGGCGTGCATCACTCCGGTATCGGAAGTGGCCAAGAACAACAAGATTGTTCTGCGCCCGCTGCCGGGTCTGCCGGTGATTCGTGATCTGGTGGTCGATATGAACCTGTTCTATCGCCAGTACGAGAAGGTCACGCCGTACCTGATCAACGACACGCCGGCTCCGGCCATCGAGCGCCTGCAAACCCCGGAAGACCGGGAAAAGCTGGACGGTCTGTACGAGTGTATTCTGTGTGCATGCTGCTCCACTTCCTGTCCTTCGTTCTGGTGGAATCCGGACAAGTTCATCGGTCCGGCTGGCCTGCTGCAGGCGTACCGTTTCCTGGCGGACAGCCGGGATACCGCGCAACCTGAGCGTCTGGCAAACCTGGACGATCCGTTCAGTGTTTTCCGCTGCCGCGGCATCATGAACTGTGTTAGTGTTTGTCCGAAGGGTCTGAACCCGACCCGGGCTATCGGCCACATCCGGAACCTGCTGCTTCAGCGGGCTACCTGATCAGGCGATAGTCGCGAATAGCCTTGCCGGTATTGAGCCGGCAGGCAACCCCTTGAAGGCCTCGCTATATGCGGGGCCTTCAACCAATGGCTTATAGGCATTGGTATAATGGGGGTGCAGAATCAAACCCGCTGTTTGGTGGCTCTCGCGGGCCCCGGGCAGTGTTGCTGATAAAAAATCACAGGGGACGGACCACTTCCTTGGCAGGAACGGTGGTCATAGTCATGCTGTAAAAACCCGTATTGACTGTGATCAGCCACAACCTGATCATGCCGACTCCCCCGCACCAGCCCAAGGTGAGCTATTCAAATGCACGAAAGCATCATGAACAATTATGGCAGACCTTCCATTTGCAGGGTGGGAATCCGGCCTATTGTGAACCGCCTTTTGAAACCTACCTGACCGACCCGAACTCGATTCCCGAAGAATGGCGCAGCTATTTCGACCAACTGCCCAGTGTCGACGGCAAGGGTGGCATTGACGTTGCCCATTCCGTTATTCGTGAACAGTTCGAACACATCTCCCGTAATCAGCGTTTTCTGAGTGGTGGCGTGCCCGCCAATGCCACGTCCTCTGCGGACAAGAAACAGATTCGCGTTCTGCAGCTGATTAATGCCTTCCGTTTCCGTGGTCACCAGGAATCACAGCTTGATCCGCTTGGCGTATGGCAGCGCCAGTCGGTGGAAGACCTGGATCCGCGCTTTCACGAGCTGAGCGGACCGGACATGGACCTCGAGTTCCAGACCGGCTCCCTGAATTTCGGCTCGGAAACCATGAAGCTGGGCGAGATTGTGGAAGGCCTGCGCAAGACCTACTGCGAGAAAGTGGGCGCCGAGTACATGCACATCGTGGACACGCGCATCAAGCGCTGGTTCCAGCAGCGCATGGAGCCGGTTCGCTCCAGCCCTGATTACGAGGTGGAGACCCGCAAGCACATTCTCGAGCGTCTTGTTGCCGCTGAAGGTTTGGAGAAGTACCTGGGCTCCCGTTACCCGGGCGTCAAGCGTTTTGGTCTGGAAGGTGGCGAAAGCCTGATCCCGTGCCTGGATGAGCTGATCCAGCGTGCCGGCTCCTATGGTGCCAAGGAAATTGTTTTGGGTATGGCCCACCGTGGTCGCCTGAACGTGCTGGTAAACACTCTGGGCAAGAGCCCGCGTGAGCTGTTCGATGAATTCGAAGGCAAGAAGCTGGCCGATTACGGTTCAGGTGATGTGAAATACCACCAGGGCTTCTCGTCGAACGTCATGACCCCGGGTGGTGAAGTGCACCTGGCCATGCTGTTCAACCCGTCTCACCTGGAAATCGTTTCTCCGGTGGTTGAAGGCTCCGTTCGGGCCCGCCAGGACCGTCGTGGTGATGACACCGGTGATCAGGTTGTGCCCATTGTTATGCACGGTGATGCTGCGTTTGCCGGGCAGGGCGTGGTGATGGAAACCTTCCAGGGTTCTGAAACTCGCGGCTTCGGTATTGGTGGCACGATTCACATCGTCATCAACAACCAGGTGGGCTTTACTACCCATAAGAAAGAAGATGCGCGTTCCACTGAATACTGTACCGACATCGCCAAAATGGTTCAGGCGCCGATTCTGCACGTGAACGCAGACGACCCTGAAGCGGTAATGTTCGTGACCCGTCTGGCCATGGATTACCGCAAGGAATTCCATCGCGACGTGGTTATCGATCTGGTTTGTTATCGTCGTCGTGGCCACAACGAGGCCGACGAGCCGGCGGCGACCCAGCCGATGATGTACGACAAGATTCGCAAGCTGAAGACCACCCGTACCCAGTACGCAGAGCGTTTGATCGCCGAAGGCGTGATCAGCGAGGACGAATCCAAGAAAATGGAAAACGCCTACCGCGATGCGCTGGATAACGGTGAGCATGTGGTTCAGTCGCTGGTCAAGGAACCGAACACAGATCTGTACGTGGACTGGACTCCGTACCTGGGCCACGAATGGACCGCCGAGTGCCAGACCAGCGTGCCGCTGAAAAAGGTTCAGGAACTGGGCAAGAAAATGACCCAGCTGCCGGAAGGCTTCAGCATTCAGCGCCAGGTGTCCAAGATTGTTAAAGATCGGGAAAAGATGACCGCCGGCGCTCTGGCCCTGAACTGGGGTTATGGCGAAATGATGGCCTACGCCACGTTGCTGGACGAAGGTCACCCGGTACGAATCACCGGTCAGGATGTAGGTCGGGGTACCTTCTCTCACCGCCACGCGGTGCTACACAACCAGAAAGACGGCTCTACCCATATTTCCCTGAAAGATCTGGCGGAAGATCAGCCGCGTTTCGACATCTATGATTCGTATCTGTCCGAAGAAGCCGTGGTTGCCTATGAATACGGCTATGCCGGCACAGCGCCCAACAGCCTGGTGATCTGGGAAGCCCAGTTTGGCGATTTTGCCAACGGCGCCCAGGTAGTGATCGACCAGTTCCTGACCAGTGGCGAGCACAAATGGGGTCGTTTGTGTGGTCTGACCCTGCTGTTGCCACACGGCTACGAAGGCCAGGGTCCGGAACACAGTTCCGCCCGTCTGGAGCGCTTCCTGCAGCTGTGTGCGGAGCACAACATTCAGGTGTGCGTACCCACCACACCGTCGCAGGTGTTCCACATGCTGCGCCGTCAGGTGAAGCGTCCGCTGCGCAAGCCGCTGATCGCGATCACGCCCAAGAGCCTGTTGCGTCACAAGGAAGCAATTTCCGATCTGGACGATCTGACCACCGGCACATTCAAGACCGTGCTGCGTGAAAAGCAGTTGTCTGATCCGAAGAAAGTCACCCGCCTGATCATGTGTTCTGGCAAGGTGTACTACGATCTTCTGGAGAAGAAAAAGGCGGACGAGCGTGAAGACACCGCCATTGTTCGTATCGAGCAGCTGTACCCGTTCCCGGAAGACGATCTGTACGAGATCCTGGTCGAGTACCCGAACCTGAAGACCGCGATCTGGTGTCAGGAAGAGCCGATGAACCAGGGCGCGTGGTATCCGAGCCAGCATCACATGCATCACGTTCTGGATCGTTTGAATCCGAAGCTGAAACTTCAGTATGCCGGTCGTAAGGCCTCTGCAGCGCCTGCGTGTGGACACATGTCTGTTCACATTGAAGAGCAGAAGCAGTTGGTTAACGATGCGTTTGAACTCTGATGAGCTACCGAATTAAGGATTTGTAATGTCTATTGAGATTAAAGCCCCCGTTTTCCCTGAGTCGGTTGCCGAAGGCACCGTTGCGACCTGGCACAAGCAGCCGGGCGAAGCCTGTGAGCGCGACGAGCTGATCGTCGACATCGAAACCGACAAGGTGGTTCTTGAAGTGGTTGCGCCGGCTGACGGCGTAATTGAAGAAATTATCAAGAACGAAGACGACGTCGTGGAAAGCGGCGAAGTGATCGGCAAGTTCAAGGAAGGCGCCGCTGGCGAATCCAAGCCGGCCGAGGAAAGCAAGTCCGAAGACAAGGCGGAAGAAGAGAAAGCCGAAGAGCCGAAGAAAGAAGAGGCGAGCTCCGGCGACGCGATTCTGAGCCCGGCAGCTCGCAAGCTGGCCGAAGAAAACGACGTTGATCCGTCCGCCGTTAAAGGCACCGGCAAAGATGGCCGTGTGACCAAGGAAGACGTGCAGAACCACATCAGCAACAAGCCTGCTGCTGGCAGCAGTGCGTCAAAGCCGGCCGAAATGCCGAAGGTAGACGTAGCTCAGGGCGAGCGCCCGGAGAAGCGTGTTCCGATGACCCGTCTGCGCGCCAGCATCGCCAAGCGCCTGGTGGATGCTCAGCAAACCGCCGCCATGCTGACCACGTTCAACGAAGTCAACATGAAGCCAATCATGGAGCTGCGCAGCCAGTACAAAGACAGCTTCCTGAAGCGCCACGACGTGAAACTCGGCTTCATGTCGTTCTTCGCCAAGGCCGCCACCGAAGCGCTGAAGCGTTTCCCGGCAGTGAACGCCTCCATCGACGGCAACGACATGGTGTATCACGGCTACCAGGATATCGGCGTTGCCGTTTCCACCGACCGTGGCCTGGTTGTTCCGGTTCTCCGTGATGTGGATTCCATGGGACTGGCTGATATCGAGAAAACCATCGTCGATTACGGTACCAAAGCCAAAGGCGGCAAGCTGGGCATTGAAGACATGACCGGCGGCACCTTCACCATCACCAACTGTGGTATCTTCTGTTCCCTGATCTCCACCCCGATCCTGAACCCGCCGCGGCCTCCCTTCCTGGGCATGCACAAGATCCAGGAGCGTCCGATGGCGGTGAACGGTCAGGTGGAAGTTCTGCCGATGATGTACCTGGCACTGTCATACGATCACCGTATGATCGATGGCAAGGAAGCAGTACAGTTCCTGGTTGCAATCAAAGAAATGCTCGAAGATCCGGCGCGTATCCTGCTGGACGTTTAATCCGACATTCCACGAATCAGAGAACAGGATAAATTATGTCTGACAAATTTGACGTTATCGTCATCGGCGCCGGCCCCGGCGGTTACGTAGCGGCCATCAAGGCGGCTCAGCAAGGCCTGAAAACCGCCTGTGTTGAGTCCTGGACCAGCAAAGACGGCAAAAGCCAGGTGCTCGGTGGTACCTGCCTGAACGTCGGTTGTATTCCGTCCAAGGCGCTGCTGGAAGTGACCCACAAGTTCGAGGAAGCCAGCCACGACTATGAGTCCATGGGTATTCTGGCCAAGGACGTGGAAATCAACGTTGCCAAGATGCAGGAGCGCAAGCTCGGCATCGTTAAGCAGCTGACCGGCGGTATCGCTGGTCTGTTCAAGGCCAATGGCGTGACTTCCATCCACGGCCACGGCAAGCTGCTGGCGAACCACAAGGTTGAGGTGACCGACAAAGACGGCAACACCAAGACCTACGAAGGTGACAACGTGATCATCGCCACCGGCTCCAAGCCGATCGAGATCCCGCCTGCACCGTTCGATGGCGAGCATATTGTCGATTCCGAAGGCGCGCTGGAATTTGAAGAAGTACCGAAGCGCCTGGGCGTGATTGGTGCCGGCGTTATCGGCCTGGAACTGGGTAGTGTCTGGGCCCGTCTGGGTTCTGAGGTCACCGTGATCGAAGCCCAGGACAAGTTCCTGCCGGTGGTGGATCAGCAGATCGCCAAAGATGCCAAGAAGCAGTTCGAAAAGCAGGGCCTGAACATCGTTCTGGGTGCCCGCATGACTGGCGCTGAAGTTAAAAAGAACCAGGTCAACGTCACCTACGAAGATGCCAATGGCAAACAGGAAGCACAGTTCGATAAGCTGATTGTTGCCGTCGGCCGTCGTCCGTTCACCGACGGTGCCATTGCCGAAGATTCCGGTGTGAAAATGGACGAGCGTGGCTTCATCTTCGTTGATGATACCTGTAAAACTGAAGCGCCCGGTGTCTGGGCGATCGGTGACGTGGTACGCGGCCCGATGCTTGCGCACAAGGCGTCAGAAGAAGGCGTGATGGTCGCGGAGCGCATCGCCGGCCACAAGCCGCAGGTGAACTACGATTGCATTCCGAACGTGATTTACACCTCTCCGGAAGTGGCCTGGGTTGGCAAAACCGAGGAAGAGCTGAAAGCCGAGGGTGAAGAGTACAACGTGGGTACCTTCCCGTTTGCCGCCAACGGTCGCGCCATGGCAGCGAACGCTACAGCGGGCATGATCAAGATCATCGCCGATGCCAAAACCGATCGTATTCTCGGCTTCCACGCTGTTGGGCCGCAGGCATCCGAAATCGTGGCTCAGGGCGTGATCGCCATGGAATTCGGCTCCAGTGCCGAAGACCTGGCGCTGACCTGCTTTGCTCATCCGACTCTGTCCGAGTCGGTCCACGAGGCTGCTCTGGCAGTCAGTGGCGGGGCGATTCATATCGCCAACCGGCGCAAGAAGAAGTAAAAGCAGTAAACAACGGGGCGCTTCAAGCGCCCCGTTGTCGTTTAAGGGGCGGGAATTGATACCGCGCCTTGAGCTTCACGGATTTGCCCTCTAAATTGTCAGTTCCAGCAGGGTTTCCCTCAAGCAACAAAAACGGGACAAGACTATGAATCTGCACGAATACCAGGGCAAACATCTGTTTGCCAAATACGGCTTGCCGGTATCCCAGGGCATTGCCTGCGATACCCCGAAAGAAGCCGTGGAAGCCGTCAGTCAGATCGGCGGAGACCGTTGGGTGGTCAAGGCCCAGGTGCATGCCGGTGGCCGCGGTAAGGCCGGCGGTGTGAAGCTGGTCAACAGCAAAGAGGAAATCCGGGAATTTGCCGAATACTGGCTCGGTCGCAACCTGGTGACCTACCAGACCGACGAAGCCGGCCAGCCGGTTGCCAAGATTCTGGTGGAAGAAGTCAGCGATATTGACCAGGAACTGTACCTCGGCGCGGTGGTTGACCGCGGTACCCGCCGTATCGTGTTCATGGCATCCACCGAAGGCGGCGTGGAAATCGAAAAGGTAGCCGAGGAAACGCCGGAGAAAATCCTCAAGGCTGAAATCGACCCTCTGGTTGGTGCGCAGCCATATCAGGGCCGCGAGCTGGCGTTCAAGCTGGGCCTGGAAGGCAAGCAGATCGGCCAGTTTGCCAAAATCTTCGTGAACCTCGCGAAGTTGTTCGAGGAATGCGATCTGGCATTGGTGGAAATCAATCCGCTGGTGATCACCAAACAGGGCGACTTGCTCTGCCTCGATTCGAAAGTGGGTGTGGATAGTAACGCCTTGTATCGCCAGAAAAAGATTCACGAAATGCACGACCCCTCCCAGGAAGACCCACGAGAAGCAGAGGCGGCCAAATGGGAGCTCAACTACGTGGCGCTGGAAGGCAACATCGGTTGCATGGTGAACGGCGCCGGTCTTGCCATGGGTACCATCGACATAATCAAGCTTTCCGGTGGCCAGCCGGCCAACTTCCTGGATGTAGGCGGCGGCGCCACCAAGGAGCGTGTATCGGAAGCGTTCAAGATCATCCTGTCGGATAAAAACGTACAGGCGGTACTGGTCAACATCTTCGGTGGCATTGTTCGCTGTGACATGATTGCCGAAGGCATCATTGGCGCGGTGAAAGAAGTCGGCGTGGAAGTGCCTGTGGTGGTCCGCCTGGAAGGCAACAACGCCGAGGTGGGTACCAAAGTGCTGGCAGAGAGCGGTCTGAACATTCTGGCAGCCACCAGCCTGAGTGATGCTGCACAGCAAGTCGTTAAAGCCGCAGGGTGTAAGTGATGCGCATTCTGACCGATAACAACACTACGGTCCTTCGCCAGGGCTTTACCGGTGCCCAGGGCACCTTCCATTCCGAGAAGGCGATTGCCTACGGTACCCAGATGGTGGGCGGTGTCAGCCCGGGTAAGGGCGGTACCGAACACCTCGGACTGCCGGTGTTCAACACGGTGCGCGATGCAGTGGAGCAGACCGGAGCCCAGGCGTCGGTTATCTACGTGCCCGCCCCATTTTGTAAAGACGCCATCATCGAGGCGGCGGATGCCGGCATCGAGCTGATTATTTGTATTACCGAGGGTATCCCCACCATCGACATGCTCTACGCCAAGGAATACGTGGATCAAAAAGGCGTGCGCATGATCGGGCCGAACTGCCCGGGTGTGATCACCCCGGATGAATGCAAAATCGGCATCATGCCGGGTCATATCCACAAGAAGGGCAAGGTGGGGATTGTGTCCCGTTCCGGCACCCTGACCTATGAAGCCGTGAAACAGACGACAGATTTCGGTTATGGCCAGTCCACCTGCGTGGGCATTGGTGGGGATCCGATTCCGGGCTCCAACTTCATCGATATACTCGGCCTGCTGCAGGAAGACCCGGAAACCGAGGCTATCGTGATGATTGGTGAAATTGGTGGCACGGCCGAAGAAGAGGCTGCTTCGTTCATCAAGCAGAACGTGAGCAAGCCGGTGGTTGCCTATATTGCCGGCGTTACCGCTCCTCCGGGTAAACGCATGGGCCATGCCGGCGCCATTATCTCGGGTGGTAAAGGCACGGCGGATGAGAAATTCGCCGCGCTGGAAGATGCCGGTGTCAAAACCGTGCGCAGTCTGGCGGAAATTGGCCAGGCCCTGAAAGACGCCACCGGCTGGTAACCCTGCCTCGGCGAACAAAAACCCCCGGAATTGTCTGATTCCGGGGGTTTTTGTGTCTTTATCCCGGCTGTTTTTCGGCCATTGCTTAACCCCGGCGCCCGTTCAGACTATAATGGCCGGTCATCCCGGCACACGGCGCGCCCGCGCCAGGCTTCGGGAATTCCGAAAACACAAAGAAGGAGTTCGTGCTTTGAGTTCAGTCGACCCCCAGCAACGGGTTTTGTCCGGCATGCGTCCGACCGGCAAGCTTCACCTCGGCCACTACCACGGTGTGCTGAAAACCTGGGTAAAGCTCCAGCACGAATACGAGTGCTTCTTCTTCATTGCCGACTGGCACGCGTTGACCACCCAGTATGACGATCCCTCCGGCATTGAACAGAGCGTGTGGGACATGGCCATCGACTGGCTGGCGGCGGGCGTTAATCCCGGCTCAGCCACCATGTTCATCCAATCCCAGGTGCCCGAGCATGCCGAGCTTAACCTGTTATTGTCTATGATCACGCCGCTGGGCTGGTTGGAAAGGGTGCCCACCTATAAGGAACAGCAAGAAAAGCTGCGGGAAAAAGATCTGGCAACCTACGGCTTTCTAGGCTATCCGCTACTAATGTCTTCCGACATTCTTATGTATCGGGCAGGAAGGGTGCCTGTTGGCGCGGATCAGTTGTCCCATGTGGAAATTACGCGGGAAATTGCCCGTCGCTTCAACCACATCTACGGTCGGGAACCGAATTTTGAAGAGCAGGCGGAAGCAGCCATTATCAAGATGGGCAAGAAAAACGCCAAGCTGTACCGCAACCTGAAAAAACGTTACCAGGAAGAGGGCGATGCCGAAGCGCTGGAAACCGCCCGGGCACTGCTCAAGGAACAGCAAAACATCTCCATTGGCGACCGCGAGCGTTTGTACGGCTACATCGAGGGCGGCGGCAAGGTGATTCTGCCCGAGCCCCAGCCGCTGTTGACCCCGGAATCGAAAATGCCGGGTCTGGACGGGCAGAAGATGTCCAAGTCCTACAACAATTACATCGGCCTGCGCGAAGAGCCGGACAGCGTCGCCCAGAAAATCCGCACCATGCAGACCGACCCCCAGCGTGTGCGCCGCACCGATCCTGGCGAGCCGGAGAAGTGCCCGGTATGGGGCATGCACAAGGTGTATTCCGATGAATCAACCTGTGACTGGGTGCAAAATGGCTGCCGAAGCGCCGGTATCGGTTGTCTGGACTGCAAAAAGCCGTTGATAGACGCCATCATTGAAGAACAGAAACCGCTGCACGAACGGGCCCGGGATTACGAAAGTGATCCGGACCTGGTGCGTTCAATTCTTCAGGAAGGTCGTGAACGGGCCAGTGATAATGCCCGCGATACCCTGGAAGAAGTGCGCGCCGCCATGGGCCTGAGCTACCGGTAAACCGGGCCATGGCCCGCCGGGCTGTCGGGAGATGGCATGACAGACGAAATCACCGAAGCCAGTGCTGACCAACAACCGGCGGCGGAGGGTGAAAACCCGCTGGCGCTGGTCTCCGGCAAGCCGCTGGTGGATCTGCCCAAAGACCTGTACATCCCGCCCGATGCGCTGGCGGTCTTCCTGGAAACCTTTGAGGGCCCTCTGGATCTGCTGCTGTACCTGATACGGCGGCAGAACATGGACATCCTGGATATCGACGTCAGCGAAATCACCCGCCAGTACATGGATTACATCAGCGCGGTCGAGGCCATGCGCTTCGAGCTGGCAGCTGAATACCTGGTGATGGCGGCAACCCTGGCGGAAATAAAATCCCGCATGTTGCTGCCGCGTCAGGAAGCCGAGGACGACGAAGAGGTCGACCCCCGCGCCGAGCTGATTCGCCGCCTGCAGCAGTACGAGCGATTCAAACAGGCGGCCGAAGACATGGATGAGCTGCCGCGCATGGAGCGGGATACCTTCGATGCTTCAGCGGCTCTGCCGGCCTTGCCGACCTCCCAGCCACATCCGGATGTGGATATGCGCGAGCTGCTGCTGGCCATGCAGGGCGTGTTACAGCGGGCTGATTTGTTTACCAGCCATCACGTGGAACGGGAAAGGTTATCGACCCGCGAGCGCATGTCGCAAGTGTTGGGTCTCTTGCAGGGCGAGCATTTTGTCAGCTTCGAGGCCCTGTTTACCCCGGAGGAAGGGCGTCTTGGGGTAGTGGTCAGCTTTCTGGCGGTGCTTGAACTGATCAAGGAACAGCTGGTCGAGGTTGTCCAGGCCGACGTGCTCGGGCCGATTCACGTGCGGGCCAGAGCGAGCAATTAAGCCAAAGATACCCGGAGCAGGCAGGTATGAACGAAGAACATCTGGCCAGATTGCAGGCGATCGTTGAAGCGGCGCTACTGGCAGCCGGCAAGCCCCTGTCGGTGGAGCAGCTTCGGGACCTGTTCACCGAAGACGAACGCCCGACCCGGCAAATCATGGAGCATGTGCTGGTGATGCTCGACGGCGCCTGCGAAGGGCGAGGCTTCGAACTGAAAAAAGTCGCCAGCGGATACCGGTTGCAGGTGCGGCAGGAATTTGCCCCCTGGATTCGCCGGTTGTTCGAGGAAAAGCCCCAGCGCTATTCCCGCGCTTTACTGGAAACCCTGGCCCTGATTGCCTATCGCCAGCCGATCACCCGGGGCGAAATCGAAGAAATACGCGGCGTAACGGTAAGCAGCAATATCATCCGCACGCTCAGTGAGCGAGAGTGGGTGCGCGTGGTGGGGCATCGAGACGTGCCCGGTCGCCCGGCCATGTATGCCACCACGCGTCAGTTTCTGGATTATTTCAACCTGACCGGCCTTGATGAACTTCCGCCATTATCCGAAATACGGGATCTGGAAGAAATTGGCCGGGAAATGGAAAAGAACATGCAGGGGGAAATCGAATTCGATGCCTCCGAAAAGACACTTCATTGATGCCGCTGGCATCAGCTTGCAACAAGGATTCAAACCATGAAGGCATCCGGCCCCGGAAAAAAAGCCTCCGGACCCAAAGCCCGTCGTAGCGAAAGCGCGGCGCCCGCCGGCCCGGAGCGCATACAGAAACTTCTGGCCCGAACCGGTGTGGGTTCGCGTCGGGAAATCGAAGGCTGGATGGCTGCTGGCCGTCTGCTGGTCAACGGCGAGATTCCTGCTCCCGGCCAGAAAGCCACCCCGGAAGACCGGTTCGAGCTCGACGGCAAGCTGCTGGATACCAGCGCGGCCACCGATGTGGTTCGCCGGGTTCTGATATACAACAAACCCGAAGGCGAAGTCACCACCCGCAAAGATCCGGAAGGCCGCCCCACGGTGTTTGATCGCCTGCCCAGACTCAAGGACCAGCGCTGGATTGCCATTGGCCGGCTGGACATCAACACCACCGGTCTTGTGCTGTTCACCACCGATGGTGAACTGGCCAACAGGCTGATGCATCCCTCCAATGAAATCGACCGGGAGTACGCGGTTCGGGTCTTCGGCGAAGTGGACGAGGCAATGATCCAACGCCTGCTTGACGGCGTGCTGCTGGAAGACGGTAAAGCCAGCTTCTCTGACATCACACCGGCGGGTGGCAAGGGCTTGAACCAATGGTTTCACGTTACCTTGTTTGAAGGCCGTAACCGGGAAGTGCGCCGTTTGTGGGAATCCCAGGGCGTGAAAGTCAGCCGCCTGAAGCGGGTGCGTTACGGGCCGATTTTCCTGCCCTCGAGGCTGACAGTTGGCAAATGGGAAGAGTTGGATCAGAAGGCCGTGGACACGCTGAGCCGTTCGGTTGGTCTGCAACCGGTGGCCATTCCCCAGAAAACGCCGGGGGAGCAGGCGGTGCATGATCGCCAGCGCCGCAAGGCACCGGGCAAGTCAACGAAAAAGTCCGGCCGGGCCAGCTGGCAGGTCAGTGACACTCGTCCCGCCAAACCCAAAGCGAAGAGCAAGCACCGCCCCTGAGGGCGGCATGCTGGCGGCGGTTAAATGGTGGCAAACACTTTGGTGCAGTTGCGGCCGTGGTCTTTGGCCCGATACAGAGCTTCGTCCGCGCGCGCCAACCAGTGGTCCACATCTTCGCCCGTAAGATAGGTGGCCACGCCACAGCTGGCGCTGACTGATACCAGACTCTCCTCAGTATCCACCCGCAAACCTTCAATGGCCAGGCGGATCCGATCGGCCACGTCTTTTGCATCACTGCTGCTGGTATGGGGTAGCAGCACCGCAAATTCCTCGCCTCCAAACCGGTAGACGCTATCGGAGGTGCGCAGCGAACGATCTATCTGTTCTGCGGAGCGCGCCAGAATATGATCGCCAACCATATGTCCGTAGGTGTCGTTGATCCGCTTGAAGTGGTCAAGGTCACACAGAATCAGGCTCCAGGGCGCACCATGCCGCTCTGCCAGAGCGCTGGCCTGGCTTAATGCCTCGTCCATCGCCCGCTTGTTGCCAATGCCGGTCAGGGAGTCGGTCAGTGCCGCCTGCTCAATCGCGATAAACCGGCAGGCATTGCGCAACGGGCAAATCAGAGCGGAAATCAGCATTTCAAAGCCGGTCAATTCGTCTTCGGTGAAGCGCTGACGGCGGTGAAAGCTCAGGGTTCCGTAATAATTGCCTTCCAGCGACAACCGGTACTCGCAACGGTGGGGGCCGCCCACCCCAGTGGAAAATACAAAATCCTGACGGGCGATCCGGTTGCGGTAGTTCATCGCGTCAAAAGGAATAATGGCCAGCGCTTCTTCGGCAATCATGCCCAGCTGGGTTTCCAGGCACAGAGTGGTGGACAAGCGTCTGGACAGGCGAGTGAGCGCATCCGGCGCACTGGTCCATTCCTGGAATGATTGTTTCAGGGCCGCTAAACGGGCCGGGCGCGACGTTGAGGACTGAATTGAGGTCAGATTTTTCACGACGGCTCACTCTGGTTGCTGAACATTAGGTTGACGCCCTGACCTAAGCAGAAACAATGCCAAAAACAATAAATACATTTTAATCAATAGCCTGTGATGACTTTATAAGGCACATTGTTAATCAATGTTTCGTGTGACTATTAAGGCGTCATTTTTTCGGCAGGTTTTTGCCGGCCATGGCTGTGATAAACTTTCGCGTCTGAAATTCATCCGAACACAGCGTGGGGCAAAGGAATGAACAAGCAGGAGGGCAACGCCTGATATGCGGCTCAAGTCGATCAAGCTGGCCGGTTTCAAATCCTTTGTTGACCCCACAACCGTGCCTTTCCCCTCCAACATGACCGCCGTGGTTGGCCCCAACGGTTGCGGCAAATCCAACATCATCGATGCCGTGCGCTGGGTGATGGGCGAAAGCTCCGCCAAGTATCTGCGGGGTGAATCCATGTCGGACGTTATCTTTAATGGCTCCACTGCGCGTAAACCGGTAGGGCAGGCGTCCATCGAACTGGTGTTTGATAATTCCGACGGCTCGGCACCCGGGGAATTTGCCAGTTTCAACGAAATCTCGGTCAAACGCCGGGTGTCGCGGGAAGGGCAGTCCGCCTACTTCATGAATGGTGCCAAGTGTCGGCGCCGTGACATCACCGATTTGTTCCTGGGTACCGGGCTTGGGCCCCGCAGTTACGCCATCATCGAGCAGGGCATGATTTCCCGGTTGATCGAGGCAAAGCCCGAAGAACTGCGCGTGTACATTGAGGAAGCGGCCGGCATCTCCAAATACAAGGAACGCCGGCGGGAAACCGAAAACCGGATCCGACGCACCCAGGAAAATCTCGAACGCCTGACCGACCTGCGCGAGGAACTCGAGCGTCAGCTCCAACACCTAGAGCGACAGGCCGCTTCGGCCGAAAAGTACAAAGCACTCAAACATGAAGAGCGGCAGAAAAAGGCCGAACTCACGGTGCTGCGCTGGCAGTCCCTGGATAACGATTTGCACAGCTGGCGCAGCAAAATCCGGGACACGGAGCTGGAACTGGAACAATTGCTCACCGAACGCCTGAGCCTCGAAACCTCTCTGGAATCGCTGAGGGACGACCACCAGCACCGCAACGAACACTTCAACCGCGCCCAGGCCCGCTATTACGAAGCGGGCGCGGACATCGCCCGTATCGAACAAAGCATCGAGCATCAACGGGAGCGAAGCCGGCAAACCGCCGCCGAGCTGGACCAGGCCATGGCCAACCAGCGAGAGCTGGATCGTGAACTAACCCAGGACGAAGAACGCCACGACAGTCTGGAAGAAGAACTGTCCATGCTCGAACCCGAACAGGAGGCCCTGGCTATAAGCGCGGAAGAATCCGCCGAGCATCTGCAGCAGGCCGAAGACGCCATGGCCGAGTGGCAACACCAATGGGAAACTTTCAGTGGCCGCTCCTCCGATGCCCGTCGCCAGGCGGAACTGGCCCAATCCCGCATCCAGTCTCTTGAGCAGACCATTGACCAGCTGAAAAACCGAAGCCAAAAGCTGCAGGACGAGCAGCAACAGCTCAATGGCCAAGTAAACCGGGACGAGCTGGAACAGTTGTTGGAACAGCAGGAAACCCTGCAGCTACAGAGCGAAGAAATGGCCGAGCGCATCGCCGGGTTGCAGGAACAGGTCACTGAGGCTAGACACGCCACCCGTGAATCGGAACAGCAGGCGTCTGAACACCAGCAAAGGGTGCAAACCCTGAAAGCCTCGCTGGAATCGCAATCGGCGTTACTGGCCGAACAACTGGGCAGCGAGGACGATGCATTGCAGCAGTGGCTCGTGCAGCAGGGCCTGGACGATGCCCCCCGGGTAGCCTCGCAATTGTACATTGACAACGGCTGGGAATTTGCGGTTGAACAGGTACTTGGCCGGTTTGCCCAGGGGCTGGTGGTGCCGGCCCTGGATTCGTTCAGCGAGACACTGGCAAGTGCCCCGCGCGGCTTGTCGATGGTGGCCGGCGAACAATCGGGGGCCACCGAAAAACCGACCAATGGCGGCATGCCGAATCTGGCCGAGAAAGTGTCGGGTGTCCCGGCCCTGGCTGGCATGCTGGCGGGCATCCAGGTGGCCGATAGTGCCGATGAGGCCATGGCCCAGCGCGGGCGGCTACAGCCCGGTGAAAGCCTGATTACGCCGGATGGGGTGTGGGTGTCGCCGGACTGGATTCTGATGCCAGACTCTGATGCCAGCCAGACGGGTGTGATCGAACGCCAGAAAAAGGTCACCGAGCTGGAAGCCGAGCTGGCAGAGTCGGAAGCAGCGCTGGCGCAGGCCCGGGAAACCCTCGAGGATCATCGCGAACAGGAAGAACGTATCGAGCGCGAGCGCGCCGAGGTGCAAGGCCGGCAGCAGCAAACTGATCGTGAGCTGAGTACTCTTGATTCAAAAATCAGCGGCCTTAAGGCCCGCACGGAGCAGATTGACGCCCGCCTGGCCCAGCTGGTGGAAGATATCGAAGATGTCCGTGCGGAGCTTGAAGAACAGCAGGAAAACCTGGAACTGGCGCGGGAAGAGTGGGATGTCTCCCTGGCCGCCAACGAAGATCACGAAGAGGAAAAAGAGCGGCTGCTGGAGCAGCGCGATAGTCTGCGCGAGAATCTCGACCGCTTACGACAGCAGGCCCGCCATGACCGTGATCACAGCCACCAGCTGCAGCTCCAGCTGCAGACCCTTCACAGCCAGCGTGACGGCCTGAAGCAGACGCTTGAACGTATGCGCCTGCAAAAACACCGGCTGGATGAACGCCTTGAGGTGCTGCGAGAAGCCCGCGAAAGTGCGGAGGAGCCGGTCGAGGATCTGGAAATGCAGCTTGAAGGGCTGCTGGACCGCCGACTGGCCGAGGAAGAGAAACTGGGCGCGGCACGGGACGCACTGGAAGACATTGACCGGGAAGTGCGTGAACGGGAGCAGCGCCGCCACCAGACCGATCAGCAAGCTCAGAGCGTGCGGGAAAAACTCGAAAAACTGAAAATGGAATCCCAGGCCCTGGAGATCCGCTCCGGCAATCAGCTGGAACAACTGCGAGAGCTGGAGGTTTCACTGCGTGATGTGCTTGATCGCCTGCCCGAAGAGGCTACCGAAGCTGCCTGGGCGGAGGAGCTGGAAAAGATTGGCAACCGCATCCAGCGCCTGGGCGCCATCAACCTGGCGGCAATCGAAGAATACCAGGTTCAGAGCGAGCGTAAACGCTACCTGGACGAACAGAATGACGACCTGAACGAGGCTCTGGAAACTCTCGACAACGCCATGCGACGGATTGACCGGGAAACCCGGCAACGCTTCAAGGAAACCTTTGATCAGGTAAACGGCGGTCTGCAGGCACTGTTCCCGAAAGTGTTTGGCGGCGGCAGCGCCAGCCTGGAGCTGACCGGCGAAGACCTGCTGGAAACCGGTGTGGCGATCATGGCCCGGCCCCCGGGCAAGAAAAACACGACGATCCACCTGTTGTCCGGTGGTGAAAAGGCGCTGACCGCCATTGCCCTCGTGTTTTCGATTTTCCAGCTCAACCCGGCGCCATTCTGCATGCTGGATGAAGTAGACGCACCGCTGGACGACGCCAACGTAGGCCGCTACGCCAACATGGTGAAGGAAATGTCCCGGCAGGTGCAGTTCATCTATATTACCCACAACAAGATTGCCATGGAGAACGCCGACCAGCTGATGGGGGTGACCATGCACGAACCCGGTTGCTCGCGCCTGGTGTCCGTGGATGTGGACGAGGCGGCAGCGCTGGCAGAGGCCTGAGCATTGATTGAAACCGGCGTAATCATGACAATAATGCCATCCGGCCCCGATGCGCATTGATTGTAGTAAACTAGGGCACCACACAACCTCATGTTTCGAACCGAAAACAGGACAGTCTTACTATGTCTTTAAGGGAATGGTTAATCGCCATTGGCGCCCTGATCATCATTGGTGTTGTGCTTGACGGCCTGCGCCGCATGCATCGTGCCCGCAAGGAATCCCAGGCCATTTCCTCAAGCATGGGAGCCGATGACCTGTCCGAATCGCCGCTTGAAGACGGCTACAACCCGGAATTGCCGAACGGCGGTGCCCGTCCGGCTTCAGCTTCTGGCGGAGCCAAAAAGCCGGAACCCTCATCCCGGCCCAGCTCCCGGCGGCCTCAACCCGAGTCTGAAAGCCTGACCAGCCTTGATGACGACGTCACCCCGGAAACCGGGTGGAGCGCCACCGATGAAGACAATGGCCCAGGTGAAGGTATTGTCGGCAAGCGCCGGGTTGCCCGGGCCGCCCGTAAAACCGCATCAAAGCCTGAGCGGGAACCACCAACGGTCACCGATGTCGAGCAAAACCCGGAATCCCCGGAGCCCACTCCCACTGAGGCGGAACCCGCTGGCCGGGAACCGGAACCTGAGCCAATTCCCGAGCCTGCCCCGGAGCCGACGCCGACAACGAAGACCGCCATTAAAAGCGATCCACCCGCCGGAGCCAATCGTCCCGAGGCGCAGGAAGTCATCGTTATCAACGTGCTGGCGGAAACAGGCGCAGACTTTGAGGGTGAAGCCCTGACCAAACTATTCGAGGCCTGTGGCCTGGAATATGGCGATTTGGATATCTACCATCGCCACGAAGGCTCGGACACCACCACACCGGTGCAGTTCAGCGTGGCCAGTGCCGTGGAGCCGGGTACCTTCCGGCCCGATGAAACCGCCAACCTGAAGACACCCGGTATCAGTTTCTTCATGAGCCTGCCTGGCCCGTCCAACGCCATGCAGGCATTTGATTTTATGTTCGAGACCGCCCAATGCGTGGTGCGCAACATGGGTGGCGAACTGAAAGACGAACGCCGCAGCGTGATGACACCGCAAACCGTTGAGCACTGCCGCCAACGCATCCGTGAATTCGAGCGCAAACAGCGATTCCCCCGTAACTGATTCGACAGCGTAGCCCCCGGGACCCCGACCTGATGACCAAGGCCTCTGAAACCATCCGGAAGCGCGTGGCTGAGCTGCGCGCCGAGCTTGAAGACCATAATTACCGGTACTACGTCCTCGACGACCCGCAAATACCGGATGCCGAATACGACCGCCTGTTCCGTGAATTGCAGAACCTGGAAGCGGAGTATCCGGAGCTGGCCAGCGACGAATCGCCTACCCGCCGAGTGGGCAGCAACGCGGACACCAGCTTTGCCGAAGTGGTCCATCGCGTGCCCATGTTGTCACTCGACAACGCCTTCAGTGATGACGAACTGCGGGATTTTGACCGTCGTATACGTGATCGCCTGGGCGACGAGCAGGCCGTGGAGTACGTGTGCGAACCCAAGCTCGACGGCCTGGCGGTGAGCCTGCATTACCGGGACGGGGCGCTGGTACAGGCCGCCACCCGCGGCGATGGCTACAGTGGTGAAGACATCACCGCCAACATTCGTACCATTCCTTCGGTTCCCCTGACTCTGCGGGGAGACAACTTTCCGGCTGAAGTGGAAGTGCGAGGTGAAGTCTATATGCCCCGAGCCGGCTTCGAGCGCCTGAACGCGCGGTTGGCGGAGCAGGGCGACAAAACCTTCGTGAACCCGCGAAACGCCGCAGCCGGCAGCCTGCGCCAGAAAAAATCCACCGTCACCGCCAAGCGCCCACTGGAATTCTGCGCCTACAGCCTGGCGGTCACCGACGAAACCCTGCTACCCGAGACCCATTGGGACAGCCTACAGCGGGTGCGCGGCTGGGGCTTTCGCCTGAACCCGGAAATGCGCAAAGCCGAAGGCGTGGAGGCCTGCCATCAGGCCTATGAAGACCTGATGGCCAAGCGCGACAGCCTGCCCTACGAAATTGACGGGATCGTATTCAAGGTCAATCGGCTGGATCTGCAGCAGCAGCTGGGCTTTGTCTCCCGTGCCCCGCGTTGGGCTATCGCCCAGAAATTCCCGGCCCAGGAAGAAACCACCATCATCGAAGACGTGGAATTCCAGGTGGGCCGTACCGGCGCAGTTACCCCGGTAGCACGCCTGCAACCGGTGTTTGTCGGTGGTGTAACTGTTAGCAACGCGACCCTGCACAACATGGACGAGATTAAACGGCTGGATGCGCGCATCGGCGACACCGTATTCATTCGCCGCGCCGGCGATGTGATCCCGAAAGTAGTCAAAGTGGTACCGGAAAAACGCCCGGAAGGCGCCCGGGAAGTGGTCCTGCCCGAACACTGCCCGGTGTGCGGTTCGGACATCGTCCAGATCGAAGGCGAGGCCGTGGCCCGCTGCTCTGGCGGCCTGTATTGTCCGGCCCAGCGCAAGGAAGCCATTCGCCACTATGCCTCGCGCAAAGCCATGGATATCGAGGGGCTGGGTGACAAACTGATTGATGTGCTGGTGGAAGAGGGCATGGTGCATACCGTGGCCGATATCTACCGGCTGACCCGCTTTCAGCTGTCCACGCTCGAGCGCATGGGCGATAAATCCGCCGCCAACCTGGTTAGCGCCATCGACCGTTCCCGGCAGCCGGTGCTCTGGCGTTTCCTGTATGCGTTGGGAATTCGTGAAGTAGGCGAAGCGACGGCCAAGGCGTTGGCCTCGCACTTTGGTTCTCTGGAAGCCATTGCCGAAGCTTCGGAAGAACAGCTGCAGGAGGTGCCAGATGTGGGCCCGATTGTGGCGGGCCATATTCGCAGTTTCTTCGGCCAGCCCCACAACCGCGAAACCCTGGATGCCTTGAAGGAGGCTGGCGTTAGCTGGCAGCAAGAGACCATTACCCGTGCCGAGGATTTGCCGCTAAAAGGTGAAACCTGGGTACTGACCGGGACCCTCTCCGGCATGACCCGCGGGCAGGCAAAAGAAAAACTGGAAGCCCTGGGCGCCAAAGTGGCCGGAAGCGTGTCGAAAAAGACCGCTTGCGTGGTAGCGGGCGAGGCGGCTGGCTCCAAGCTGGAGAAAGCCGAACAACTGGGGCTGAAGGTGCTGGATGAAGCCGGCCTGCAGGCGCTGTTGGCGGAACATGGGCTGGCGGATTAACGATTCACGGGTGGCGCTGCTGTGTCAGACTTCGCCCTCCTGGCGGCTGACGCTGGCGTAGAGCTTGAGGTAGTCAGTACTGGTGACCACTCCGTCCGCCTTGCCGTTAGCGTCGACAACCAGGGCGGCATTCAGATGGTGAGCCAGCATCAATCGCGCCAGCTGATGGGCATCGGTTTCTGGTGAGGCGGTCAGAAACGCTGGCAGCTCGATATTACTCAGGCTTTTGTGAATGGCCTCTGAGGTGTTTTCGTGCAGCCAGGTGAGCAACCAGCGCAAATCAATCAGGCCGGCGACGTTGTCTTCTGCCAGCACCACCAGGTGATGCACCCCATTGCTTTCCATGACGTCAATGGCCTCGGAAACAGACACGCTGGCCGGCACCGAATACACCGACGGTGAACAGATCTCGGATACGGGCAGATAGATTCTCTGTTCGAGGCTGTCGCCGCCGGCAGCGGTCCCATATTCCTGTAACGCTTGTTGTCGACGCCGGTTTCCGCTGCCACCACTGTGCACTGCCTGCTGGAATTCGGCGTCGGTGGCTTCGCTGTATTCGGCGGAAATGGCACCGGATTCGTTTAATTCCGTGACATCCCCCACCGGCCGATTGCGAAACACTGCGGGCAATCGGGTGCCCAACGGTCGGCCCGGTTCACTGACGTATATCGACATGGCTGCCCCTTAATTAACCCACCTCTTGTCTTCATACCGCAGTTTAGCAGTCTCTGGCAAGTTACTTACGGTACAGGCGTTGTGGTGCCAGGCGCCGGGCAAGGGGATTGGGCAGGCAGTGAGGCTGGCCGGTTAGCCAATCAGCCAGGTATTCCGCCAGTAATGGCGCCCAGGCCAGCCCCTTGCTACCCAGGCCGGTCAGCAGAAACAGGCTGTCATCGGTATTCGGCGGAGCATCCGACGGGCTGAAAGCGCCGGCCACTGGCTGGTAATCGTGGGTGGTGCAGCGGAAGGCAACGCGCCCCTGCAGGTCTGCCGGTGATTTGCCCCCGTTCTTGCATACCGAGGGCAACAGTTCTTCCAGCTCGGCCAGGTTGGCCTGGTTGCTTTCCGGGGTCTGCTCGGGGTTGTCGTCCCGCAGGTCGAATGTGGCGCCGGTGATGGCTTCACCGTTCAATGCGGGGTTCAGATATTTGGTGCCGCAGATAACGGTTTCGGGCAGGTTGTAATCGCTTTCCGGCAGGCGGGAAACCTGTCCGCGAATCGGCTTCAGGCGCAGTTCGCCGTCGTCAGAGAGTACCGCCGAGGTTTCGTGCCCGGCGGCAATCACCAACCGGCTGGCGGTTATTTCGGCTCCGGCTCCGTCCGACAACCGCCACTGCTGCTGTTCGGCCTGTATCCGTGCAACACGGAAGCCAAAGCGCGTCTGAATGAGCGGGTGATTAGCCAGTAGAGTGCAGGCTCGGGCCGGTTCCAGCCAGCCGGAGCCGGGAAACCAGAGCCCGCTGTGGGGGACATCAATGCCGGCCAGCTCCGAAGCCTGCAACGGGCTGACCGGCTGCAGGAACGATTCCGGGTACTGGTTGCGAGCCAGAAAACGCCGTTGCCGATCGGCCTCCTGTTCGGTGCCCGCCACCTGCAACAGGCCGGTCGGATGCCAGAACTGGTGTTTCCAGCGTTGGTAAAAGCGCTGACTGAAGGCCAGTGCCGTGGCGGCCAGTTCCGTTTGTGCGTTGTATTCCACGCCCAGTTTCACATAGAGCGCGCCCTGCAGGTTACCGGAAGCGGCGCTACCGGGTTGTTCGGCCTGGTCCACGAGAATGACCGGCTGCCCCCGTTCGGCCAGATTACGGGCCAGGGCAGTGCCGGCAATGCCGGCGCCAAGGATGGCAACCGGCTGGCGGTCAACGGGTGGTTGCGAGGTGTGAACGGAGCCAAGCCTGCCGACCAGCATCTCTCGTTTGCGACCATAACCGGGCACTTTCTCCATGGTGAAGCCGGCATCCGCAAGTGCCCGACGAACTCGGCCAACGGCCGTGAACGTGGCCAGGGTGGTGCCGGTTTTACTGTGCCGGTGCAACTGGTCAATGGCTGTTTCCAGCCACATGTCCGGATTGAGTGAGGGCGCAAAACCGTCCAGGAGCCAGGCGTCGGCGGTGAATGTCAGGTCGTCCCAGGCATCCAGTACGTCGCCGAAATAGAGAGTCAAACGCACACGCCCGCCGGCCAGCACCAGGCGGTGGGTGCCACGGATCAGAGGCGGGTAGTGCTCCAGCAACTCGCCGGCAAGGGGCGCGAGCTCTGGCCATAAGGCCAGTGCCTGTTCCAGCTCCAGGCGGCTGAGTGGGTAACGTTCAACGGAGACAAAATGCAGTGTGCCATCGTCTTCGGCCGGCCTGCGGGCCAGCCATTCCGCCCAGGCCGCCAGGAAATTCAGCCCGGTACCGAACCCGGTTTCGGCAATGACAAACGACTGCCCGGCCGCCAGACCGGCAAACCGCTCTGGCAAGTGGTTTTGCTGCAAAAACACATAGCGAGTTTCTTCCAGGCCGTTGTCGCGGCTGAAATAGACGTCACCAAAGCGGGTGGATTCCGGCACGCCATCCCGCCACACCAGGCCAGCCGGCTCCAGTGCCGGCGGTTTCGGGCTCTGAGTCATGGTTTTATTGTTCGTTGCTTTGCTCAAGGCGCCGAGCAGATTCAATGGTGATGGTGGAAAGCGGAACATCGGCCATGCCGCGAACACGTCCGGTTTTTGTACGAACAATGCGATCAACCACGCCCATACCCTCGGTGACCTTGCCGAATACGGTGTATCCCGGGCCACGCACGCCGGCGTTCAGAAAATCGTTGTCCGCCACGTTGATAAAAAACTGGGAGGTGGCGGAATCTGGATCCTGCGTACGGGCCATGGCAACGGTGCCACGCAGGTTCGGCAGGGTTTCCGTGGCCTCGTTTTCCACCGGCGCGCGGGTCGATTTGCGGTTCATGTCTTCGGTGAAACCACCGCCCTGGGCCATGAAACCGGGGATCACCCGGTGGAAGATGGTGCCGTCGTAAAAGCCGTTATCCACGTAGGTCAAAAAATTGTCGACCGTTTTGGGGGCGACGTCCGGGCGAAGTTGCAGGACGAAGGCACCCTCAGAGGTGACAAACCGGACTTTTGGCAGGGTGTCGTTGCTGCTGTGGGCCGGGGCGGCCAGCAGTAGTGTTGCCATCAACAGAAAAATCAGGGAAAAGGGCAGGGGCAGGTGTTTCATGGGGGAACTCTCGCTTTTAAACAAAACAGGGCAGGAATCTTAGCAGACACCTGCCCTGTTAAGGGAGTGAGGTAACGGGAAAACGGCCGGGTCAGGCGCTGGCCAGTACCGTGCTGCTGGAAACGCCAGTCTGCTGGCCCTTCGCACCGTACAGCTTTTGTTGGGAAGAGGCGCCCCGGAAAATATCGGTGATCCGGCTCAGGCGTTTTTGCAGGTGACCAAGAATGCGCCCGTTGTTCTCATTGACCGACTGGCAGAACCGCAGCTTGCTGTCAGCGGTCGACCAGAGCTGGTACAACTCGTCCTCGCCGGAGGCCCGAATGAAACGGGAAGGGGCGCCGGCGTCTGGCTTGTATCCCATGTTCACCAGTAGCCGTATCTTCTGCTTGGCCCGGCCGCGAATACCTTCAAGCAGGGTATTCTTCTGTGCAGTAACCTCTTCAAGCGCCCGCACATCGGCGGCGCCCAGCAGGTCTTTTTCCCGGGAGAGGAGGTCCGCGAGCGCATCCAGCTCACGGACATCTTCGGAAAGGAGGTTTTTCAATTCATCGATGGTAGCCATAATTTACTCACCCAAAAATGCTTTCATCCATATCAAGCATTTTCTGGGCCAGTTTCTCTGCGTCTACTTTGTAGCTACCGTCTTCCAGCGCTGCGCGAATCTGGGAAATACGGTCGTCATCCATTTCCGGATACTCCCCCAGTTTCTGCTCCAGCTGGTTCAGGTTTTTTGCCTGATTGCTGAGATTGACGTTCTCGCCGCGCGCTGCGGGGCTTTGCGCCTTGTTTTGCTCGCTACCAGCCGCCTGTGCGTTCTGGTTCGAGGACTTGTCGGCCGTTGTTCTCGGGGTGTTGACCTGGCCCGGGCCAATTCCATTCAAGTCAACTGACATAAGGTTACCTGCTTGCCTGGGGCCACCAAAATGCGGTGGCAGTTTCTGGTATATGTCTGTATATCGGCAATCGGTCGCCTGACTTTAGCAAAAAGCGGACAAAAATTGCCGCCAATGAGGCCCTCGTGGCTACATCGGAATTTCCACACGCCCCGGAGCAACAACCGTGCCCTTAATGGTTCTCGCGGAGCTCAGGTTTTCCACCATCACCTGCTCACCAACACTGGCGTTGGCCAACGCCTTGCCTCGGGAGCTGATAGCAAAGGTTCTGGACTTGGCAACGATAATAACATGATCGCCGCGCTCGACGGCATCCGGCGCTTCAAGCAGGTCCGGAGTGATCATGGTGCCGGCGGATACCGGGCGGCGCATCATCATGCCGTCTACGTCTGCCGGGTTCATCAGCGCGCCTTTGCGGCTGGCATTCACCTGCACCGCTTCTGTGGTCACCACTGCCTGTGTCAGTCGCTCGCCCCGAGCCAGAGCCCGGGAGGCCACCAGCGCCGGCCCGTGTACTTCCATCGACAATGACACGTACATGCGCCAGGGGCGCTTGCCGCTGCAGGAAACCAGAACCGAGGGGCGAGTGGTTTGCATTGGGTCACCGGCGAACTCAGCGTCCAGTGGTTTTTCGCACTCGGCCAGCGATAACCGGCTGTCAATGTGGCCCACCTCGAAGCTTACGTCAAAATCATCGCCGGCCTCTGCCCGGGACCATTGCTCAACAAAGCTTCGGGTGGCCTGTTTAATCTGCTCGGCACTGGTTGCCGCATGCACCAGGCCGCTGCTAAGGCAGAGCAGGGTGGTCATAGCCAAAAAGAGGGTTCGCATCAGCACAATATTGTCCTATTCTTTCACCGGACTGCGGTTTGATGAAAAATGGTTTAAGGTATCGCCATGGGCCGCCGTTAAACGCTGTATGCTATTAAAGGTGTCAATGTTTTGGCTTTTGAGCCGGCCGATAGCGGTTTTCGAGTCAATCTGCAAATTCAATGCCGGATTCGGCACGCCAGGAGTGAGATGACATGGCAGGGGTACTGGACAGTGTAAACCAGCGAACGCAGATGGTCGGGCAGAACCGGCTTGAATTGCTGATGTTCCGCCTGCGTGGCCAGCAGATATACGGCATCAACGTGTTCAAGGTGCGGGAGGTGCTTCCGTGCCCGAGGTTGTCATCCATTCCCAATAGTGGTGCGGTGGTTCGCGGTGTTTCCCATGTGCGTGGTGAAACCATTCCGATTATTGATCTGAGCATGGCCATCGGCCTGTTGCCCATTCCCCAGGAAAACCTGGCGACCAGCTTCGTTATCATCACCGAATACAACCGCAAAACCCAGGGCTTCCTGGTGTCTGGCGTAGAACGCATCATGAACATGAACTGGGAAGACATTGTCCCGCCACCCAAGGGTGCCGGCAAGGACGTGTATCTCACGGCGGTTACTCGCATTGACGATAAACTGGTTGAAATCATCGATGTAGAAAAGGTTCTTGCAGAAGTTTCTCCCCTCGGCGAAGATGTCACTGAAGAATTGGTGTCTCGCGGCTCGGAGCGGGAGCAGGGCACGTTACCGGTACTGGTGGTGGACGACTCCAGCGTTGCCCGCCGGCAAATTGAGCGCTGCCTGGCGGCCATCGGCCTTGAAGTCATTATCAAGAATGACGGCAAGCAGGCCCTGGAGTACATGAAAGAGCTGACAGCGGCTGGCTCGAAAGCTGAAGACCACTTGTCTATGGTTATCTCCGACGTAGAAATGCCGGAGATGGACGGTTACACACTGGTGACCCGCATTCGTGAAAATGCCGCATTGCGAGACGTGTATGTCATGTTGCATACCTCGCTCAGTGGTGTCTTCAACCAGGCGATGGTGAAAAAGGTAGGCGCCAACGACTTCATGGCGAAATTCAGTGCCGACGAACTGGCTGAACGTGTCATGGAGATTCTCGATCAGGCATCTTGATGCCTGACTTGCTGATTCACTTCTCAAAACAGAGATTCAATGAAAGCGGAAATAACGCCCCAGGAATACGAAGCCTTCAAGACATTCCTGCAGGATGCCTGTGGCATTCTGCTGGGAGATAACAAGCAGTATCTGGTAAAAAGCCGGCTGCGCCGCATTCTTGAAGACAACAACCTGAACTCGTTGGGCGAGTTACTTGACCGCATGAAGCGGCCAGGGCGCAGCAACCTCAAGGAAGTGGTCATAGACGCCATGACCACCAACGAAACCCTGTGGTTCCGCGACAACCACCCTTTCCGCATCCTGCAGGACAAGTTGCTGCCCGAGTTTGCCGAGCGCAAATCCTTTCAGCCCCTGCGTATCTGGTCGGCGGCCTGTTCCACCGGGCAGGAGCCGTATTCCACGGCTATGGTCATTGAAGAATTTCGCCGCAACCGGCCTGGTAAGCTGCGCGATGTAAAAATCGTGGCCACCGACATTTCCAAAAGTGTTCTGGACGTGGCCCGCAAGGGCGAATACGAAATGATCGCCATTGGCCGGGGGCTGTCGCCGGAGCGCCAGAAACAGTTCTTTAAGGCCTCGCCCAATGGCGGCTGGCAAATCAAGCCCCAGATCAAATCCATGGTGGAGTTCAAGGAACTGAACCTGCTGGACCGCTATAACCTGGGCAAATTCGACATCATCATGTGTCGGAACGTGCTGATCTATTTCTCTGCGGATCTGAAGAAAGATATTCTGAGGCGCCTGCATGCCTCCTTGAACCCGGGCGGCTACCTGATTCTCGGGGCGTCTGAATCCCTGAATGGGCTCTCGGACCTGTACGAGATGGTGCAATGCCATCCCGGGATTATCTACCGTAAAAAATAAGTCAGGCGTGTCCTTACAAAGGCTTAAAGATCGAAAAAAGAGAACAGTAGAATCTAAATAAACTGTTTTTATCGAATTTCAAACAAGTGCATGGTGGTGGTGTGTTCGGTTGGATGATCGAAGGAGAGCACCATGAAAACCATTCACAAGTTTTGTCTCGCTGCCGGTAAAGAGCCCACCACCCTGACACTGCGTGAGGGTTTCAGAGTAGTGCGGTGTGAGTATCTGATGCCGCAAAAGGCCGTATTTTTGTGGGTCCAGCAACCGCTGAGTGTTACTGCGCCTTTGGTTGAGCGCCATTTCAGGGTCGCGATGTCCGGTGAACCGGTACCCGATAGCTTCGAGTATCTCGATACCGCTCTCGACCCGTTCGGCCCGGAGGCTTACCACGTATTTGAAGTGCCAGAAGCAGAAATGCATGCCGCGCCCGAGATGGAGCAGGGAGAGCGCATGCAGCAAACTGGCCTTGAAAACACGGGCTGGAGAGCCGCCCGGGTTGTTTTCTGACACCTCAAGAGCTGATTGAGTAATAGTCACATTTCTGGGCCCCTGAGCGGGGCCTTTTTGCATCACGCCGGCATGACTGGTTATTCGATAACCGATCTGCCCGGAAAATAAAAAAATCTCGGTAAAAGGCGATTCGAAGGTTGCCAACCGGCAAAAAAACCAGTAAAGTTTGCGACCTCAAATCGGGGCAAGACTACTGATTTGAAACAGTTTTAGGAGAGGTGGCCGAGTGGCTGAAGGCGCACGCCTGGAAAGTGTGTAGGCGGGAGACCGCCTCCAGGGTTCGAATCCCTGTCGCTCCGCCATAAATTTTGCTGATACTATTTTATTGCTTAAGCAATATCAGCATGTTAAAGTGTTGTAGGCATATAAATCCTCCCCACCTCTCTTGATTTGCTGAACATTTCGCCACACATTGTGCCACACAATCATGGTGGCGAGTGGCGTGAGATGAAGCTTCAGAAACGCAACAACACGTATCACCTGCGCAAGCGCGTGCCGGCGCGGTATCAGCCCGTCGAGGAGCGCAAGTCTTTCTACGTGAGCCTCGGGACGGATTCGCTGACCCTGGCCCAGCAAAAGGCTGCCGCGATCTGGAACGAACAGCTGGAGTACTGGGAGGCGCGCATGGCCGGGGACAGCGAGGAGGCCGAGAGGCGGCATGCTGCCGCGCAGGCGGTCGCGCAGATGCGGGGCTTTCGCTATTTGCACGCGGCACAGGTCGCGAAGCAGCCGCGTGAGGACGTGCTGGAGCGCGTCGAAGCGATCCCGGTCAAGGAAGGTGTGCCGGACACCCCTGTGGCGGCCGCTGTGCTGGGTGCCGTGTCCGAGCCGCCGAT
Organism: Alteromonadaceae bacterium; assembly: GCA_013393545.1. Next base: position 338 of record JABXHG010000582.1, on the reverse strand, counting down.
CACGGTGTCGCGGGCACTCGAGCTTTACTGGGATCTCGCGAAGGACAAGACCCTCGGCAAGAGCGGGGATCAGCTGCGCCGCTGGAAGAATCCGCGCAGGAAGGCCATCCGCAATTTCCTCGAGGTCGTCGGCGACAAGCCGCTGGCCGAGATCACCGGCGACGATACGCTCAATTTCCGCGACTTCTGGTATGACCGCATCCACGCGGAGGGGCTGACCGCCAACAGCGCCAACAAGGATCTGACGCATCTGGGCGACGTGCTGAAGACGGTCAACCGCATGAAGCGGCTGAACCTCGTGCTGCCCCTGTCGGACCTTGCGTTCAAGGAGGGCGAGG
>JABXHG010000581.1 GCA_013393545.1 Alteromonadaceae bacterium | reverse complement strand
CGGCGGCGTCGCGGAGGTGTAGAGACCACCCGTGGGGCAGGATGTTGCGCCAGGGGGCGATTTCGATCTTCATGCCGGGATCGGCGATGATTTTCGTATTGTTGGCGATGATCTGCTCAAGCGGCAGGTCCTTGCCTTCAATGTAGGTGTTCGCTTCGCCGCCGGGCGCTGCGGTGAGCAGAGCCTGGGCGTCTTCGTCGAGGTTTTCCACCACTTCAATCTGGAAATCCGGGCCGGTCTGCACCCCCTGCTTCACGGTGCAGCGATCGTTGGAGCGCAGGATGCCCAGGCGGTCTTTTTCGGAGATGCTCTCGGGCAGTTCCACCTGGATTTTGAAAATCTGTTTGTACCGGTTCTCCGGGTCCACAATATTGTTCTGGGACAGGCGGATGTTGTCGGTGGGAATGTCCCGCGCGTTGAAGTACACCTTCACGAAGTAGGCGGCGCACATGGCAGATGATGCCAGGAAATAGTCAAATGGGCCGGGCGCGGAGCCGTCGCCCTTGTAGCGGATGGGCTGGTCTGCCACAACGTTAAAATCGTCGAATTTCGCCTCAAGTCGCAGGTTATCGAGATAATTGACTTTAATTTCCATGAACAGCGCACCGGATTAACAGAATGGGGAGTGAAATGATCCGGCGAGGTTAGCCGTCATGGCCAGTGAAGTCTATGGGGTTTAACCGGTAGAAATCGCGCAGCGCCTGGTACACCTCGGGCTGTTCGTGCCACAGGTGTTGGGGTTGCTGGAAAAAGGTTTCGGTGAGCACCGCGAAGAACTCGGCCGGCTCGGTGGCGCCGTATGGGTCCAGCCAGGGCTTGTGGTGATGCTCCAGGGTGTGTTGCAGGTTGTCCCAGGCTTCGGTCATGGTCTGTTGCCAGTGCCGGGCCTGTTCGTCGCTAAGGGGTGGAGCGCCGTCGGCGGTGCCGTCCAGGTAGTCCAGCTGATGCGCGAATTCGTGCAGAATGACGTTATGTGGGCTGTGTGGTTGGGAGACGGCACGCTGGCATTGGTGCCAGGCCAGTACAACCTGCCCAAGAGAGGAGGCTTCTCCGGCGCGAATTTCATTGTGGGCACTAACGACCAGGCCATCGCTGGCTTTACCTTTGGCCCGATACAGGTCGGGATAGACAAGAATGCTGCTGACATCGTCGTAGTCTGAAAACGAACGTTCGAGAATCAGCAGGCAGGCGTGGCCGGCGATGGTGAGCCTTACCCGGTCGTCCACCTCAAAACCGTTGCAGCCGTAGAATGATTTTTCATTCAGGAACAGCTGTACACGGCGTTCCAGCTGCTGTTGTCGCCCGGGCTCCAGGTGGTTGTATATGGGAACCTGTTTTCGAAGCAGTTTGCGCCAGGCTTTTGGGAAGGGCTGTTGCAGTGCATGGCTTCTGCGCCAGCGCTGGAAGAAAAACAGATAAAACACCGTCAGGCTGATGAGCCCGACGGCGAACAGTGCAAAAAGAAACGGGTTTGAGGCTAGCACTTACCGGACGATGAAAACCGAGACGTCGGTGTGTTTGACGATTTCTGCGCCGTTGGAGCGCAGCAGGTGCAGCTTGTCCCCCAGGCCCGGTGGGTGGGAAGCCATGACCACCAAATCGGCGTGGATGTCCTTGATGGCGCCAATCAGTTTGTCGTCCAGCTCAACGGCGGTGTCCACCGATTCCAGCACCATGGAGTCTGTCTTGATGCCGTGGGCCTTGCCTTGCTCTTCGGCAAACTCTTCCATCTTGGCTGCCAGCTCTTTCGGATTGTGTGCCGCCTGGCCTGGTGTGCTGTTGGTCACTGTTACGTAATGGAGCCTGGCGTCGTAGTGCTTGGCCATGTCGATGGCGGTGTTCAGGGCTTTCACCAGCTTGTCCAGATGAGACAAGTCGACTGGCACCATAATCTCGTGATACATGGCATTGCTCCTTTTGCTGATTAAGTGAACTCTCCAATGATTACAGAGTGACACTGATTCGGCCGATCTGCCAACCCGAATTGGCCGGGCGGTTGATTAGTCGCCGTTTTTCAGCCGGCGCAGGGTGAAGTCTTTCTCCAGCCGGTAGGTGTCGAAATCCCTGGCCAGAAACAGCTCGCCTTTATAGTGCTGCATGGCTTCTGCAGCCAGCTGGTTGATGTGCGGTGCGCCGCCAGGGCCAGACTGGTAACGGGAGCTGAAGTGGGTCAGTACCAGGTTGGGCAGTTTTACCCGCCGGGCAAACCGGGCCACCTGTTCGGCACTGCTGTGCTGTGGCCAGGGGCCAACACGCTCTGCCACATCCTGGGTGTAAGTGGCTTCGTGTACCAGTACCTGGGCGCCCTGGCAGGCGTCAGCCAGCAATTCTGGCGTGTCGTTGTCGCCGGCGACGATCAGTTTGCGTGGGGCCCGGGGAATGCAGGTGTAGTCGTCGGCTTTCAGCAACCGGCCATCGGGTAGCTGTACGTCTTTGCCTTTTTGCAAATCGCCCCATTCCGGGCCGGGTTCAATGCCGTCGGCCTGCAGTTTCTCCTGTTGCAGCTGGCGCTCCAGGTTTCTTTCGGTGAACGCGAAAGCATGGCAAGGCACACGGTGCGACAGCGGTACGGTCGTGACACTGAAATACCGGTCCTGCCAGTGAAAGTCCTCGGCCTCGGAGTTGATCAGGTTCAGGGGGAAGCTCAGACTGGAGTCGCTGTTTTCAATGGCGGCCTGAATGAAGCGGCCCACCTGCGGCGGGGCGATGAGGTCTAGCGGTTCTTCCCGGCCCAGCATGGAGGCGCTGGTGAGCAGGCCCGGCAAGCCGAAAATGTGGTCGCCGTGGATGTGAGTGATGAAAATCGCCTTCAGCTGCATCACCGAATAGCGGCTGCGCAACAGCTGATGCTGAGTGGCCTCGCCGCAATCCACCAGATACCAGGGTTTGGGGCCGTTCGGGCCAAGGGCCAGCGCCGTCACGTTACGCTGGCGGGTGGGGGTGCCTGCGGAGGAGCCCAGAAAGGTAAATTCCATCGTGCCTCGTTTCGCGGTAGTGTCGGTTGCGTGTCCAATGGTAAGCAAAGCATAAACGGTATTCAGAGAACAACGAAAAAGGAGCCGAGCCGTGGCCGAATTTGCCCAGTATGAATGTTTCCGGGTCGAGATTGACCAGAAAATTGCCCATGTGCAGTTGTGCCGTCCGGAGGCCATGAACTCCATGACCAAGGCCTTCTGGCTGGATCTGCCCGATTGCCTGCGCCACATTGAGTCGGAATCCGACGCCCGGGTGGTTGTGATTTCCTCCACCGGCAAGCATTTTTCCGCCGGCATGGATCTGGGCGTGTTCAGTGACCCGAAAGCGGTGCCCATGTCCGGCGACCCCGGGCGCATGGCGGAAAACCTGCGAAGAATTGTTCTGCAGATTCAGGACACGGTCACCTCGCTGGAGAAAGTTCGCCTGCCAGTGCTGGCGGCGGTGCAGGGCGGCTGCATCGGCGGTGCGCTGGACATGGTGTGCGCGGCCGACAGCCGCTATTGCACGCAAGAGGCTTATTTCACCATCAAGGAAACCGAGCTGGGCATGACCGCGGATGTGGGCACCCTGCAGCGGTTACCCAAGCTGATGCCCGAGGGCGTGGTGCGGGAGCTTGCGTACACCGGGCGCAAGTTCGGTGCCGAGGAAGCTTACCGGCTTGGCTTTGTGAATGCCGTGTTCGACGATCAGGACGCCTTGCTGGCCGGAGTGATGGACATTGCCGCGAGCATTGCCGCCAACTCTCCGCTGGCGGTCACCGGCTGCAAAGAGATGCTGAATTTCAGCCGGGACCACAGCGTGGAAGACAGCCTGAAATACATGGCCACCTGGCAGGCGGGCATGTTCCGGCCCACGGATATGATGAAAACCTTCCAGGCCAGGGGCCAGAAACAGGCGCCGGAATACGACGATCTGTTTCCGGTCAAAGGGCTGTTCAGTGACTGATTCCCGGCGCGGTCTGGAGGGATATTGTTGATGGGCAGGTATTAATGGCAAAGCTGGGCAAATCTTCCATTTCCAGCCTGGCGGCGCTGGGGTTCCAGGCGGGCATCGGGCTGGTTGGCCTGGTGGCGGTCTGGATGTTCGATATTCCCCTGTTCTGGGGCGGCCTGGGGCTTGTTGAGATTCTGCTCTTCGGCCTTCTTGGTGCCCTGGCCACCTACTTTTCGATTCTGCTGGTGTCCCGCATCCCGGGCTTGTTTCCGGATGACCTGGACCGGCAGATGCGTGGGCTGTACAACTTCGCCCGCAGTTATTCCTGGCCGGTGCTGGTGAGCTTGTCGGTGCTGGCGGGGGTGGGGGAAGAACTGTTGTTTCGCGGTGCCGTGCAAGGCTGGCTGTTGCAGCACACCGGGCCCTGGACGGCGGTGATTGCCGCCTCGGTGCTGTTCGGCCTGGTGCACTATGTGTCCTTTACTTACTTTCTGATGGCCACCGGCCTGGGGCTGATTATGGGCACTGCTTATCTGCTCTCGGACAGTCTGGGGATGGTGATGGCCTGGCACGCCCTTTACGACATGGTGGCGATTTTCTGCTTGCTGCGTTTCCCGCACTGGTTTGGCGTAAAACCCCGCCCCTAATGGTTTTTCAGCTCTTCGGTTTGCTCTTGCGCCATTCGAAGTTCTCCAGCTCCACGTTGATGGCATTGGTGGAGATCTGGATTTCCCACAGCGAATACACCAGTGACAGCGACAGCAGCATCAGGCTGACACCAAACGCCACCACACCAGGCTGTTCCAGTTCAAGGAACAGTAGGAACATCGATACCGTACACAGCAGAAAACTCAGCACGCCAAAGGCCTGCATGCGCTTGGTCAGCACAATGCGCTTACGCAGGGCGGAAAGCTGGCGCTCGATCAGCGCATGATCTTCCTCGGTGTCCATGTCCTTCAGCTTGCGAATCAGCTGCGCCAGCACGAGGAAGCGGTTGGTGTAGGCCAGAAGCAGTAATGAAATAGCCGGGAACAGAAGGGCGGGCGTGGTTAGATCCAAGCGAATTTCCTTTTGTCTTTCAATAAGTGATGGGAACCATTATAGCCGCGCATTGTGACCGGGATAATACGTGAAAGCCTGCCGGTAGCAGCGATTGCCTTGCACTTGGCTATTGGGGGATTGTAGTATTCAAACGGCCGTATGAATCAATTTTGCCACCGGAGCCTGATGCCATGACCCCCACTCTTCGCCGCTGGTTTGCGTCTGCTGGTGCCTTGCGCCGCATGCTGACGCTCTACCCACCCAATCTTGGCGCGGGCATCAAGGTGACCCATCTGGCCGAAGACTTCAGTACCGCCACCGTGCAAATGCGCCTGCGCTGGTGGAACCGCAACTACGTGGGCACTCACTACGGCGGCTCGCTCTACAGCATGGTAGACCCCATGTACATGCTGATGTTGGTCAAGCGCCTGGGCCATGACTATGTGGTGTGGGACAAATTGGCCCACATTGATTTTGTACGCCCGGGCCGGGGCACGGTCAGCGCCCACTTCGAGCTGACGGACGAGCGCCTGGAGGAAGTGCGCCAGGAGACTGCCGACGGCTCAAAATGCCTGCCCACCTGGGATGTAGACGTGCTGGACGATAACGGCGAGCTGGTGGCCCGGATTCACAAGGTTCTGTACGTGCGCAAGAAGCGGTGATCAGTCTGACTCAACCTGTTCAAGGAACTGGCGAATATCCTCAAACGCTTCTTCGGCTTCCGGTAATTGCTGGCGGAACATGTGCCACACGTGCACCAGGCCCGGCCAGATGTGCAGCTTCACTGGTGAACCGGCGTTGCGGGCGCCGGTGGCGTAGCGCCGGGCGTTGTCCAGAAGCATTTCCTGATCGGTGGCGTGGATGAGGGTGGGCGGCAGGTTGGCAAGGTTGCCCCTGAGAGGGGAGGCCACCGGGTTGGTGGGCGACACCCGGAAGGCGAGCAGCGTCAGCCACCAGCTGAGCCAGCGGGGCACTTTTCCCATTGGGCCGGCCATGGGGCCGAGCAGGGCATCGGTGGCCAGGTTGTCGCGGTTGCTGGGCGCTGTAAGTGTAAGGTCACTGGAGGGTGCCAGTGCTATGGCGGCGTCGGCCTGACGCAGGCCCTGGTCGCGCAGCCAGGCAATCAGCGCCAGGGTGTGACTGCCACCCGCCGAATCACCGGCTACCACCATGAAGGAGGCGGGTTCGGGACCGTTGGGGCCGTTCTCCAGCAGCCAGCGGTAGGCCTCGCGGCAGTCTTCCACGCCGTCCATGAAGCGGTGTTCCGGCATTAACCGGTAATCCAGCGAGAACACGGCAGCGCCGGTTTTCTGCGCCAATCGCTCGGTAATAACTCGGTGGCTGCGGGGGCTGCCCACCATCCAGCCGCCGCCATGGATATAGAGAATGCGGCGGGTGCTATCCGCTCCATCAGCCAGTACCCATTCGCCTGCGGGTTTATCCTGTTGACGCAGTTCGGCGGTCACTTCCAGATCGTCGTTCAGGTGGTCCATGAAGTGGCGCAAGGCCTCCAGCTTGGCCTTGCCCCTGAGCGGTTTGACTGTGCGGTGCAATTCCCGGATTTGTGCCAATACCGATGTCAGGCCATCGGAGGGCGACTGTTCGCGCACCGAGTGCTGGTCGCTATCCAGGTAGGAAAGATCCTTGATGTTAAACAGAAACCGGGGGGCAATGGCCAGGATAGTCACGATAACGACAATGATTCCGACAATTTCCACGCTGTTCTCCCGAGCTTTCCTTCACACTGGCCAATAAGCGGCCTTGGTTTTACAGTTTATGCCCATAGGGTTGTTGTCATCCAGTCAACAAAACTGATTTCAAAGGAGAAGTCATGAGCGCATCCAACGTTGTAGTGATTACCGGCGCCAACCGGGGCATCGGCCTGGAGTTGGCGAAACACTATGCCCGCGAGGGCCAGCAGGTGATCGGCGTGTGCCGCCAGTCTTCCGATGAACTGGCCGAAGTAGCCGCCGAAGTGGTAGACGGCGTTGATGTCACTACCGATGCCGGCATCGAGAAACTGAAAACTGCGCTGGCGGGCAAGCAGATCGGTTTGTTGATTAACAACGCCGGGCTGATGCAAAACGAAGAGCTGGGCCAGATCGATTTCGATTCCATTCGCACCCAGATGGAAATCAACGCCTACGCGCCGCTGCGGGTGATTGACGCACTGCTGCCGCAACTGGGTGAGGGCAGCAAGATCGGCAACATCACCAGCCGCATGGGCTCCATTGCCGACAACGATTCCGGTGGCAAGTATGGCTACCGGGCGTCAAAAGCCGCACTGAACGCCTTCGGCAAATCCCTGTCGGTGGACCTCAAGCCCAAAGGGATTGCCGTGGCTCAGCTGCACCCGGGCTATGTGCAAACCCGCATGGTCAACTTCGGTGGCTTTATCTCTCCGGAAGAATCCGCCAAGGGCCTGGCCGAGCGCATCGCCAACCTGAACCTGGAGAACAGCGGTTCGTTCTGGCACAGCAACGGCGATGAGTTGCCCTGGTAAAGGGCATATCTGAAAAGGAGTGCCCGGCATGCCCCGTGTCTTCTTCGGGCTCGAAATCCCCGACGCCGTCAAGAAGCGCCTGTTGGCGCTTCAGCGGCCAGTAAAAGGGGCTAAATGGCAGAACTGCAATCAGTTACACCTGACGCTGGCGTTCCTTGGCAAGGTGGACGACGAGCGCGTGCCGGAACTTTGCCAGGCTGCGGCTCGGGTTAAGTCGCCAGCTTTTGAGCTGGAGGCGAAGGGTCTGAACACCTTTGGCCGGGCGGAGAGCCCTCGCAACCTCTGGGCCGGCGTGTCGGGTGATACGCCCCTGATGCAACTGCAGCGCCGGTTGGTCAAGCAGTTGGCCGAAGAGGGATTTGGGCCCGACCATTCGGGTTTTCAGCCTCACATCACCCTGGCCCGGTTCCGCAAACAGGCAGGTTCTGTGGCTCCGCTTCTGGCTCAACATGGCAATGATCACTTCGGGCCCATGCCGGTGACCGAGTTCGTACTGTTCGAGAGCACGCCGGGCCATTCGGGATCGGTTTACACGGTGATCGAGCGCTTTCCCCTGGTGGAGTGACCACGACTGAGCGTTTTGTCTGGGTGACACCGGCCGTGACTCTCTGCCATATTGTCTGGCCAACCCATCAGCCTTCAAAATAATAAGCTCAGGGATTCCATGGAAAAAGTTCGCACTACCATCGTTGCCGTTGCCGGCATTATTCTGTTCTTTCTTGCCAATTACCTGTTTCGCTTCCTGCTGGGGATAACCGGGCCATTGGTATCCTTGATCCTGGCGGCACTGATCGCTCTGTATATGGCCTTTTCGTTGGCCAAAACACTGGAACGTGTGCCCACCAAAGAGGAAAAAGCCCGCTTTTTGTGGATCTACGGTGGTTTTATCGGTGCCCTGTTTGTCGCCTTCGCCGGTTGGCTGTTTCTGGGTGAAGGTCTGGATGCCGTTACCCTGGCGACCCTGGTTCTGCATTACCTGCCGTATCCCGCGCTGGCCCATGTGTGCCTTTCTGAAGGCGTGATGGGGCGGTTTCTGAAAAACAAAGGTCAGTAACCCGTGCCAGATATGCGTCTGGACACCGTGGCCATCGGTACTTTGGCCGATGTGTCCATGACGGTGCGTGCCGGTGAAGTGGTGTGCCTGTCGGGCGCGTCTGGCAGTGGCAAAAGCCGGTTGCTGCGGGCGGTGGCGGACCTGGAGCCCCACCAAGGGTGGGTTTATCTGGACAACACCGAACAGGCCTCCGTACCGGCTCACGACTGGCGCCGACAGGTAATGATGGTGCCCGCCGATAGCCAGTGGTGGTTTGATGAAGTGGCCGCCCATTTCCCGAAAGGCAGCCAGGAACCGATGCCGGAAGCGCTGGGCTTTCCGCCGGAAGTCATGCACTGGACCATCAGCCGTTTATCTTCGGGCGAGCGCCAGCGTTTGGCGTTGTGGCGGGCGTTGGCCGGTCAGCCGAGGGTGTTGCTGCTGGACGAGCCCACCGCCAACCTGGACCACGACATGAGCCTTGCCGTGGAAAACTGGCTGCTTTCGGAAATCAGAAAGAAGGAAATGCCAGTACTTTGGGTGGCGCACGACCAGGCACAGATTCAGCGGGTTGCCGACCGGCACCTGCACATTGTGGACAATCACCTGGAGCCAGCTCATGGAAGTGATTGATCTGGCCTGGTGGAAGATGGGGCTGGCGGCGTTGTTGATTCTGGCGCTGGCGGGCGTGAGCCTGTATGCGCGGCTGGGGGTCACACGCAGCCTGCTGGTGGCAGCGGCCAGAACCGGTCTTCAGTTGGCCCTGATTGGCCTGGTGCTGGAAGCGCTGTTTGCTTCGGCACAGCTGTACTGGATCGCCTTGTTGTCCCTGATTATGTTATTGGTTGCCGGGCGGGAGGTGATGGCCCGCCAGAAACGCCGGCTGCATGGCTTCTGGGCGTTTGGCGTAGGCACCGGGGCGATGTTTGTCTCCTCCTTCGCCGTGACCATCCTGGCATTGACCGTGATTATCGGGCCCAATCCCTGGTATACCCCGCAATACGCCATTCCTCTGCTGGGCATGATGCTGGGCAACACCATGACCGGCGTGGCGTTGAGCCTGGACCGCCTGAACGATTCGGTCTGGAGCCAGCGGGCGGTGATCGAGAACCGGCTGATGCTGGGCCAGAGCTGGCGCGAGGCCATCGAGGGTATCCGCATGGAAGCCATGCGCAGCGGCATGATGCCGTCGATCAACGCCATGGCGGCGGCCGGCATTGTCAGCCTGCCGGGCATGATGACCGGCCAGATTCTGGCGGGCAGTCCACCGTCGGTGGCGGTAAAATACCAGATTCTGGTGATGCTGCTGATTACCGTAGGCACCGGCTTTGGCACGTTGATGGCGGTGAGCTGGGGTAGCCGCCGGTTGTTTGATGACCGGGAGCGGCTGCGGCTGGATCGGTTGGTTAAAGCGGGAGGCTGACTCACCGGGCATTTCTTTTTAATTTTTGCGCCCCGAGGCGATAGCATTCATGGTAGCAACACAGACAGCCACAAAGCCGGCCCAATGTCCGGTGTGCCGAGCAGAACAGGTAATCGCCTTCCGGCAATTGGAAGACAAAGCTTACTTGCGCTGCCCTGGATGTCTGGCCACGTTCATGGCGCCCGAATCCTGGCTGACGGCCGAGGAAGAGAAAAATATTTACGAACTGCATGATAACAACCCGGCCGATGCCGGCTACCGTCGTTTCCTGTCGAAACTGGCGGAGCCGTTGATGGCACGTCTACCGGATGGTTCTCGAGGGCTGGATTTCGGCTGTGGCCCCGGGCCGGCCCTGGCGCGGATGTTCAGCGAAGCCGGTTTTGACATGGCGCTGTACGACCCGTTTTTCCACCCGGACCCGGCGGCGCTGGATGCCCGCTACGATTTCATCACCTGTACCGAAGTGGTCGAGCACCTGTTTGAGCCCGCAAAGGTCTTTGATCAGTTCAACGTATTGCTTAAACCCGGTGGCTGGCTGGGCATCATGACCTGCTTTCAGACCGATGATGCCCGTTTTGACAACTGGCACTATCGCCGGGACCCAACCCACGTGGTGTTCTACCGCGAAGAGACCTTTCAGTGGTTGGCGGATCACCATGGCTGGCGCCTGGAGATTCCACGCAAGGATGTCGTGTTGCTGCAAAAATTTTGAGCAAGCCGAGCCTAAAGGGTCGGGGTCTGATTTTAGCGGTCTTGCCGGTTGCCGCCTGTTTCTTTCAACCGGTCCGTAACCAGCTCCGAGAAAAGGCTTAGGACATGACTGGCACCCGGAGCAGGCGTCACTTCGGCCAGTAGTTGTGCCGCGTCGAGCCCTTCCTCAGCCAGTTCTGGCGCCTGAACTTCCAGATAGGCTTTCATGATCTGATCCGTGAATTCCGGGTGGAATTGCACACCCCAGGCGTTGCTGTCCACCCGAAACGCCTGGTGGGGCTCGAAGCTGGAATTGGCCAGCAGTACGGCACCGGGTGGCAGCTCCAGTACTGATTGCTTGTGGGTCAGTTGCGCCGGGAATTGCGCCGGCAGGTGTTTAAACAGGGGATCTTTTTGGGCGGTTTCCAGAAGGGTAACCTGCTTGGTGCCGGTTTCCCGGCCATCGGGGTGAAAACCCACCTTGCCGCCCAGTGCATGAGCCAGCAGTTGATGGCCGTAGCATACGCCCAGTACCGGCACTTGGGCTTCCACTGCCTGCCGGGTCCAGGCGGCTGCGTTCTCACTCCACTCGGGCCGTTCACTGACCATCGCCGGAGAGCCGGTAATCACGATGCCGTCCCAATCCGCTGGTTGGCCTGGCGGTGCCTGAAGGGTAACGTCCACCACGGTCAGGTCGAGTTCGTCAGACAGCCCCCTTACAAACCACGCATCGAAATCACCATATCGTTGCCGGATTTCCGGGTAGGTGGTACCGGTTTTGAGAATCAGTACCCTGGGTTGGTTTGTGGCTGTCATGACAAACTCCTGGTGGCGGTGAGCGGCGTTTTAATCCTCGGGCAATTCCGCGCTGTGGTACACGTTCTGAACATCATCCAGATCGTTCAGCATGTCCATGAACTTCTCGAACAGCGGAATGTCGTCGCCTTCCACCGGAGTGGTGGTCTTGGGAAGGAACTGGATTTCATCGGCATCAAACTCGATTCCTTCGAATGCTTCTTCCAGCGCCTGCTTGGCCTTGGCGTATTCGGTGTGGGGGGTGAACACGGTGATCTTGCCGTCTTCCTGCTCGATGTCGGTGACATCCACGTCAGCTTCCATCAGCGCTTCCAGCACCGCTTCTTCGTCGTCGCCGGCAAAGGCAAAGATGGCGCAATGGTCGAACATGTGCGTGACGGCGCCCGGAGTGCCAATTTTGCACTTGGTCTTGGTGAATGCGAGGCGCACATCGCCAAAAGTGCGGTTGGGATTGTCGGTCAGGCAGTCAACAATGACCATGCAGTTGCCCGGCCCGTAGCCTTCATAGCGGGCCGCTGAGTAGTCTTCGCCACCGCCGCCGTTGGCCTTGTCGATGGCTTTTTCGATCACGTGGGCCGGCACCTGGTCTTTCTTGGCGCGTTCGATCAAACCGCGAAGAGACAGGTTAGCCTGGGGATCGGTGCCGCCGGCTTTCGCGCAAACGTAGATTTCACGACCGTATTTGCTGTAAACCTTGGTTTTCGCAGCGGCCGTCTTGGCCATGGATTCTTTGCGGTTCTGGAACGCTCTGCCCATCGTGGTGCCTCTCGGTTTTCCATCAAAAGACGGGATTTTACTCAACCCGGGGGCAATGGAACAGGGATATCTGAGAAGAAGGGCTCCGCGTCCATGCGAAGCAAGGGGAAAAGAGTTCAGGCGTAATCCACCGGCTGGCGGTAGTTGTCCTGAGTGGCGAGATCAATGCCGCAATCCACGCTGGACACCCAGTTGAGGAATTTATCGACCATTTCAGCGCCCTCGAAGCGTTTGCCGTGCTGGGGCACGATGGCCTTCACATCCATCTTGCGCACCATGTTGGCCCATAGCTGGCAGACCTGCTTGGAGGCAATGTACCGGCGGTGGAAACCAATCATGTGTTTGGTGTGTTCCTCGAAATTCTCCACCGGTTTGTGATCTTCCTCCGCGCCGAGAGATGCCCCCAAATCGCCGGAGAACAGGATTTTCGAGACCGGATCGTAAAACTGCAGGTTGCCCACCGAGTGCATGAAGTGAGCGGGCAGGCACTGGATAAATGTGTCGCCGAAATTCACGTTGATGCCACCGTCCGGCACGCTGATAATCCGGTCGTACACACTGCCGCTGAGCTGTGTGGATACATAGCTGGATACCAGGTGGGGCAGGAAGCGGGACCACAGCTTGGAGGTGACGATTTTGGCGCGGGTATGGATGATCCAGCGATCGATGGATCCAATAATGTCGGGATCCTGGTGAGATGCGAACACGAAGTCCATATCCCGGATATTCATGTATCGGGAAGCGGCGACAGACAAAGGGGTATAGGTCAGGTCGCCGCCCGGATCAATCAGGGCTTCGTGCTTGCCATCGACAATCAGAAACTGGTTGGACTGCACGCCTTCGCCAGTTACCAGAGAATCGAACATCAGGCATTTATGATGCCCGTCGTCATACAAAACAATCGGTTCGGCCGCCATTAAGCTCTCCTGCGGTGTGTTGCAACATAACAATCAGATTACAGAATCACCACAGGATTCTACTTGCCGCAGGTCAAGTGCCAATAGCGCATGCGTATTTCTTTTCGTAGCGGCGGTCGGCCCAGCGCTCGTAGATGAACCTGGCCACCGGGTAGATACCTGGCCAGAGCAGGGGCCTGAACAGAAAACCAAAACGGGTGTGAGACCAGGCCCGCACGTTGGCCGGTAACCCGACCACCCATTCGCCGGTCCAGGTTTTCAGGTGCAACCGGCGCAACAGGGTTTCATGGGACGGGATGTCGGCATTGGCGGACCACTGCTGGTGAATATCGGCAAAGATCAGGTTGCCGCGCTGTAACGTACGCAGAGTCTCTACTTCTTTTGCGCACAGCGGGCAACTGCCATCGTAGAACAGGGTGTCGTAGCGAGGTGACATCACAAACTCCTGTGTGGTGATTACCAGCATTTACGTGATTCGGTCGTCTTTTGGTTCAGTGTATTCGGCGGATGTTTGCAGTTTGATAACAAATAGGCTCCAATCTTCACGGATTCCGGCGATTTCCGGGAATGTCATAAAACGAGGTAGGCTGTGCAGATGGACGAAAACAAGCCGGAACAAGTGCAGACTCGCGATGATGGCCTCAGGCGCCTGGTCAGGGAGCTTTCCACGCCGATTTATGGGCTGTTCGCCCTGGGCATCCTTTATACCCTGTACCTGGCGCACCAGATTGTTTTGCCGATTGTACTGGCGATCATGACCAGCCTGTTACTGTCGCCCCTGGTAAAAAAAGCCCATCGTAAATGGCGTGTACCCCGGGTGGTGAGTGCTCTTGTGCTGATTCTCTGCGTGCTGGCCGGCATTGCCGGTTTGGGCGCGGCGGTAACTGCACCGGCGCTGGAATGGGCGGAGAAGGCTCCCCAGGGGTTGTCCCGCCTGCTGGTGGGCGATAGCGAAATCATGCGTCAGCTCGACCGGGTCAGTCGTTCGGCCCAGGAAGTGGAAAAATCCGTGGAAGGGTTGTCAGAGAAGGGCCAGGGTGGTGCAACAACGGTGGTGCTGCAAACGGAATCCTGGCGCAGCCAGCTGATGTCCAAGGCGCGTAATGGCCTGGCCGGCCTGGCGTTGGCGTTGGCGCTCAGTTATTTTCTGCTGGTCAGTGGTGACCGGTTGATACGCAATTTCATCAAACAGTTACCCCGCCAGGAACGCAAAACGGTGTTGCGCATCACCCATGATTCTCAGCACCTGATTGCCCAGTTCCTGGCGGTGCTGACCCTCAATAATGTCTCGGTTGGCTTGCTAACCGGGCTGATCTGCTGGGCCATTGATTTGCCAGACCCGGCGGTTTGGGGGTTGGTGGCCGGCCTGGCGCGCTTTATTCCCTACCTGGGCAACATGCTGACCATCGGCATGCTGGCGCTGGTTTCGGCCATCACCTTCGACAGCCTGTGGATGATGGCGATTGCGCCCTTGAGTTTTGTCGGTCTGGTGATGCTGGTGGGCTTGTTCCTGGAGCCCTGGATTCACGGCTTCCGCATGGCCATCAACCCGGTGGTGATCTTCGTCTCCATCTTTTTTTGGGGCTGGCTCTGGGGCCCGGTGGGGGTGCTGCTGGCGGTGCCTTTGATGACGGTGATTCAGGTAATCCTCAAACAGATTCCCAAATTACAGCCGGTCTATAAAGTGATTGCCCGCTGAATCTGGCAGATACCCGAAATACCCTCCTGACACCCCGTGCGAACTTACCTATGCTGTTGGAACTTCCGGCCGGGCTTCGTCCCGGCATGGATAGAGTTATGAACCAACATGAATCCTCAACCAACGTGAACCATCAATCAGCAGGAGGCATGTGCGCGGATGAAACCAGAAACCATGAAAGCCATGGTGCTCACGGGCCATGGTGGTATCGACAAGCTGGAATACCAGGATGTAGCGGTGCCCCAGCCAGGCCCGGGGCAAGTGCTGGTCCAGGTGACCGCCACCGCCAAGAACAACACCGACCGCAAGGCCCGCGAAGGCCTGTACCCCACCAAAAAAGGCGAGATGACCTCGTTCCAGATGGGCGGCAAGCCCACGCTCAACTTTCCGCGCATCCAGGGCGCAGACATTGTGGGCCGAGTCGTTGCGGTGGGCGAAGGTGTGAGCGACAGCCGCATTGGCGAACGCGGCCTGCTGGATTTCAACCTCTACGCCAGCGAGCGCACCGATATCAACCTGACGCCAGATTATTATGGCCATGGTGCCGATGGCGGCTTTGCCGAATACGTCGCGCTGCCGTCCGACCAGTTTCATCACATTCCCAACCCGGATTTGGCTGATGCCGAGCTGGCGGCCATGGGCATGTGTTCCTACCAGACTGCTTACCACATGCTCACCTCCGCCAATGTGCAGGCCGGTGAGCACGTGCTGGTGACCGGCGCCAGCGGCGGTGTGGGCACGGCGCTGATCCAGCTTTGCCGGATTATCGGCGCCATACCCTATGCTCTTAGCCAGCAGAGCAAGGCGGAGGCGTTACTGGAACTGGGCGCCGAAGCCGTTCTGGACCGCAGCGACATGGACACTTTCGTGGACCGGGTCAAATCGGTGACCGGCGGCCGGCCGCTGGATGCGGTGATGGACCTGGTGGGTGGCGAGATGACCGACCGCTTCATCGACGCCATGATCTTCGACATGAACGCCCGCAGCACCTACCCGCGCCTGAGCATCGCCGGGGCCAGTGGCGGCAACATCAGCGAAATCCTGTGGACGCGTATTTATCTCTACCAGGTACAGATCTTCGGCGTTTCCCACGGCACCCGGGATGAGGCCGCGCAACTGATGACCTGGATACGGGATGGTCACCTGAAACCTGTGTTGCACGGGGCTTTCCGCCTCTCGGAACTGCATAAGGCCGAAGAATACTTTGTGAACCGGGGCAGTAATTACCTCGGCAAAATCGTGATCGTGCCGGATTCTCAGTGGGCAGAACACGGCCAACCCTACGCCCTGGAGGCCAATTGATGAAACCGGAACTGACTATTCAACTGATGGACACCCACGCCGGCGGTGACGTCAGCCGCATTGTGACTGGCGGCATCGATCTGTTGCCGGGCGAGACCGTGCGCGAGCAGATGGAATACCTGCGGGATGACGCAGATGGCCTGCGCCGGCTGTTGCTGGAAGAGCCCTATGGCATCCCGGAAATGTCAGTGGACCTGCTGGTGCCGGCCACCGACCCGCGCGCGGCGGCCGGTTACATCATCATGGAAGTGATGGGCTACCCGATCTATTCCGGCTCCAACACGATTTGTACGGCCACAGCAGTGCTGGAAGCCGGCATCGTGCCCAAGCAGGAAGGCAAACAGCAGTTCATGCTGGAATCCCCGGCCGGGCTGGTGAACATCGAAGCCACCGTACACGACGGTGTGGTGGAAGCGATTACCTGCGAGGGACTGCCCAGTTACATTCACACCTACGAGGCCACCATCAATGTGCCGAGTGTTGGAGAGGTAACCTATAGCGTGGCCTACAGCGGTGGATTCTATGCCCTGGTGGATGCCAAAGAACTGGGCTTTGACCTGACCCTGGATGAAGAACGGGATCTGGCAAACACTGCCCACGCCATTGTTGAAGCGATAAAAGCGGAGCGTGGGTTCTCCCACTACACCCTGGGCGACGTGGGCCCCCTACCGTTCCTGCACTTCATGGGGCCGGTGGAGCGGGTTGCCGATGGCTATTACCGCTCCCGCTCAGCCACCTATGTACACCCGGGAGTCATCTGCCGCAGTACCACGGGTACCGGCACTTCGGCTCGATTGGCGCTGATGAACTGCCAGGGCAAGATCCAGCCGGGCGACAAACTGGAAACGGTATCGCTGCGCAATACCGGCTTCATCGGCGAGTTCACCTCGGTGCATACCGAAGGTGAATACCAGGTGGTGAAGAACAGCATTACCGGCAAGGGCTATGTCATCACCCGCTCGGACATTGTGGTGAACTGCGACGACCCGATGGTGGAATGCGATGGTCTCCATCACATTCTGTCGAGTCGGCATTCTCACAACCTTTCGACAGCTGATAGTAAGACGATACTGCCGGGTTAGCCCCGGCGATATCTGAGAGGTCTGAAAAAAGCAGGCGGGTAGGCCTTCCCAAAACTGTCTGCAGCCAGGGATGGCTGCAGTCAAGCTTACGACCGCCATGGACGGCGGAAGTGCAGATTTTGCAGGAGCATAAATCTGCCAGGGACGTACTTGCGGGCGTGTTTTGGGAAGGCCGACCCGCCTGCTTAGGCACGGACCTATCAGGCTGAGTGACGCGCCAAAGCCTCAGCAGGCTGCTTAACCGCAACCTCCGCCACCGTATGCAACTTCTCCAACTGGCTCTGCAACATGGCCACCGGCCGTGAGCCTTCCAAAGTCAGATTAATGTCGAAATGGTCACCGGCGGTTTCCACCGCCATGCTGGCAATCCGGAAACCGCGAATGCGCACCACCTGACACAGGCGTTCGATGGCGGCGGCTTCCTGCGCCATGCGGCAGTTCAGGGTGTAGCTTGGGGCCGCGTTCTCTTGGTTCGGGTTCATGCTACCTGTTCCTTCTTGGCAGTGGTGGTGCGCTTGGGTTCGTCGATCATTTCCTTGTTGCTGGCGCCGGGCTTAACAATCGGCCAGACGTTCTCTTCGCGGCTGATGGCCACGTGCAGCAGCATCGGGCCATCGTAGGCCAGGATGGTTTCGATGCCTCGGCGGATCTGGTCGGTGCGTTCGATGTGCAGCGATGGAATATCAAAGGCCCGCGCCATGGCCACGAAATCCGGGTTGTCGTCCAGGTCGATCTGGCTTTCCCGGTTGTTGTAGAACAGCTCCTGCTGCTGGCGGACCATGCCCAGGCACTGGTTGTCCAGAATGATTAACTTCAGCGGCAGGTTGTAGCGGCGGATGGTGGCCAGCTCCTGGGCGTTCATCATGAACGAGCCATCGCCGGTGACGTTGATCACCGTGCTTTCCCGGTTGGCGAACTGCGCCCCGATGGCCGCAGGCAGGCCGTAGCCCATGGTGCCCAGGCCGCCGCTGGTCAGGTGGTGGCGCGGGTGGTCGAAGTGGTAGTGCTGGGCCACCCACATCTGGTGCTGGCCCACGTCGCAGGCGATGATGGCGTTGTCGGGGGTGATGCGCGAGAGCTGTCGGATGAAGGCCGGGCCGGTGATCGGGGCGAGGGGTTCTTCGTTGTCGGCGGCCTGGAAACCGCCGGTGGTGCGCCATGTCTGGCACTGGCCCCGCCACTCGTCGATGGCCAAGGGCTGGGCTTCCAGCTCGCGGGTGAACGCGGCCAGAATGCCGATCAGATCACCGCGCAGGGCAACATCCGTGGCTCGCAACTTGTTGATTTCCGCCGCGTCCGCGTCAATGTGAATGGTGCGCGCATTGGGCGCAAAACCGTCCAGCTTGCCGGTGGCGCGGTCGTCCAGTCGGGCGCCTACAATGAACAGTAAATCGCATTCTTCCACCGCCCGGTTGGCGGCCCGGGAGCCGTGCATGCCGAGCATGCCCAAGTCGTTCGGGTTGTGCTTGCCGGCATTGCCGATGCCTTTGAGCGTGGCCACGCCGGGCATGGCCGAGGCGTCGGCGAAGGCCCGGAAACTGTCTTCGGCATTGGCCAGAGAAACGCCACCGCCGCTGTAGAGCAAGGGGCGTTTGGCCTCGCGAAGCATGGCCAGCGCTTCGGAGATGTCCGGTGTTCGGCTTTCTTCGTGTTGTGCTTCAGTCGGTGCTGGGGCTGTCACTTCTGTCAGCAAAATGTCCTTGGGAATGTCGATCCAGACCGGCCCGGGCCGCCCGCTCTGGGCGAGGCTCATGGCTTCTTCCATGATCGCCGGCAGCTGTTCGGCGTTATCCACCAGATAGCTGTGTTTAACGATACCCAGGGTCATGCCCAGTACGTCGGTTTCCTGGAAGGCGTCGGTGCCAATCATGCCGGAGGCCACCTGGCCGGTGATCACCAGCATGGGAATGGAATCCCGGTGGGCGTTGGCCACCCCGGTGATCAGGTTGGTGGCGCCGGGACCAGAGGTGGCAATGCAAACACCCAGCTTGCCGCTGGCGCGGGCGTAGCCATCGGCGGCCAGGGCACAGGCCTGCTCGTGGCGGCAAAGCACATGCTCGACACCGACATCATCCACCAGGGCATCGTAAAGCGGCATGCTGCAGCCGCCCGGATAGCCGAAAACCGTGCCAATGTGATGGCGGTGGAACGCGTCGAGGATGTGCTGTGCGCCGTTCATGGTCGTTTCCCTTTTTTTCGGTGCAAAAAAAAAGCCCCCGGAACCTTGCGGTGCCGGGGGCCTTGTCGTGTCTTGTCAGGTTGTCGTATCTGCTATCTCACCTGTCTGTCCACGAAAAAGCCCCCGGACGGTACCACGACCACCAGGACAAGCTTCACCAGGACGACTACGGCGTTGAAATTCATGAAATCGACAATCTGCTCTGAATTGATTCGAATAATGTGTGTAAAATCTACCTCAGTTTTTTAGCTGGATGCAACACTTTTTAAACGCGAGCCTTTAATGACTAGAGGAAAATGGAGTTCATTTGGTCTTTCCCTGCTGGTAATCGTGGCGCTCGTTGTCTGGATGGCCACTGGCGAAATCCGGATGGCCAGCGACGAGCCCCCGCCCGAGCCGGAGCAGGAAAGCGACGAACCCACCCGAGTTGAAGTACAGACCCTCAAGGCCCAGGCCTACCAGCCTTCCCTGAAACTGCAGGGGCAACTGGAGCCCTGGCAATCGGTCATGGTCAGCGCCCGAGCCGGTGGCACCGTTGAACAACTGCATGTGGAATTGGGCCAGCGAGTGGAGGCCGGCGAGCCCCTGCTGACGCTGTCGAACGACGGTCGGGACGCCGTGGTGGAACGCTGGCGGGCGAGCGTTCGCAAGTTGGAGGCGGATCTGGCCGCCGCCCGTCGCCTGAGATCCAACAACCTGGCGGCGGAAACTGACATCCTGGGGTTGCAGAGCGAACTGGCTGCGGCCCGGGCGGAACTGACCGCCGCCGAACTCACCCTGCAATACCTCCAGCCCAAAGCGCCGTTCGATGGCGTGATTAATGCTCGTGAAGTGGATTCCGGCACGCTGGTGCAGGTGGGTAGCCCGCTGTATGAACTGGTGCAAATCGACAGGCTCAAGGCCACCGGCCAGGTGCCCCAGCAGCGGGTACACCGGGTGACCCCCGGCCAGGCGGTGGCGCTGGACCTGCTGGATGGCGGCACGCTCAAGGGCACCGTCAGTTTTGTGGCCAGCGCCGCCGATCCGACAACGCGCACCTTCCAGGTGGAAGCGGTGCTGGATAACCCCGAACTCAAGCGGGTGGCCGGGGGATCGGCCAGCCTGCGAATTTTGCTGCCGGAACAGCCGGCGATGTTCATCTCCCCGGCTTATCTCTCGCTGAACGAAGAAGGCCGCCCGGGTGTGAAATACGTGAATGACCGGGACCAGGTGGTGTTCGAACCCGTGACCCTGTTGAGCGTTTCAACCGACGGTGCCTGGGTGACCGGCCTGCCGGATGAGATCCGCCTGATTACGCGGGGTGGCGGGTTCGTGGCCGATGGCGAGCGGGTAATACCCGTTGCAGAATCCGAAACCCGGGGCTGACCCATGCAGGCACTGATTTCCGCAGCCATGGATCGCAGCCGGACCACGCTGCTGACTTTTCTCTTCCTTATCCTGGGCGGCCTGGCGGCTTACCAGACCATTCCCAAGGAATCGAACCCCGACGTCACCATTCCCATGATCTACGTGGCCATGACGTTGGACGGCATCAGCCCGGAAGACGCCGAGCGGCTGTTGATCCGGCCCATGGAGCAGGAGCTGCGTTCGCTGGAAGGTATCAAAGAGATGCGCAGCACCGGCGCCGAAGGGCATGCTTCGGTGATGCTGGAGTTCGACGCCGGGTTTGATCCGGACAAGGCCCTGCAGGACGTGCGGGAAAAGGTGGACACGGCCCGCAGCAAGCTGCCCCGAGAGGCGGATGAGCCGCGCGTGCACGAGATCAACGTATCCTTGTTCCCGGTGTTGTCGATCGGCCTGTCGGGTCCCTTGTCTGAGCGAGAGCTGATCACCATTGCCCGGCGGCTACAGGATTCCATTGAAGCCATCCCCGAAGTGCTGGAAGTTGAGATCGGCGGCGACCGGGAAGACCTGCTGGAAATCGTGGTGGACCCGCAGGTGCTGGAGAGCTATGGCGTTGATTTCGACCAGCTGGCTTCACTGGTCAGCCGTAACAACCAATTGGTAGCGGCGGGCTCACTGGACACCGGCAACGGCCGGATGGCCTTGAAAGTGCCGGGGGTGATCGAGAATATCGAGGATGTCATGGCCATGCCGGTGAAGGTGAGTGGCGATACTGTGATTACCTTTGGTGACGTCGCCATGCTACAACGCACCTTCAAAGACCCCACCGGCTTTGCCCGCATCAACGGTGAACCGGCCCTGGTGCTGGAAGTCTCCAAGCGCTCGGGAGCCAATATCATTGAGACGGTGGACCAGATCCGCGCGCTGATTGATCAGGCGCAGAACAACCTGCCGGATACCCTCGACATCCGCTACATCATGGATCAGTCCGACGAAGTCCAGGATGTCTTGTCGGATCTGCTTAACAACGTGCTGACCGCCATCGTGCTGGTGATCATCGTGGTGATTGCCGCCATGGGGCCGCGCTCGGCTCTGCTGGTGGGGCTGACCATTCCCGGTGCCTTCCTGACCGGCATCCTGGTGATCTGGGGCATGGGGCACACCCTCAACATCGTGGTTTTGTTCAGCCTTATTCTCGTTGCCGGCATGCTGGTGGATGGTGCCATTGTGGTGTCCGAGCTGGCGGACCGTAACCTGGACGAAGGCCAGTCATCCCGGGCCGCCTGGGTAGCGGCCGCCTCGCGCATGGCCTGGCCGGTGATCGCCTCCACCGCCACCACCCTGGCAGTATTTGTGCCGCTGCTGTTCTGGCCCGGTGTGGTGGGCGAGTTCATGAAGTACCTGCCCATGACCGTGCTGATTTGCCTGCTGGCCTCCCTGGCAATGGCGCTGGTGTTCCTGCCGGTCATGGGCGGTGTCAGTGGTGGTCGTCGGGCCCGGCAGCCGGAATTGGAAAGCCGCGCCATGGGCGTATACCGTAAGGTTCTGGCGGTGTTGCTGCGACGGCCGGGCCTGTCACTGCTGGGGGCATTGGTACTGATCGTGCTGATCTACGCCGCCTATGGCCGCTTCAACCATGGCGTGGAATTCTTCCCCAGCGTGGAGCCGGATTCGGCCCAGGTGCAGGTGCGTGCCCGGGGCGATCTTTCGGTCTGGGAGCGGGATGCGATTGTCCGGGAAGTGGAGCAGCGGCTGCAGGGCATGCCAGAGGTGAAGGCGCTTTACGCCCGCTCCATGATCAGCGCGGATAACCAGATGGCGCCGGATGTGATTGGCGTGTTGCAGTTCCAGTTCAATGACTGGTTCACCCGGCGCCCGGCCAGCAAGATCCTGGATGATTTCCAGCAACGCACCGCCGACATTCCCGGTATAAAACTGGAATTCCGAAAACAGGAAGGCGGGCCCGCCCAGGGCAAGCCCATCGAATTGCAGGTGAGTAGCCGCAATGGCAACGACTTGGATAACTACGTAGACCAGATCGAGGCGCGCATGCGGGCCATCGGCGGCTTTGTGGATATTGAGGATGACCGCAGCCTGCCCGGTCTCGAGTGGCGCCTGAAAGTGGATCGGGAAGCGGCGGCCCGTTTTGGTACCGATGTGTTGAGTGTTGGCAGCGCCGTGAGATTGGTGACCAATGGTTTGGTGCTGGCCACCTACCGCCCGGAAGATGTGCGCGATGAAGTGGACATCGCCGTGCGGGTGCCCCGCGAGTGGCGCGAACTGGATCAATTGGAGCGACAAACCATTAATACGCCACGGGGACAGGTGCCGCTTTCCCAGTTTGTGACCCTGGAATCCGGCAACAAGACCGGCACCGTGGTGCGTGTGGATGGGCTGCGCACCATTACGATCAAGTCGGACGTGGCAGCGGGGCGGCAAATGGACGAACTGTTGCAGACGTTGCAGGCACAGATGCCCGAACCGCCGGAGGGCATTTCCGTTCGCGCCGCCGGGGAAAACGAGGACCAGCAGCAGGCGGCCAATTTCCTGACCTCCGCGTTCCTGGTGGCCATCGGGCTGATGGTGCTGATCCTGCTGACCCAGTTCAATTCCCTGTATCAGACCCTGCTGGTGCTTTCCGCCATTGTGCTGTCCACCGCCGGGGTGTTGCTGGGCCTGCTGCTCAACGGTCAACCGTTTGGCGTGGTCATGGTGGGTATGGGCATCATCGCTCTAGCGGGGATCGTCGTGAACAACAACATCATTCTGATCGACACCTTCAATCAGATGAGGAAGGACGGGCAGTCCGCGTTCGATGCCGCCCTGGAAACCGGTTGCCTGCGTTTTCGGCCGGTGCTGCTGACGGCAGTCACGACCGTACTGGGCCTTATGCCTATGGTGCTTGGGGTTAACGTGGACCTACTATCGCCCAGCCTGGGTCTGGGCGCTCCTTCCACCCAATGGTGGACCCAGCTGTCCAGTGCCATCGCCGGCGGGCTGGCGTTCGCTACTTTCCTGACCTTGTTGGTAACGCCGGTATTGCTGGTACTCGGCGAGGCCTCCGGCCAGCGCTTTCGTAGACTGATCGGCAGTGGAGACGAGCATGACTGATTTCGCCAATCCACTGCGTGAAATTTATCAAGACCAGTGGCTTCTGGCGGTGCACAAGCCGGCCGGCTTGTTGGTGCACCGAAGCCCGATCGACAAGCACGAAACCGAATTTGCCCTGCAGTACGCTCGGGCGCTGAACGGTGGGGAACATGTATACCCGGTGCACCGGCTGGACCGGCCAACTTCCGGTGTGTTGCTGTTTGCCAGGGACCCGGAAACCGCCAGGGTGCTGGGGCAGGCGATGATGGCCGGCGAGGTGTCGAAAACGTATCTGGCTATGGTAAGGGGCTGGGCACCGGAGTCGGGCGTGATTGATCACCCGTTGCGTGAGGAGCCGGACGACAAGCGCAAAAAGCACGAGCCGCAGCCGGTGCGCGAGGCGCTGACCCATTACCGGCGACTGGCCACCACCGAGATACCGGTTGCCATCGAACGCTACCCCACCAGTCGCTATAGCCTGGTTGAGCTGCAACCGAAGACCGGTCGTAAGCACCAGCTACGCCGACACATGAAGCACATCAGCCACCCGATTATTGGCGATGCCAACCACGGCCGTGGCCGCCACAACCGGTATTTTGCTGAGCGGTTTGGGGAAGGGCGGTTGATGCTGGCCGCGACCCGTCTGCGGTTGATGCATCCGGTTTACGGAGAGCCGTTAGATCTGTTTTCGGCGCCTGAACAGAGTTTTATCCGGGTGCTCACCTTGTTCGATCAGCTCCCGGACGATCAGCGCCAATGGCTGGATAATCATTAAAATTTATCATTTTGTGGATTGATCGATATCACTTTCCATAGCAAGCGACCGGCTTTATGCTGAACTTTCATTTTCTGAACCGGAATCGTTAATGGAGCTCGTAGAGCCGCTTGTCCGCCACTTTCTGGGCATTTTCTTTCTGATGATAGGCTTGCAGTTCTCCGCCCGAACCATCGGGTTGTCTGACCGTATGGGCTTCTCCCATATCCACTACGGTGCCCGGGGCAAAGCTACCTGGTGGCATCGCCATATCTTTAACGTGTTCCGGGCCTTCATTCTGCTGATCTGCCTGTTGCGCATCGGCCTTGAGATCGACCCCTGGCTGGGTGTATTCCCGCTGCTTTACCAATGGCCGGTGTTGTTGGCCGGCATGCTGGTGCTGATGGCTTCTTTCACCATGGTGAATTATCTGCAGGCTTACATGCACGAGGACTGGCGGTCCGGCATTGATGACGGGGAAGGCCGGCGCAAGCTGGTGACGGGTGGTCCCTTCGGCCGCAGTCGAAATCCACTGTTTCTGGCGGTAATGGCGGGCCAGTTCGGCTTTTTCCTGGCGCTGCCCAGTGTGTTCACGTTGGTGTGCCTGGTGGCGGGTGTGCTGGTGATTACCCGGCAGGCGAGGGAAGAAGAGAAGGTGCTGGCGCGGCAGTTCGGGGAGGAGTACGAGGCTTATCGCCAGCGCGTGCCTCGGTGGTTTTGAGGGCTATCCAGCAGGTGGTGGGCCTTCCCAAAACACGCTGTGAATACATCCCTGTAGCGCTCGAGCTCCGCCATCCCTGGCTCCGCACGGTTTTGGGAAGGCCCACCACCTGCTGGAAGAATCAAATCTGTCGTTATTGCGCTTTGCTACGGGCTTCTTTCACCACGTCATAGGCGTGGCTGATTTCACGGGTACGCTCTTCCGCCATCTCCCGCATGCTTTCAGGCATGCCGCGCCCGGCCAGTTTGTCCGGGTGGTTCTCGCTCATTAGCTTGCGGTAGGCCCGCTTGATGTCCTGATCCGATGCGTCCGAGCTCACGCCCAGCACCTTATAGGCATCATCAATCTGTTGTGTGCTGGAGTAGTTGGAAGCGCCGCCCGCGTGCCCGGCGTGGGCACCGCGCAGCATGGCTTCCAGCTGGTCCACCTGGCTTTCCGGCAGGCCCAGGCGGCGGGCAATGCGCACCAGCATCTCGTGTTCGGCCGGGTGTACCTGGCCGTCTGCGGCCACGGCGGAAACCTGAACCTGCAGGAACATCTGCAAAAAGGCCGGCTGACGGCCGGACGTGCGCAGGAAATGATCCAGCTCGGCATCCAGATCAAAATCCGGTGATTTGCCCCGGTTGAAGGCGGCCTTGGCCCGTGCTTTTTGCTCTTCATTCAGGCGAAAGCGCAGGAACATGGCCTCGGCGGTATCGATCTCATCCTGCGTCACCTGGCCGTCGGCTTTGCACAGCGCGCCCATTACGGCGAATACAGAATCGACAAAGCCGCCCTGCATTTCCTGCAGGCGGTTGATAACCCGCCTTTTAATCCGCTTGACCAGAAAAACAGCCAGCGCACCGCCAATCAGAAATCCGGGGAAGCGGCCAAAGGCATAACCGATCAGGCCGCCGATAAAGAAGGCAAACAGCATTGAAAATCCTTGAGTGTTGTTTGAGGGCCCTACTATACGGATTTTTGCTCAAAGGTTCATGAACCCGCCGACAGACGATATCCTGAAACGTGTCAATGTAACTGAGCGGAAGTAACCATGACGCTGGATTTATTTGACCCGCAAACCCCGGAGTGGTGGCTGGAGCGGGAGGCTGATGGTGTTTTTGTTCTGCGCCGTTTTGCTTCGGCAAGGGCAAAAGACTTACTGGACAGCATAGCCGAAATCACCCGCCAGGCGAGCTTTCGCAAGATGATCACCCCCGGCGGGCACGCCATGTCGGCCGCCATGACCTGCGCAGGGCCGCTGGGCTGGGTAACCGACCGGGCCGGCTACCGGTACCAGCCACAAGACCCGCAAACGGGCCAGCCATGGCCCGCCATGCCCGATTGTTTCATCGAGCTGGCAGAAAGCGCAGCCAGAGAAGCCGGTTTTCCCGGTTTTGTGCCGGATGCCTGCCTGATTAACCGTTATGAGCGTGGCGCTAAAATGGGGCTGCACCAGGACCGGGATGAGCAGGACTATGCCTGGCCGATTGTCTCGGTGTCTCTTGGTTTGCCCATTGCGTTTCAAATGGGAGGGCGCCGGCGCAGCGACAAACCCCGGCGGATTCTGCTGGAACACGGCGATGTGCTGGTCTGGGGCGGGCCGGCGCGGCTCAACTATCACGGGGTTTTGACCCTGAAAGCCGGAGACCACTCGCTGACCGGTCCCTACCGTTACAACCTGACGTTTCGCCGGGCCGGCTGAGAGCTACTGCAGCCAAGCCACCAGCAGGCCCGCCGCCAACGACAGAACCATCGGAACACCCACCATCAGGCCGGCCTGGCGGTTGCCAATGCTCCAGGCCATGCCGGATTTCACCAGATTGTTCACGGCAGCCGCGATGACAATGCCGATCACTGCCACGTCCATGGCCAGGTTGTTGTTGGACATGCGGGTCAGCGACAGGGTGATGGCATCCACATCGGCCACACCGGAGGTGGCGGCCAGTGCGTAAATACCGGCATCACCAAAGCTGTTCTTGAGAAACTCGCCCAGCAACAAAATACCGGTGAGCAGTACACCAAACACCAGCGCGGAGGACAAATCCAGCGGGTTCTGGCTCAGGCTTGGCTGGCTGACCTGCAGCTGGCGGGCATGCCGGCGCCAGATCAGAAAGGCCGGGCCATAGAGCAGGGCTGTCATGGTTACCACCGGCCATACCAGACTGGGTAGCAGGGCGGTGTTGATGATCAGGCAGTAGATCAGAATGCGCGGAAACATGGTGCCGCAGGCAATCAGGATGCCGGCAGCGAATTGCGGGCTGAAATCCGGATTTTTCGCCGCCTGCCGGGAAAAGTGAAGAGTCAGCGCGGTGGAGGAACTCAACCCGGCGAACAGGCTGGTGAACAGTATGCCTTTACGGGCGCCCGCCACCCGGATGGCGAAGTAGCCAACAAACGAGATGGAGGCAATCATCACCACCATGTACCAGATCTCGCGCGGGTTGAGTACGCCGCCCGGGCCCATTTTTTCATTCGGCAGCAGGGGCAGCATCACTACAGAGATCAGCAGCAGTTTCAGTGCCGCGTCCAGTTCGTGGGATTGCAGCTTCTGCACCCAGCCGTGAATCTCCGTTTTGTTGTCCAGGATGATGGCGGTGACGACGGCAGAGGCCGTGGCAATCACCGGGTCTACCGCCACGGCCACCGCGCCGAAGCAGAAGGTAAGTACCATGCCCACCAGGCCGGTAATGCTGAAATTCCGAATATGTTCCAGGCGCTCGCTGTAGGCCACCAGGCCCATGCCAACCACGCTCAGCAGCAGTACCGGAAAGGCCCAGACGGTGATCTCGGCAGCCAGCAGCGCCGATATGCCACCTAGCAGACCGACCAGCGAAAAAGTGCGGATGCCGGCAATGCGCTCACCGGATTTTTGGTCACGGGCATCCCAGCCCCGCTCCAGGCCGACAATTGCACCTAGCAACAGGGCAATGGCCAGGTGAAAAGTAGTCTGGTTGTTGGCCAGGAACTGGCTGGCGACATCATCCATGTATTCAAACTCCAATTGGTCTGGGTTCGCAAGCGACTGGATTTGCGGCACTATATCTGTGATTCAAGGCGAAAAAATGTGCCACAGCAACGCAAGATCATAAAGTTAGCTGCCACAATAACAAGCATAGTGATTTCATGGCGAGGTGGAAGATGTTGCAAATCGTGTCCTGTATTGACGATTCCCGCGCGGCCCCGGCGGTGTGTGATTATGGTGCCTGGGCCAGCCGGCACACACAGACCCCATTGATGCTGTTGCACGTGCTGGACGAGGAAAAATACCCGTCCGAGCCGGATCTGGCGGGCAACATTGGCCTGGGTAGCCGCGAACAGTTGCTGGATGAGCTAGCGGAGCTGGATCGTAAACGCGCCAAGCTGGCCCGGGAGCACGGGCACCATTTGCTGGACAAGGCCGAAGAACGGGTCCAGGAAAGTGGCTTGACCGAGGCGGTGAAACGCCAGCGCCACGGCACCCTGGTGGAATCCATCCAGGCGTTGGAAAAAGATACCCGGCTATTCGTGATGGGGCTGCACGGCGAGAGCAGTTCCGACCGGGATCTGCACCCCGGCGGCCAGCTGGAAACCGTGATTCGCAGCGCCCATCGCCCGATTCTGCTGGTGCCGGATGAGTACACCGAACCGAAAACCGCAATGGTGGCTTTCGATGGCAGCGAAGCCGCCTTCAAGGGCGTAAAACTGATTTCCTCCAGCCCGGTACTCAAGGGCATGCCGCTGCACCTGGTAATGGTGGGTGCGGACACAGCTGACCGTTGGGAGCAGCTACGAAAGGCCGAACAGATGTTGTCCGGGTTGGACGTGGAAATCACCCTGGCTATCCGGGCCGGCGACGTTGAGCCTGTTCTGCATCAGTACCAGGAAGAACACAATATTGATCTGTTGGTAATGGGCGCTTACGGCCGTTCCCGTATTCGCGAGTTTTTTGTCGGCAGCAATACCGCCAAGATGTTGAAAACCTCCGAAAAACCGCTGGTGATTTTGCGTTGATGGTTAGTGCGCCAGTATGACCACCGGGGTAGTCCGCAGCGGATACAGGCTATGTCTGGTTACGCTGTTCGCGGGGCTTCTGGCCGGTTGCGCCGGCGGCCTGGCGCCGCTGGAACACAGCCAGGATTCGGGAGCTGACATTGTGGCTGACTCATATTTGTTTGACCAACGAACCCGACACCTGGACCCGCAAAGCGGCCAGTCTGGCTTTGCCCTGCTCAATACCGGGCGCGAGGCCTTTCTGGCCCGAGCGGCACTGATTGAGGCGGCGAGCCAGAGCATCGATGCCCAGTATTACATCTGGAATGATGACAAGACCGGCCGTTACCTTGCCGGCCGCCTCATGGCCGCTGCTGACCGGGGCGTGCGGGTGAGGTTGCTGCTGGACGACATCAACCTGGCTGGAAATGAGGCCCTGTTTGCCGGGCTGGATGCACACCCTGGTATTACCGTGCGTGTTTTCAACCCGGTACGGCCCCGCTCGGGGGTTAGCCGTCTGCTTTCCTTGGCCGCCAGTTTTGATCGGGTGAACCGGCGCATGCACAACAAGAGTTTCGTGGTGGATGGCCAAGCGGGTATCGCCGGCGGCCGTAATGTTGGCGACGAGTATTTCGACGAGGATCCGCTGCAGAACACCCGCGACCGGGATGTACTGGTGCTTGGCCCGCTGGTTGAAGCCCTGGGCGACAGCTTCCAGGCCTATTGGCAAAACACCTGGACCTATCCGCTAAACCGCTTGTACCAGCCGGAACCGGGGGAACCCTTGCCATGGCAGGCCAGTGTCGAAACTGAGGGCAACGACAAACCAGACCTGCGGGCCAGACCGCCGGCCACGGTGAACGCGGCACGGAATTATCTGGATCAGCTGCTGGCAACAGTGACACAGGCACCGGCAGAACTGGTGTTTGATCCGCTGCCGGATAATCCGGAAATCGATGCCGACACCCCGAAAGCCACCGCACAGGCGCTGTATCGACTGGCGAATGCGGCCGAGAACGAGATTCTGATTGAGTCGGCTTATCTGATACTTACCGATGAAGAACTGAACGGCACCAGTGGCCTCGGCAATCCGGAGGTGCCGGTGATCGCTTTCACCAACTCCCTGGCCACCAATGATCTGGTGACCAACCACTCGGGCTACGCCCGCTGGCGCAGGGCGATGCTGGAACATGGCATTGAGCTGTACGAATTGCGGCCCGATGCGCCCGCCTGTTGGCGCTGGGTGGCAGATGCCGCAGCCTGCCGCCAAGGGGGAATAACTCTGCACTCCAAAGCCGTGGTGTTTGACCGGGAGACCTTGTTCATTGGCTCTTTCAACGTGAACCTTCGGTCAATCTACCTGAATGGAGAGACGATTCTGATTATCCACAGCCCGGAAATGGCCCAAACCGTAGCCGACGACATCCGCTACGCCATGGCATCGGAAAACAGCTGGCAGGTAAGCCTGGACGAGAACGATGACCTGATCTGGCAGTCCGGGGAGGAGCGCTATGATCACGAGCCGCAAGTGGGGCTCTGGACCAGAATGAAGTCCCGTTTTCTGTCCTGGCTGCCTATTGCGAAGTATCTTTAGTTTGCAGGCGTGTGTTGTGTTGCGGCGAGGCCGCAACGGAAAAGCTGTCGCTGTCTTTGGTCTTGTTATGGGGTAAAACATCCTGCATCATTTACTCATGCCTATCTCCACGGAGTGTCAAATGACTGCGGTAGAGCTCGAAACCCTAAGAAATGCTGCCCTGACCCTCTCTGAGCAAGAGCGTGCTAGTTTAGCCAGAGACCTGATGGCCAGTTTAGACGGCCCTGAAGAGGACAGTGTTGTAGAGGCCTGGGATCGTGAGATCTGTCGAAGAATCCAGCAGATTGAGTCAGGAGAAGCAGAGCTACTTGATCCAAAGGAAGTTTTGTCCCGCGCCAGGGCTCGAATCGGAGGCTGATCACTTTGCAAGTAAGAGTCAGCAGGGAAGCTGCCACAGAATTCGAAGAACCAAATCCGCCAATTGTTCCAGTTTCCTACAAGGCCGCAGCAGCCGGGGCGAGACAGCTTATACTCCGTAGATTCCCTTTCTCGCTCATAACCATCGAAAAAGACCGAACTATCATAGTCGTTGCTTTTGCCCACCACTCAAGAAAGCCAGGCTACTGGCGGCGTCGGGTTACCCCATAACGAGGCTGTAGAAAAACTCCCGCCCCTTTGTCCGACCGCGTTCCTACGTAAAATCTGGAAGTGTTTTCAATCATAAGTGCTTCAGATTTTAAGAATAGGCCCTATTTTTAGCTTATTTATTAAACAATTTCGACCCAAGACAGATCTTCGACCTTTTTCTACAGCCTCAACGCTTGCAGCATGCGCGCCTGCGGAATGGAGCCGAAGGCGCAGTGTAGTGGGCGTCGCCGTGCCTGCATTGGTTATGATTTTTCTCTCCGTCTCAGTAGACACTTTGCCAAAGTAACTATTCCGCCACTTTGCAACGCAAAAACCCAGATCCCTGTCATCCCAATTTCTAACGCCTACCCCGACTTCAATTTCCACCTCC